>CAZJBG010000065.1:10102-13691 GCA_964543925.1 uncultured bacterium
ACCCGGCCAGCCCCGTAACCTCATTTTTTGTTGTATAACAGCAACTTAGCTGTTATACTTCCCACCACCGCCTTCCACGACGAATAATGCGAGGGACAAAAATGGTTTACGCACGGCGTTTACCCGGTTCTGTTTATATTGTGCTGCTGGCCCTGTGGCTGGCGGTCCTCATCACACCGGCCCGGGCTCAGGTTCTGGACGCCGACTCCCTGGCCCTGGTGGCCCTTTACAACAGCACCAACGGGGTTGGCTGGACCAACAAGACCAATTGGCTCACCGGAACCGTGGACACCTGGTACGGCGTCACCACCTCCGGCGGCGGCGCCCAAAGTCCCCCATCAGGGCAACCCTCCATTTCAGCGGCTGTTGCGGCTGTTTCGGCGGCGGCAGGCGGGACCGACAGAGTTGTCACCCTTGATTTGTCCAGTAATAATCTGGCAGGTCCCCTCCCCGTCGAGATTGGCGATCTCACCAGTTTGTTTGACCTGGACTTGAGCGGCAACAAATTGACCGGGGCCGTTCCCATCGAGATGGGTGCCCTCACCGGGTTAGGCGAACTGATTCTCAACAACAACCAACTCATCGATCTGCCCGACTTGACCAGCGCCATGACCGGCTTGTGGGCCGTTTACCTCCAGAACAACCGCTTTACGTTTGAAGATATTGAGCCCTACGCGGCGCTCTCGTGGGAGGTGTACGACTATTCACCCCAGGACAGCGTGGGTAGTGCGATTGATACGACTGTCGTTGTGGGTACGAGCCTCACCCTCGAGGTCATCACAGGCGGCACGGCCAACCAGTATCAATGGTCGCTAAATGGCGCGGACTTCACGGATGGTCCCATTACCTCCGGCGCAACGGACAGCGCCGTAACTATTTATATCCTAGATCCAAGTGTGGCTGGTACTTATGCCCTGCGCATCACCAACACTATCGCCCCCGACCTGACCCTGTATAGCCGACCCATCGAAGTGACGGTCCAGACCCTACTTCACGTTGACTCCCTGGCCCTGGTGGCCCTTTACAACAGCACGGATGGGGCCAATTGGACGACCCCCTGGACGCTCAGCGACCCAGTATCCGCCTGGAACGGCGTGACGGTTTCAGGAGGCCGGGTGACGCAGTTGAATTTGAACAATAATAATCTGGTAGGTCCGATCCCCGTGGAGCTTGCCAGCCTGACCGGTCTAGTATCATTGTGGTTATATGACAATCAACTGACCGGCACTATTCCCACCGAGCTCGGCAGCCTCACCAATTTGGCATCGCTATATCTTTATAGCAATGGGCTGACCGGTCCGATTCCCGTAGAAATTGGCAGCCTCACCGGGTTAGTAGACCTGCGGCTTAATACCAACCTTCTGGCCAGCGCTATTCCCGTAGAAATTGGCACTCTCACTAATTTGACGAATCTGAATCTGGGTAGCAATCAACTGACGGGCGCTATCCCCACGGAGATCAGCAGTCTCACCAATTTGACATCATTGGCTCTTAATAGCAACCAACTGACGAGCGCGGTCCCCACTGAGATTAGCAGCCTTACCGGTCTGACGACGCTGGTCCTTTCGAGCAATCAACTGACCGGCCTGCCCGACCTAAGTGCATTGTCAGTTTTGTCACTTCTGATAGTACAAAGTAATCAATTCACCTTCGAGGACCTTGAGCCCAACATCGGGGTCGCCACCACGTTTACCTATACCCCCCAGGACAGCGTGGGCACAGCCGTCGATACCACCATTGTGGCCGATTCGACCTTGACCTTCACCGTTGAGGTGGGTGGCGCTGCCAGCGATGTCTACCAGTGGACCAAGGATGGCGCCGACATTCCCGTTGAGGCGGCCAACATCAGCGGCGTCAACGACAGCACCATGATACTGTTTATCACCGGCCCGGTGGATGCCGGGTCCTACGTCTTGCGGGTCACCAATACGGTGGCTACCGCGCTGACCCTCCACAGCCGGCCCTTTACGGTAACCGTCATCGACACGACGGCCCCGGCGGCGCCTCAAAATCTGGCGGCGGCAGCAGGCAATTCAGAGGTGACCCTCACCTGGTCGCCCAATACGGATACCGATTTCTTCTACTATCGCATTTACGGGGGTACGACGGCAAGTCCCACCACCTTGGTGGACTCCACCACCATTCTGGGGGGCGCCCTGGACACCACCCGGACCCTTACGGGCCTCACCAACGGCACGACCTATTACTACCGGGTCACGGCGGTGGATGTGAACGACAACGAAAGCGATTATTCCGACGAAGCCAGCGCCACGCCGTTTAACACCTCACCGGAGGCCTTCGCCCTCCTGTCGCCGGGGCCCGATTCCACCCTGGTCATCACCAGCGCCAACCTGGGCGACACCCTCACCTTCGCCTGGGAAGGGGCCGTGGATGCGGACGGCGACATCGTGTGCTACGGGGCCGTACTCACCGATGGTCTGGGCGCTCTGTTCACCTTGGGCGACACCACCGCCACTGAGGTGCGGCTGCCCTATGCAGCCGTGGCAGCGGTCATGGAGAATCTGAGCCTGTTGACCGTCACGGGGACCTGGGACATCTTCGCTGCCGACGGGACCGATACCACCTGGGCGTCCAACGGTCCCCTCACCCTGACCATTGATGCCAGCACTCTGGACGTCCTCCGGCAGGCCCTGGTGCCCGAAACCTTCGCCCTGCACCCCAACTACCCCAACCCCTTCAACCCCAGCACCACCCTGCGCTTCGATCTGCCGGAGGCGGCAGAGGTCTACCTGGTGGTGTACGATCTGCTGGGCCGGGAGGTGGCCCGTCTGGTGGACGGCCGCCTCGAGGCCGGGTATCACAGCCTGATGTGGAATGGGAGCGACGCCAGAGGGCGGGAGGTGCCCACCGGCATGTATATTGCCCGGCTGGTCACGGCCAGTTACACGAAGAGCATCAAGCTGGCGCTGTTGAAGTAGGGACTAGGGGCTTGAGACTAGGGACTTGAGGCTGGTTCAGTCCCGTCGTAGTTCGTGAGCCTCAGTGCGACTGCTACAGTACTGACGGCCGACCGCTACTCGCCAGGCTCAATCGTCGTCGTCGATCCATCTCACGTCGATGCTGCCCAAGCCAACGGCGGCTTCGATTATCAGGGAAGGCCGTTGCGAGTCGGGGTCCTCGCTACGGTAGCGGTAGCGGCCTCTGCGCACCTGAACCATGCCCCGGGTATCGATGGATGAAAGGAAGTTTTCCTCGGCGTCGAGATCCACATTGTAATCCCGGGGAATTCGCAGCGTCACGTCGCCCAATCCCACGTTGATGTCGATTCGCATATCCCGGAGTTCTGCACCGCTGAAGTCCAGTTCGGCCGATCCCAAACCGATGTCGAAGGACAGGCGGTCCGCCCGGCTATTCGACAAGCGCCAGGCCGTCAATTCACCCAGGCCGTTACCGACAGCGAGTTTCCGCATCTGGACGGGATTGGGCGTAGAGAAATCGAGAGTTGTCTCACCGAGGCCGTTGTTCAGGGACAGGTTTTTTACCTGGAGTTCCCCGAGATCCAGGTTAGCTTTGCCCAGCCCGCAAGAGAAGTCGATGTCGAGGGGCACACGGGTGGTGAAGTAGAGTT
>CAZJBG010000066.1:0-13265 GCA_964543925.1 uncultured bacterium
GCGGTGCCGGGGGTGACCACCTCCACCACCTCCCGCTTGACGAGCCCCTTGGCCAGTTTGGGGTCCTCCACCTGTTCACAGATGGCCACCTTGTACCCGGCATCCAGGAGCTTATGGAGATAGGCATCCAGGGCGTGGTAAGGGAACCCCGCCAGCGGTACTTCAGACGCCGGTCCCGGTTTGCCTGAGCGCCCCTTATTGGACCGCTTGGTGAGGGCAATGCCCAGCACCTGGGAGGCGATCTTGGCGTCCTCCTCAAAGGTCTCGTAAAAATCCCCCATGCGAAACAGCATGACGGCCTCGGGATGGGCCTTTTTGGCCTCCCGGTACTGGCGCATGAGGGGCGTGGGGTCGAGAGAGGGCTTCTTGTCGGTCTTAGTCTTACCCATCGGGGCTACCCGTTATTCTCAGCCTATTGTAGGGGCGTATAGCCATACGACCCTACCCCTCCGGCCTTACCCGCTTGTCGACAACAGACGAGCTGGACGTTAATCCCCGAAAAAAATGAACTGGGGCGAGGCGCTCATCCTTCAATGGAAACAGTTTCAAGTTTATACTCACCTATTGTATCAATATAGCCAATAACCCCGCCGGTTTCATCCTTTCGAATCGAACCCTTAACGACCACGTGGCGTAGGACCAGGCCCACCGGACCGATATAATCATTGATCTCAATGCCCTCGTCAATAACACCATCGCCATTCACATCATAGCGCCAGGTTATCCTATGGCAGGCATAACTCCCGGCCGGTACAGCCACCGTCTCCTTACCCATAACCTGTTTAACGATCCACAAAGGATCCCTCGGCGGTCTGTAAGTCCAGGTCGTTCCCGTTGTCAGGGGATAGGGAATCGTCTTGAGAGGCGGAATCTCCTGGTAAAGGGAGTCTGTCGTTGTGAGATAGCCTACCGGTTGGGACTGTTGAACCCAGTCCAACAACTCCCTGACACTATCAAAAGACATGCCTTTAAAAAGGACCTTGCCCGACGCCGGACCGCCAGATGCGCGCTTCGGCAGAACATTCGAACCAAACCCTTCATGCCCATAGAGATAGAGGCCGTCACTACCCTGACCAAAATAACCGATTCCCGTATAGGTTTGGCTGCCCTGGATCTCCGCAGCGGTGAGCGCATAAGTTTCAAACGTATCCCGCAACACGGCCGTTCCGGTCACCGTGACGGAAATCTGTGAGGTAAAAGTCGATGTATCTTCGTAAACAGGATTGAGACTATCGGCATAGGAAAAAGACGACCATTCTCTGGTATACTCCCAACTATTGCCCACGGACAAAGGATAGACGAATCCATGATCAGGATCGTCACATCCAGAGGAAGAGATCAGCATGGGAATCAGGATGGTCATTGAGAATCTTTTATTCATATTCATGGGATTTCCTTTGATCTGCCACCTTACCCCTCCGGCCTGACCCGCTTGTCGCCGATGCGCAAGGTATGCCCCGTCCGGTCCAGGTATTCCAGCAGGGGGACGGCATGTTTCCGGCTGGTGCCGGTGATGGTCTTCAGGTCGGCCACCGAGAGCTCGCTGTGGGCCTCGAAATGCCCCTTGACCTCCTCGATGAGCTGGTCGACGGCCTGCCGGTGGAGCATGAGCCGCTGACTGACCCGGACCAGCTGCCCCTGGTCCTCGGCCAGGGCGGCCAGGGTCTTGACCTGCTCCACCGGGGCGTCCAGTCCGGCGGCCCATTCTTCCACGTACTCGCCGCCAAACCCCTGGGACCGGGCCCGGTCCACCAGCCGCTTTAGAAGGGCCTCATCGGTGGGCGAAAGGTTGATGGTAAAGGACGGCAAACGCCAGGTATCATCCTGCACGGCCAACCGTCCCCGGGTCACCAGCTCCTTCAGCCAAGCCTCCATGAAGCGTTCGTTACCGCCCACCTGTTGGCGAATATGCTCCCGGTTGGCTCCCCGGCTGTAGGGTTGCTGGTCGTGGAAGGCCTGCACCACCCCCAAAGTCTCCTCGGTGAGACCCTCGGCTTGGGCGGAAGTAAGGTACCACGGGTCGTCGGTGCGACCCAGCGTGAGGGTCCCTTCCGGCAGCAACCGGGTGGTCTTATCCTCGGACCAGCCCCAGCGCCGGGCCAGTGTTTGCAGGGTGAATGGCCGGGCCTGCCGGGCGGCAATAACCAGGTCCAGGCGCTCTTCTTCGGGGACCGCCGCCAACCGGTTGACCCACTTTTTCTGCTCCTTCCATGAGGTGGGCAGCTCCACTTCGATGATCCTGCCGCCGCCGATGGTGGTGACGGGGGAAAAGCTGCGCAGGATAAAGCGGTCACCCCTGATCACCGGGGCCGGCTCAGCCAGGCTGAGCACCGCCACGGCGCTGTGCCCCGGCTGTAACTTGCCGCCAGCCGGAAATTTGATTTTAGCCATCACTTCGGCGGTGCCCACATTCACCCGCACCGGATGATGGGGGGGCAGAGCGGGCGCACTGTCAAGGAGGGTAAGATCCACGGCCAGCGACTGGGGGGTATGCACATAACCCGGCGCGGCTACCTGTTCGCCACGGGCCAGCTGTTCCATCGAAAGGTTGCCCACATTCAGGGCGGCCCGATCCCCAAGCACCGCCCGATCCACCTCCTGGCCGTGGCTCTGGATGCCGCGCACCTTCACGTTCAGATTCCCCGGCAGAAGTTCCAGGGCATCCCCGGTCCTCAGGCCCCCGCTGGTCACGGTCCCCGTCACCACCGAGCCAAAGCCCTTGAGGCTGAAAGCCCGGTCGATGGACAGGCGGAAAAAGCCCCGATCGGCCCCCACCGGCACCTGGGCCGCCTCATCGATGAGGGTTGTGCGCAGGGCATCCACACCGGCGCCGGTCTGGGCCGACGCCCGCAGCACCGGGCTGGACGCGTAAGGGGTCCCCTCCAGCAGCTTGTGAAGGTCCTCTTCCACCAGATCCACCCAGTCCTCTTCGACCAGGTCAATTTTGTTGATGACCACACAGATTCGCGGCACGCCCAAAAAGCGGAGGATCTGGAAATGCTCCCGCGTCTGAGGCATCACGCCGTCATCGGCGGCCACCACCAGCAGGCCCAGGTGGATTCCCGCCACGCCGCGCACCATGTTTTTAACGAACCGGTCATGGCCCGGCACGTCCACCAGGGTGATGGTATCGGTGAGGAACGCGAACCCGATGTCGATGGTCATCCCCCGGCGTTTCTCCTCCGCCTGGGTATCGGTGTCCACCCCGGTGAGGGCGATTACCAGAGCGGTCTTGCCGTGATCGATGTGGCCCGCCAGACCGATGACCACTTGGCCTGCCCTACTCATTGACCCCTTCGGCGGCGCCTCCAGCAGTCGCTACGAGCACCGCCTCCATGCTCTGGACCAGCAGGTCATTCTGCTCGGGGGGCAGCGCCTTCAAGTCTATAAAAAACTGCCCCCGATGAACATACCCCACCACGGGTGGGTCGGCCAGGCGAAACGCTCTGGCAAGTTCCGATGGGGTGGTCCCCGGCCGGGTAATGGCCAGGGCCATGCTGGGCAGGTCCACCTGGGGGAGGGACCCGCTCCCCGCCTCCACCGTCGATTCAACCAGCGCGATGGTGGCCCTTTCACGGCATGCCGGGGAGAGACGACCCAGGATGTCCTCCGCCTGCTGGCGGAGCTCCGCTGGTCCACGAGCGAGGAGCCTGAGGGCCAGGTTCTCGGGGAAATGGGTCTTTTCGTCCAGGTAGGTACGGAGGGTCTGCTCCAGGATGGCCAGGGTGACCTTGTCGCAGCGCAGGACCCGGTAGAGGGGATTGTTGCGCAACCGCTTGAGCCATTTGCTCCGGCCTACGAGAATGCCGGCCTGGGGACCGCCGAGCAGTTTGTCACCACTGAAACAGACCACATGGGCCCCATCCCTGAGAATGGAGGCCACGCTGGGCTCCCTGGCCAGCCCCCCTGCGGGCGCATCCAGGAAGGAGCCGCTGCCCAGGTCCACCAGGAGCGGCAACCGCTTCCTTTTCGCCAGGTCGGCCAGCTCGGCCACCGGCACCTCTTTGGTAAAGCCCTCCACCCTATAGTTGCTGGGATGGACGTAAAGCAGGGCGCCGGTCTGTGGGGTAATCGCCTGCTCATAGTCGGACAGGTGGGTCCGGTTGGTGGTCCCCACCTCCACCATCACCGCCTGGGCCTTTTTGATAACGTCGGGCATGCGGAAGGAACCGCCAATCTCCACCTGCTGGCCGCGGCTCACCACCACCTCCTGCCCCTCGGCGATGGCGTTGAGCATGAGTAGCACGGCGGCGGCGTTATTGTTCACCACCAGCGCCCCTGCCGAGCCTTTAGGGGCCGGCATGGTGAGGGCCACGATGAGGTCGGCCACCAGGTCGAGGCGCTCGCCCCGTTTGCCGGTTTCAAGGTCCAGTTCCAGGTTGGCATACCCGCTGACGGCCCGGAAGGCCTGGTCGAGGACGTACCGGCTGAGGGGCGCCCGGCCCAGACCCGTATGCAACACCACGCCGGTACCGTTCAGCACCGGCCGCAGGTTCGGCCGTGCCAGGGTATCCAGTCGGCGGCCTACGGCGGCTTCCACCGTGGCGGGAATATCAGACAGCTCCCGGCCGGTCAGCAGCTGTTGGCGCACATCGGCCAGGGTGGCCCGCATGGCCGCCTTCACCTGTTGCCGCGGTATTCGGTAACGTTCGGGTGGGAATAAGGTCAGTAGATCGTCAATCGAGGGTAAGGTCTTGAGGGCCTCCCGGACCCTCGGCGCTGGTTCACCCAAACCGGCCCCAAGAGAGGCTAGTCATCCTCATCGGGGAATTCCGAAATCTCGCCGGCCTTTTTCTCCCACAGCCGATGAGCGATAAACAGATCGACCACATCCTTGTCAAACTCATTGTGCTCCGCGCCGGCCTGGAGAATCTGGCACGATTTTTCCGGGGGGATCGGGGGCTTGTAGGGGCGGTCCTGGGCGGTAAGGGCGTCCCACACATCGGCAATACACATCAGGCGGGCCGGCAGGGGAATCTCGTCCCCCTTCAGGCCCTTGGGATAGCCCTTGCCGTTGGGCCACTCGTGATGGCTGGCGGCATACAGGGGAACCCTGGCCAGCTTATCGATGAAGGGCAGTTTACGCAGGAGATTTGCCGTCTCCACCACGTGTTGCTGGATCGTGCGCCGTTCCTCATCGGTCAGATTGCCCTTGACCACGGAAAAGTTTTTATACTCCTCCTCGGTGAGGTAGGGTTGTTGATGATCTTCACCATCCACAAAGGTCTTGGCGGCGATCCGGTCCAGCTGGGCCTTCTTTTCAGGGGCCAGGAAACCCGGCTTATTCACCCACAGGATAAATTCGTGATCCTCTTTTAACTCTTTGAGCTCCGTTTGCAGCTGCTCATCCTCAAACTGCTCGGGATGGCCGTTGGTGGCGTTACGGAGTTTGGTCCGCAGGTAGAAGAGTTCTTTGATTTTCTGCAACCGGTCCAGCACCACCGTATATTTGGCTCCGTCCAGCTTGTTCTGTTTTTCCAGCACGAACTCGGGCACTCCGATCTTGCCCACATCGTGCATGATACCTGCCACCCATATCTCTTCCAGCTCATCGGGGGTAAAGTGAATGTCGGCGAAGGGGCCCTTCGTCTGGAGGTTGATATCCTTCGCCAAGCGACGGGTGAGTTTGGCCACCCGGCTGGAATGGCCCGCCGTGTGCGGGCTTCGCGCATCGATAGCCTTTACCGTGTAATGCACCACCGACTTGAAAAGGTTCTCAATATCGAGGATCAGCTGGGCATTGTTGATGGCTACCGCCGCCTGGCTGGCCAGTGATCGCACCATCGACTCGTATTTGGCATCGAAGGGGATGCGCTCGCCATCGGGCGAAAGGGCGTTGATCAGCTGCAGCACCCCGATGACCTTGTCCGTATGGTCGGTCATGGGAATCACCAGCATGGACTGGGTGCGGTAGCCGGTCATCTCGTCGTATTTCTTGGGTCCGGTAAAGTCGTACCCTTCGGCTTCGTAAACATCGGGGATATTCACCACCTTCCCGGTGATGGCCACCGACGCCGAGACATTGGCGTGGTTGGGCTTGCCATCCACCTGCAGGGGCACCGGGGGTACGGTGATCTTAACGTCGGTGGTGCCGCCGGCGTGGTACCCCGTAGACTTGGTCTGCATGATCTCGAAGGTGAGGGCCTTCTTTTTCTCGTTGACCCGGTAAAGGGTCCCCGCGTCGCAATGGGTAAAGTTCCGGGCATCGGTGACGATGGTCTCCAGCAGCTTATCGAGATTCTTCTCACTGGACAGGGAGATTCCGATATGGTTGAGGCGTTCCATATCCGCCTCCAGGGCCGCCAAGCGGGCGGCGAGGTCAACCACCTCGGAACCGCCGTTGATATCGTTGGGATGAGCTGTCATAGAACGTTGAATATAGAGTCGGCGCTACGGGGAATCAACGGAAACCGCTCGGCTATCTGCCCCCAGCATGACCCCCGCCAGCACGCCGGGAAGCAGCAGCAGCCCCATGACCATGAAAATGGCGGCCGTGCCCCAGCGGTCACCTACAACGCCACCCACGGTGGAGGCCAACGCTCCCACACCGAAGGTGAGACCGTGGAGGATACCGAACAGGGTGCCCCTATTCCGGGGGTTGGAGAAGTCGGAGATGAGGGCGTTGGCAATGGGCTGATAGGTGAAGTTCATGACCCCCCAGAGGAGCGCCATCCCCACCAGGACCGATCCACGGGTAGTGGACATGAGCACCAACAGGGGGATGTTGGCGGCGACCACGATCCACAGGATTCGTTCCCGCCGATAGGTGTCACCCCACCTGCCGCCCAGAATTTGACCGAGTATACCGCTGGCCAGCACCAGGGCCGTGAGCAGACCGCCGATCATCACGGGCGCTAATGCCCCCTGGAACATTTCAGAAAAATGAAGGGGGAGGAAACTCAGGGTGCCCCGGTGGGCCAAGCCCATGAAGATGCCGATGAGGTAACTGTACACGAGGGGCCGCAGCCGGTTGGACCGCCCAGCCTGGGGATGGGCCGGCGAAACGTGGCTGCGATCGGTGGAGGTGGTCATCCACAGGTATAGCCCGGCGAACAGGGCGAATGCGCCGAACAGTATATAGGGCGCCTTCCAGCCCTGCCAGGCGGCCAGCACACCGCCCACCAGCGGTCCCAGGGTCAATCCCAGGCTGCCGGCAATGCCGTGGATACCCAGGTGCCGGCTGATGCGGGGTGAGGCGTGGCTGATCATGGTCAGCCCGGAAGGGTGATAGAGACTGCAGGCCAGCCCCAGCAGCGCCAACCCCATCGCCAATTGGACCAGGCTGGTGGCCATCACGAGCACCAGCACCGCCAGGGCCGAGCCGAGGAAATAGATGATGAGCATGTTGCGGGCGCCCATGCGATCGGTGAGCCAACCGGCGGGGAAAGCCCCCAGCCCGTAGAGGAAGTAGTGGACGGTGCCCAGGAGGCCCAGGGTGGTGAGGGAAGTGCCGGGATACAGGCCGGCCAGTTGGATCATGATCACCGGATAGATCAGGGTCAGGCTGTGATTGAGCAGATGCCCCAGGAATGTGATGGTCAGAACGCTGCGGATGTCCATCTTATGCCTGCCAAACCGGCTTGGCGGTTGGTCTGGGCAGTTCTACCCCCCGCTCCGGCAGACCGCGCAATGACGGTCTAGAAGAAAAAGAGCCACTTTGGGGTGACTCCTTCATCCAGCCCGGGTCAATCAGGCTACCGCCGCTCCTTGATCCGGGCAGCCTTCCCCCTGAGTTTACGGAGATAGTACAGTTTAGCCCGCCGGACCTTGCCCAGCCGCACCACCCGAATCCCATCGATGCTGGGGCTGTGCAGGGGGAATATCCGTTCGACCCCGACCCCCTTGGATATCTTCCGTACCGTGAAGGTCTTGTTGATGCCGCTGCCGGACATGGCAATGACATTCCCCTCAAAGGTCTGGAGACGGGTCCGGCTCCCCTCCACCACCTTGACATCCACGGCCACGCGGTCGCCGGGACGAAATTCTGGGTGTTTGGTCTGTAAATAGGTTTGGGTGGCCTCGTGCAAAATTTTATCCATCTTCTTTCTCCATCACTTGCTTTTCGGTGGCCAAGAATTTTTCCCATAGATCGGGACGTCGCGTTTTAGTCTGCTCCGCGCGCCGTTCCCCGCGCCACCTGGCTATGGCGCCATGGTCGCCCGAGAGCAGGATTTCGGGCACGTCCAGCCCGCGATACTGTCGAGGTCGCGTATAATGAGGCCCATCCAACAGGCTGCTGGTAAACGAATCGGTTTCTCCCGATTCCTTGTCGCCCAGAACACCGTCCTGCAGCCGTACGATGGCGTCGAGCATGAGCAAAGCCGGCAGCTCGCCGCCGGTGACCACAAAATCGCCCACGGAATACTCACGGGTCACCAGCTGGTCCCGAATCCGCTGGTCCACCCCTTTATAGTGGCCGCAGATGAAGACCAGGTGTTCCGCCCGCCCCAGAGCATCAGCAGCTCCCTGAGAGAAGGGCTCACCGTCCGGCGTGGGGAAAATGACCTCGGTCTTCGTGCCCGCCCCAACCTGCCTGACCACCTCATCATACGCTCTGAACACAGGCTCCGGTTTCAAAATCATCCCCGCGCCGCCGCCGAAGGGCTCGTCGTCAATTTTATGGTGGGGTGGATCGGCATAGTCGAACAGGTTGGTAAAGTGGTAAGAGACCGCGCCCTTATCCGCCGCCCGACCCAGGATCGAGGTCGATACCACAGCCTCCACCATCTGGGGAAAAGGGGTCAGAATGTCGATGCGCAGGGTCATTCGAGCAGTCCTTCAATCACTGTAATCAGCACCTGCCGATTCAGGTGATCGATCCCCTTGACAATATCATCCACCACCGGGATGAGCACTTCGCGGCTGCCCCGCGCCACCTGCAGCACATCGTTGGCCGGCATGGCCCAGGCCTCCTGTACGGGGCCGATGACCTCACCGCTATCGGACACGACCATGTAGCCCACCAGGTCACCCAGATAGTATTCCCCTGCGCCTAAGGTTGGCAGGTCCTCCCGTTTGACGGCCAGCTCCACGCCCCGGAGCCGTTCAGCCTGGGTCCGGTCGTCGATCCCTGCAAATCCAACCAGAACTTTTCCCCCCTGGGTGCGAATACTGCGCAGCTCCAATGTTTGCACCCGGCCATCCGGGTAGGTCGCCCTCAGCATCTGCCCGGCCACCAGCACCTCCCGATCACTGATGTAGGTACGAATCTTCACTTCCCCCTTCAATCCGTGTCCCTTGGTGATGATACCGACCGGTAAGTCGTTTTTTCCAGATACCGTTGGGACCATGACGCCGGTGGGTTCAGACCATTCATCCGCTGTCAAAAAAACGAGCGGGGCTATCCTTCGGCCGTCTGGCCCTCTTTATCCGTTTCAGCCTTGGGGGGAGATTTTTTCTCTGGAACTTGGGCCTTGGTCTTGGTAGCGGCTTTGGCTTTGGCCTTGGGCGCAGCCTTGGCTTTGGCCTTGGGCACAGCCTTGGCTTTGGCCTTGGTTTGTGCGCCGGCCTTTTTCTTGGCAGCAGGTTTCCCGGCTGGCGCCGTTGCTACAGCCGCTTCCTCGGGGGCAGCAGCTTCGGCCTCCGCTTCTATCGGCTTCTCGGTTTCGGGGGCCGCTGTTTCGGCCACTGCTTCCTCGGGAGCAGCGGCTTCGGCCTCCGCTTCTATCGGCTTCCCGGTTTCGGGGGCCGCTGTTTCGGCTACGGCTTCCTCGGGAGCAGCGGCTTCGGCCTCCGCTTCTACCGGCTTCCCGGTTTCAGGGGGCGCTGTTTCGGCTACGGCTTCCTCGGGGGCGGCCTCCTGGGTCTCCTCTGCTTCAGATGCTGCCCCTTCCGTCGTTTTCCCGGCTTCCACTTCATCAACCTCGGCCGTTTCCACCGGGGTCTCTTCGGCCGCAGTCTCACCAGTGCCTTCGGCCTCCCCGGCCTCCTCTTCCACAACGGCCGCTTCCGGCTTGGCCGGTTTGCCCTCGCGAGTTTTCTGGACCTTTATCGCTTCCTCGCGGCGCCGGCGCTCGGTCTGCTGTTGCTCCCATTCCTGGAGAGCAGCCTCAATTTCCTCGGCGCTTTTACCCGCCCGCATAAGATGCCACCGCAGACTGATCCCTGCTTGGGACAACAGGTTTTTCACCGTGTTTGAGGGCTGCGCGCCCTCCTTCAGCCAATGGAATATGCGATCATCATTCAGGCGATATTTCTCGCCGTTGGTAGCGAGCGGATCATACCACCCCAGGCGCTCGATTTCAGCTCCATCCCGGCGGCTGCGGCCGTCAATGGCAACCACTCGGAAAAATGGGCGCTTCTTGCGCCCTAAACGTTTCAAACGGATCTTAACCGCCAATGGTCATCTCCTCAACTTAACGATGATCTATCCTATGGCAGGGACACCCCGACGCCGTGAGCGCCACCTTCGGGAGCTGCCGACGAACTTCGCACCTTGCGAAAAGTCCGCTCGATTCTGATTCAATGCTGTGGCCGAGCAAACTGAGTCTCCGGTAACTTGTACTTTACGAGAAATCTGGATACGGTCCGGCCGCCTTTGATCAGCAATTACATGGCGCTCCAGGAGCGCGACGAAATCGGCTCAAACCGGAAAAGTTTATTCGTACACAGCTTTAAAAGTTAGAGGATTTTCAGAACAGGTAGCAAGAGAATTGCCCAGTCACTGAATGGGGATTTGGGGGATTAGTAGAAAGAAACCGCCAAGCCTTCCCTGATCTGGCCGAAGGGCAAGCCAAGAGGGTTAAGAACAATGAAGAAAGAGCGCGGGGCGAGGAGAGCAGATAGAACCACCAGGTACGCCCTGAGGCTGCCGCCTTTATGCCTTGATTGTCTGATCAATATCCCCTAAAATTAAATATATTAATAATATCCCAACCAAGGAAGTGAAATATGAAACCGCACTTACGCTTCACGCTTTTCACCCTTGCCATTCTGTTGCTGGTTGCCTGCCAGGATGCCAGTGCGCCTCAGATTGGCCTTCCCGCAACTGTACCGGAGAAAGTGGGGCTCTCATCAGAGCGGCTGAAACGGATTGACAAAGTGATGCAGCAGTACGTGGATGAGAAGCGGTTTGCAGGTGCAGTAACCCTGGTAGCCCGCCGTGGCAAAGTGGCCCATCGCGGTACCTACGGCATGGCCGATATCGAGGCGGGCAAGCCCATGCAGGTCAACTCTATCTTTCGCATTGCCTCCATGACCAAACCCATCACCAGTGTAGCGGTTATGATGCTCTACGAGGAAGGGCATTTCCTGCTGAGCGACCCGCTTTCCAAATACCTCCCGGAATTCAAGGATCCGCAGGTGTTGGTGCCGTCGTCAGCAGGAGCTGGTTACACCACTGTACCGGCAAAGGCGGAGATAACCATTCGCCAACTATTATCGCATACGTCCGGGATCAGTTACCTCTTTATGGGACAGGAGTATATCGCTGACCTCTACCAGAACGCGAGTATATCAGATGGACTGACCCAAACCGAAGGTACCATTGGCGACAATGTCAGAAGATTGGCTGGTTTGCCCCTGTTGCGCCAGCCGGGAGAAGCCTGGGATTACGGTCTATCGGTGGATGTGCTCGGTTATTTTGTCGAAGTGATTTCGGGGATGAGCCTTGATGAACTCTTTCGAGAACGCATCTTCAACCCGTTGAAGATGGTGGATACTTATTTTTATCTGCCCGAAGATAAGTTATCTCGACTGGCTTCCCTTTATATGCCGGTCCCGGAAGGGGGCCTTGACGAGTTTCCGGAAACCCCCGTGGAGTTTGGTTATCTTGTGATGTCGTCGACCTACCACTATTCAGGCCCGCGGACTTACTATTCCGGGGGTGGGGGCCTTGTGTCAACGGTTTCAGATTATGCGCGCTTTCTGCAAATGATGCTGAACGGCGGGGAACTGGAAGGTGTTCGGCTACTGAGCCGGAAAACGGTTGAAACAATGACCACCAACCATATTGGAGATTTAAGCATCTGGGGAGGCAATAGGTTTGGCCTGGGATTTGGCATTTATCCCGATCCCGGCGAATCGGGCACCCTTAACTCGGCAGGAAGCTACAATTGGGGCGGCATCTTTAACACCGGCTTCTGGGTCGATCCCGAGGAGGAGCTGATCGGTATTATCATGACCCAACTGTATCCCAATGATCAATCGGATATCGGAGACAAGTTCCCGGTTCTGGCTTACCAGGCTATTGTGGATTAGGGATTTATAGATTAACGCGAGGAGCTCGGAATGCTTTCGGGGAATCCCAACCTCGGTCATTCAACATGAACAGATACTTACATCTCCTCCCTCTTATCATATCTCTCATCTTCCCTCTCCGCGCCCTTGGCGGTTTGCTCCTTTTTCTCTTTTCCCTGCCAACTGCTACTGCCACTGCTACTTTACCCTAGCCCCAGCCCCTAGCCCCCAGCCCCCGGCAGCGTCATGCGGATGACCGTTTCCCCCGGTTTAGAGGAGACCAACTGCAGCTTGCCGTGGTGGATGTCCTCCACGATGCGCCGGGTCAGGCTCAGGCCCAACCCCCAGCCCGTGCGCTTGGTGCTAAAGCCGGGGCGGAAGATGTTTTTCCGATCCCGGGGGGCGATCCCGGCGCCGTTGTCCCACACTTCGATGGTACCTCCGCCCGGACCGCGCCCCACCTTCACCTGGATGGCCCCCTTTTTCCCCTGACAGGCGTCCAGGGCATTCTTGATCAGGTTCTCCAGGGCCCACTGCAGGAGGGTCTCCGCACCCTTGACCGGGGCGCTCTCGCCGCTCACCGTAAGGGCAGTCTCCGAGTGGGTGGGCAGCCGCTGGCGGAAGTAGGTGGCGGATGATTCGGCCAGCAGGTAAAGGTCCTGAGACTCGAACCTGGGGACACTGCCCACCTTCTGAAAACGGTCGGCAATCTGTTCCAGGCGGCGCGCATCCGCCTCCAATTCATCCAGGACCTCCAGGTTTTGCGACGTCTTGTCCCGTAAATGCTGAATCCAGCCCATGAGGGAGGAAACCGGCGTGCCCAGCTGGTGGGCCGTTTCCCGGGCCATACCGATCCAGATGGACCGCTTCTCGCTGTTGCGAATCATGGTGAAGCCGACAAACCCCACCAGAATAAACAGCCCCACCACGGTGATCTCCAGGTATGGCAACCACCGCAGGCGGCTGACAACACTGCTGTTGCCGTAATGGATATTCGATATGATCAGGTCCTCATAGCGGATATCGACGGGAGTATGGTCCCGGTCCATGCGCCTGATGAGCCGGGCCAGGTAAGCCTGTCGATCTGC
>CAZJBG010000067.1:0-13239 GCA_964543925.1 uncultured bacterium
CCCCCAGGTAGTGGTCGCCCTTCAAGGTGAGCAGGTCCCCCTCCAGCAGGTAGACCCCCACCCAGTCGTAGGCGCTATCCATGACGTGCACCCCGGCCACGGCGGTGCGGATGGCTCCGTCTAGATCGGGCTGGGTGAGGATATCGTCGGTCAGGCTCATACGCTTCCTTAATCTCAACGGGGGAATTTAGCCCGGCGGGTGGTAAGGGGAAAGGATTGGAAGGTGTCCACAGTGCTCAGCCCCCCGAATGGATATCGATGGGTAAATCGGTTTATGACTAAATTTCGTGCCGCTACCACACTATTTGCTGAAAGGGAGAGTGATGATGGATCAAACAAGCGCTACCATGAGCGATCAGGCCATTGCCGCCGAGCAACAGGCTTTTATGGTGAAAGTCTTCGCCTGGATGGGCGGCGGTCTCGCCGTGTCGGGTATCGTAGCCGACTGGGTAGCCACCAACGTCGGCTTCATCGGGATGGGCACCTTTATCATCTCAGCGGTGGTGCAGATCGGGTTGGTCATCGGCCTCGTAAGCCGCGTCGATCGCATGAGCGCGCGCATGGCCACGGGGCTGTTCATCTTATACTCCGCTATCACCGGCGTCACCCTCTCAACCCTGCTGCTGATCTACACCGCCGAGTCGGTGGCCAGCACCTTCATGATCACCGCCGGTGTGTTTGGCGGTATGACCATTTACGGCTATACCACTAAAAAGGACCTCACCAGTTGGGGCAGTTTCCTGTTCATGGGCTTGTTTGGTCTCATCATCGCCTCGGTCGTGAACATGTTCATGCGCAGCTCTGCCATGGGTATGGTGATCTCCTACGTGGGGGTCCTCATCTTCACTGGTCTCACCGCCTACGATGTGCAGAAAATCAAGGAGTCGAACATCATCGGCAACGCCGGTACCGAGGAGGATACCAAGGAGGCGGTCATCGGCGCCCTGCGCCTCTACCTGGACTTCATCAACCTGTTCATCATGCTCCTGCGCATCACGGGGAGCCGGAGATAGCCGTTGCCGATGATCATGGCAGCGATCTTGCCCGACAGGCCGCCACCCAATCACCGTGAAATCATGAAAGGGAGACCCATGAAGCAAGCTTTATTCGCCGCGCTCTTATTGACTGCCGTGCCTCCAGCCCATGCCCAAATACCCTACATCAGTCCCGGCCTTCAAATCGGGTACGGCTTTGGCCAGGGCCTGTTCTTCTCGGCACAGGTCAGCGCAGGAATCTCCTTCGTGTACCTTGCACCGGCCACGACCATCGGTATAAGGATATACAAAGGACAGATCATGAGCTATGCAGATGTCCAATTTACTCTGGTTTTCGCAGGCATCGGCTTTGGAAGGGTTTGGGTAACACCTGGTGATAAATCAGAGGAAGGATCAGGAACTATGATTGGCCGACGCTTTAAACTCTACGGAGTGATTCCCCAACGCTCAGGACGCGACGGAGGACAGTTTTGGCTAGGCTCATATGATTCCTACAAGTTACCCGGTCAGCCGATCAAACACAATCTTGGCCTGTTTTGGGTCGCCCCTTGGTTCTATTTGTACGATTGGGTCCATTTTGGCAATTTTCACTACACTTAGTTACCCCCTCTCCCTGCGGCTCTACCTGGACTTCATTAACCTGTTCATCATGCTCCTGCGCATCACGGGGAGCCGGCGGTAGTCCTCAGCAATTAGCAGACGGGGAAAGAGCCTCCATAGGGAGGAACCGATTGGTTTAGCCTGGGCATCATAGGTCTAGAGGCTCACGTCAAAGCCGATCTGCACCATGGGCAGCGATTCATTCCGGGCCAGTTGCCAGAATATATCCCGGGCGTAGATGTACCCCCGTAGCTTGCTCTCGGGGAACAGGCTCAGGCCCCAATGGTGCACCAACCTCCCCCGGACTTTGCCCGCCGGTTTGGCTTCTTCGTACCACGGGTACCACGATTGTATCCCAGCGGAATTTCCCGGGACGGCATAGCGACCCTCAAGGCCCACATACAGGTTCACCCAGCGCCCCAGCAGCCCCTCAGGTTTGAGCACCATACCCACCGGAAGCGAGGCTTCCCACCGATGCAGGCGGGCTTCAGTCCAACGGGGTTTCAGCAGGCCATTATGGTGGTACGTTATAGATCTGGTGAAGGCCGTCAAATGACGGTAGACCAGGCCGGCCCTGAAAGTTAGCCGTTTATGGCTATCGTTCAGGTACCCCAGCATCAATGCTTGACGATTCCTGCCCGGCAGCGCCTGGCTGCTGTAGTTCCAGTCCAGAACATCATCGAACCTCCAACTCCAGTAATTGCTAGCCTGAGCATCACTGCGATAAAGGGCCAGCTCATAGCGGACCGTGAGCTCGCCGGAGCTGCCCAGATCAATCTGCCGTCCCAGCTGGAAGATCCAGCTCGAGCCGTCAACATTTCCCGTGATGGACGCATTTGTATAATCGATAGCTTCCCACGGTTCTGTAGGCCATAACCAGTATTGAGCCATTAAATAGTTGGCGCTAAAATTCCCGGTGGCCTGGATCCTGGTCACCGAAGCGAAACTGACCCGATCTTCGCTGTGGCGATACTGGAGACTCAGGCCCCATTCCCCGTTCCCCAGCTGCTGGTGAGAATCCTCCTCCCCAAGGGATGAGCGGATTTCCTCCGAGTAAGGATCTCCACTGCCCCGGCGAAAGTCCCGGTCGATGGTTGATCGGCTCAGGCCCCCGTGGAGAGCGATGGAGAGTGTGGGATTCAGCTCCATAGTGACAGTTAAAAGGCCCTCCACGATGTGGCGCTGCTGACGATTGAACCCCGGGACCCGTTCGTTCCTGTCGCCGCTGTAGGTGAGGGCATCGGGGGATGTCAGGAGGTCCTGAAACGGCTCATAGGCCCGGCCCGAGATATCCGTATAGGCTGCCGCCCCGGCCAGGACCACTTTCCGGCCCCGAATCCGGCCGGGCTGTGCAAATCCCATAGAGAGGTTCGGCTCCCCCTCGATCATGGGGACCGGCCTGGGAAACCGGTCACCCTGGCCCCCGGTAGGTTGGTGCGCATAACCGGCCGTGTTGATGGTTCCTGCCAAAATCGGTCCGGAGATATTTGCCAGCATCGCCGGAGCGATCCCCAGCCAGTCGAGGGGCTGCCTGGGCAAGACCTCCGGCTCCCCTGAAATGCGGGCCAGGGGGCTCACGAACCGGTAGGGTTCGCCAAAACCCGAGGCGGGCAGGTAGTCGGTCTCCGACACCTTATGTTGATATTGGGCTTGAAGAACAGATAGAATCGCAAGCAGATAGTATGCGCGCCACATGGTCGAATATCCCAGTAGTCCCTTTAGACGAATAATTGAGCGTTGCGCTTAAAGGTAGGTGAGATCGGGATAGATGTCAAGCCTGGTATGGCTACTTGGTGAGAGGAAAAATTAAGGCCTATCCAACAAACATTATGCTGCGAAACAAAACTGGAAGCAGCGACACGGAATTCCTTCCCATCCCTCCGTCCCATTTCCCTCCTCACCCGACCGACATAACTTCAGTCCCGATAAAGCCAGCCGCTGGTGCAGCTGACGACGAAAGCTTAGAGCAGGTGAACGTAGTTTCCTCGTTGGACCACTTCATTAGAGGAGTGATCATGGTCGTGTGAGCACCACAACTCCAGATTAATGTCTTTGTCGAGGTGCATTGAAGTGGGTAGCTTGCCCAAGGAATCATTAACAAAAGGGAACAACGATGGAGATAAAAAAAGCATTTATCGTAAACGACGAAGGTGAGATTCAATCTGTTGTCTTAGACTACAAATATTATCAAAGGATCGAGGAATCACTACTTGATCACGGTCTATCAAAAGCGATGGAAGAAGTGGAAGATGATGACGAACTTGACCTGGAAGAGACAAAGATGAAATTACGTTATAAAAATGAAGGTTAGGTTTAAGCATGCCTTTCTGAAGGATTTTGAGAAACTGCCACACGAGTATAAACCAAGAATTGAACAGATTGTGTTTAATGAAATTCCAAAACTAGAAACCCTCCAAGATATCAAAAGCATGAGAAAAATACGAAGGGATAAGAATTATTTTCGGATTCGAGTCGGAAATTATCGAATCGGGTTTCAAGATCGGGACGGTGTATTAATCTTTATGCGAGTCCTGCACAGGAAGGATATTTACCGATATTTTCCATAGGCCCGCGGTTTGGTTCAAAACGACAACGAACTCCCGCTGGGGAAGGCGCACACTGTAGCCGTGACCGAGTAAGCCTCCTCTTTCCCCCCTTACCCCACCGCCGTAACTTCAGTCCCGAAAAAAACCGGGCATAAGGAGCTGATGCAGCCGACAATATGAGCGACAACCTACACCCCTTTCTCGACCTGATGGCCCAGCGCGTGGTCATCTTCGACGGCGCCGTGGGGACCAATCTCCAGGAGCGCAATCTCTCCCTCGACGATTTCTGGGGCCAGGAGGGGTGCAACGAGATCCTGGTGCGTTCCCGCCCCGATGTGGTCCGCGAGCTGCACGCCAGCTTCCTCGAGGTGGGCGTGGACGTGCTGGAGACCAACACCTTCGGGGCCTCGGCGGTGGTGCTGGCCGAGTACGACCTGGACGCCGAAGACTACGCCCTTAACAAGGAAGCCGCCGAGCTCGCCAGGGCCGTGGCCGCCGATTTTGCGACCCCCGGCCACCCGCGCTTTGTGGCCGGCTCCATCGGTCCGGGCACCAAGCTGCCCAGCCTGGGACACATCACCTTCAAGGACCTCCACGCCGCCTACCGCCGCCAGGTTGCGGGACTCATCGACGGCGGGGCCGACCTGCTCATCATCGAGACCTGTCAGGATCTGCTCCAGACCAAGACGGTCCTCATCGCCGTCTTCGATGAGTTCAAGGCCAAGGGGGTGCGCCTGCCCGTTATCGCCCAGGTGACCATGGAGAACACCGGCGCCATGCTCCTGGGATCGGATATGCTCACGGCCATCACCACCCTGGCCCCGTTCCCCATCGACGTGCTGGGCCTCAACTGCGCCACCGGTCCCAAGGCCATGGGGGCTCACGTGCGGACCCTGGCATCGTCCTGGGAGCGGGCCCTATCGGTGATCCCCAACGCCGGGCTGCCCCAGAACATCGACGGCCAGATGGTCTATGACCTGACCCCCGGCGAACTGGCCCACGACCTGCACCACTTCGTCACCGACCTGGGGATCAATATCATCGGCGGCTGCTGCGGCACGACGCCCGAACACCTCAAAGCCGTGGTGGACAAGATCGGCGGCCTGACGGCTGGGCCCCGCACCCCGGAAAGGGAGGCGGCCGCTTCATCCCTTTACGGCAGTGCCGCTTACGATGTAGACCCCAAGCCCCTTATGATCGGTGAGCGCACCAACGCCAACGGGTCCAAGAAATTCCGGGAGTTCCTGCTGGCCGGTGACATGGACGGCATGCTGTCGGTGGCCAAGGCCCAGGTGCAGGAGCAGGCCCATGTGCTGGACGTATGCACCGCCTACGTGGGACGGGACGAGGTAAAGGACCTGGGCAGCTACGCCTTCCGCCTGAACACCGACTGCACGGTCCCCCTCATGATCGATTCCACCGAAGCGCCCTCCATCGAGGCGGCCCTGCAGAATATCGCCGGCAAGTCCATCATCAACTCCATCAACCTGGAGGACGGTGAGGACAAGGCCCGGACGGTCCTGGCGTTGTGCCGCCGGTATGGCGCCGCCGTGGTGGCCCTCACCATCGATGAGGACGGCATGGCCAAGACCGCCGACAGCAAACTGGCGGTGGCCCAGCGGCTCTACCGCCTCGCCGTCGATGAGTACGGCCTGCCGCCCGAGGACCTCTTCTTCGATGCCCTCACCTTCACCCTGGGCAGCGGTGAGGAGGAGTTCCGCCGGGCTGCCATAGAGACCATGGACGCGATCCGTCGCATCAAGACCGAATTTCCCCGGGTGCATACGGTCCTGGGGCTGTCCAACATTTCCTTCGGCCTCAAGCCGATCATCCGTCACCGCATCAACTCGGTCTTTCTCCACCACGCCATCGAGGCCGGGCTGGACGCGGCGATCCTGCATGCGGGCAAGATTATCCCCCTCTACAAGCTCCCCGACGACGAACGCCAGCTGCTGGAGGATCTGATCTTTGACCGGCGCAAAGCGGGTTACGATCCCCTCACCGCCATTCTGGAGTTCTACCAGGATGTGAAGGCCGAGAAGACCGACGCCTCCACCCTGGCCGATCTGCCGATTGAGGAGCGGCTCAAGCGGCGCATCATCGATGGCAACCGGGTGGGTCTGGAAGCCGACCTGGAGTCGGCCCTGAAAACCTACCCGGCTCTGGAAATCGTCAACACCGTTCTACTGGATGGCATGAAAACGGTAGGGGAACTGTTCGGCGCCGGTGAGATGCAGCTCCCCTTCGTCCTCCAGTCGGCGGAGACCATGAAGGCTTCCGTTTCCTACCTGGAACCGCACATGGAAAAGTTGGATAATGTGGGCAAGGGCAAGATGATTATTGCCACCGTCAAAGGGGACGTCCACGATATCGGCAAAAACCTGGTGGATATCATTCTCACCAATAACGGCTACCGGGTGATCAACCTGGGCATCAAGCAGCCCGTCGACGCCATTATCGCCTCCTACGAGCAGGAGCAGGCCGACGCCATCGGCATGAGCGGCCTGTTGGTGAAGTCCACCATCGTCATGAAGGAAAATCTGGAAGTGCTCACCGAACGGGGTCTGGCGCCCCCGGTTCTGCTGGGAGGCGCGGCCCTGACCCGGCGCTATGTGGAGGAGGATTTGCGGGACATTTACCCCGCTGGCCAGGTTTACTATGCCAAGGACGCCTTTGAGGGACTCGGCCTCATGGACCGGATTGTCTCGGGAGAGGCCCCGGTTCCCGATAGCAAGGTCCCCAAGAAATCCGCCGCCGTCAAACGACCTTCCATTTCACGCGGACGGAAGAAAATCGAGCCGGTGGAACCGCCCACACCGCCCTTCTGGGGCAGCCGCATGGTGACCGGTATCCCCCTGCAGTCCATGATACCCTACATCAACCGGGTGGCCCTGTTCCGGGGCCAGTGGGGCGTTAAAAAGAAGGGCAGGTCGGATGGGCGCTATGATCGTATGGTGCAGGAAACCCTGGAGCCGACGCTCAAGAAGTTGGTCCGGCAGGCGCAACAGGAGCAGCTGCTTCAACCGGCGGTAGTCTACGGGTACTTCCCCTGCAATTCCCAGGGAGATGATCTCCAGGTCTACGCCAACCCGGAGGATGATGCACCCCTGCTCACCATGCATTTCCCCCGGCAAGCCGAGGAAAACGGCCGCAATATCGCCGATTTTTTCTGGCCCGTCGACAGCGGCAAAAGGGATGTCCTGGCCGTCCACCTGGTGACGGTAGGGCCCAGGGCAACCGCCGAGGCCCAGCGACTTTTCGATGACGATCAATACACCGAGTACCTCTACTTTCACGGCTTTGCCGTCGAGACCGCCGAGGCCCTGGCTGAGTACTGGCATAAGGAAATACGCCGGGAGTTGGGCATCGACGGCGATGACGGACCGGATATCCCCTCCCTATTTCGTCAGAAATACCGGGGGAGCCGCTTTTCCTTCGGCTATCCCGCCTGCCCGAGCCTGGAAGATCAGGCCCACATCTTTACCCTGCTGCAACCTGAGCGCATTGCCGTCTCCTTGACGGAGGAATGGCAACTCGTACCCGAACAGTCCACCTCGGCCATCATTGTGCATCATCCAGACGCAAAATATTTTTCGGTTTAGTCCCCCGAACCTTAGCAGCCGCGCCCCGCTTCCGACCCCCCAAGTTCATTATATCATTTGTCGATGGCGTTTCAATCTACCCATACCCGGCTAAACCTATAGACCACAGTGTGATATTATTCCACTTATGATTGCATTTTATACAAAAATTCTATATAATTGTATGCCTCATTTGCTGACATTCGAATAGCTACCATGCTGAATTACCAAGTCATCACCTCACGCGGTAAGCCCCGGTTTGCGGTGATAGAGTATCACGCCTTCATGAAACTCCTCGAACAGGTTGAAAGCCAGAAGCGAAACATGTCCGTGCCCAAGCCGTCCCGCCCAAGGAAGGAACCTTCCGCTCGCGAACTGACCCGGCTCATGCGCAGCAGTCCCATCAGGGGTTGGCGACTGTTCCGCAACCTGACCCAGTCGGAACTGGCTGATAAAACGGGACTCAAGCAGACCCATGTCAGTCTCATGGAGGCCAACAAGATCAAGCCGCGCAAAAACACGCTCAGTAAGCTTGCCGAGGCCCTCAGCTGTGAAATCGACGATCTGATCAGCCGGCACTCGTGAACCGGCCAGCTCCGCGTAGCCTACTCTAGAGCCTTGCAATATCTCATATTTGATATTGAGACGATACCCCTGCCCTCGCTGGCCGATCCGCTGGAGAAGGAGGTGGCCCGGCGCACAGAGCGGGAAGTCGAACGGGGCAAATTAAAGGCGGAGGAGGCCGAATCCCTCGTCAGGTCCGTCTCTCCGTTTTTCGGTCGTGTTCTAGCGGTCGGGATGCGCCTCTACAACGACGCGTCGGGCGAGACCCGGGACAAGGTTATCTCCGAAGCCACCGAAGAGGAGACCCTCAAGGCGTTCTTCGAGACCATCAACCCTTCGGCCTCCCGGGATCTGCGCTATGTCCACTATAACGGTCTGGGTTTCGATGTCCCCTTCCTCATCATCCGCGCCGCCTTCTACGGCATCGAAATCCAGAACCGGCGCTTCCTGAACCTGGCCCGCTTCCGCTACGATCCCCATGTCGACATCATGCAGTTCCTCTCCCGGTGGGGCCGGGAAGGGGTCAGCCTGGACATGGCCTGCCACAGTTTCGGTATCCCTTCGCCGAAAGAAGGTGCGGTAACGGGCGAGAGTGTGGCCGCGGCTTTCGAGGCCGGCGACCTCGACGCTGTACGGGACTATGTCATGCGGGACGTGGAGGCCACCCACCAGCTGTTCCTTAAGGTCAAGCCCTACCTGTAAACCGGCCGCCGCGCTTACAGGCGGCCACCATCATTTTACCTGCTCCAGCAGCCACGCATACAGCTCCGGGTTATCATAGGTGACCGTCCAGCTGTCGTGCCCGGCATCGGGATAGATGGTCAGCCGCGGATCGCCCCCGCAGGCCTCGATGGCCGCCACCATATCCTCCGAACCGGCGGGCGGCACGACCGTGTCCAGCGCACCATGGAAGGCCCAGACCGGCATATCTTTGAGGTTACAGGCCAGCTCCGGCTGCCCCCAGCCGCAAATAGGTGCGATAGCGGCGAACCGCTCCGGTTTAGCAAGAGCCCATTCCCAAGTCCCCTGGCCCCCCAGGGACAGCCCCGTGAGGTAAACCCGGTTGGGATCGGCGGCATGGTCGGCGAGAATATGATCCAGGAGGGTATCCAGGGCATCAAGGTGGGCCGGCCAGCGCGTCTCCGCCGGACTCTGGGGAGCTACCGCGATGAAAGGAAATTTTGGGTCGGCTTCGGCCAGTTTCGGAATGCCGTGCACCTTCACCAGCTCCAGATCAGTGCCTCGTTCGCCCGCTCCATGGAGGAACAGTATCACGGGCCAGGTCGTATCGGCCGCCGCGTCATAACCCGCAGGGAGATGCAGGAGGTAGCTCAAGCCACCGGAGTCAGTTAATTCTATACCCCGGCCCATAGGCGGGTTAGCGGTTGGCATAGTCTGAACTTCTGTCTCTTGAGTGGCTGCACAGCCCACAAGCATGACCGCGGCCAGTAGTGCGGTGATGGACCTGTACCAGTTCATAGCGAGCTCCCATTTGAATGACCGAAATCTACCGTTGCCTTATCCCGAAATGCCAGTCTGAGGGTGTAGAACTTCCCTTTTCTGCGGCCTCACGTAAGAATAAGGCTCTAACCTTTCATTAAGTCGGCCCTTATGAAAGGATAGGGGCTTAATCTTTCATTAGGGTTTTCCTAATGAAAGGTAACTTGAATAAGAGCCCAACATGAGTGGGAATAGCACAACCCATTATATTCTATATTTCTCAGGGAAATCCACAAGACCCACAACAAACTGGAGGTGATGATGGACCGAGTACGCTGGGGCGTTCTGAGCACGGCCGGTATTGGAACCGAGAAAGTTATTCCAGCCATGCAGGCCGGCACGTACTGCCGCGTTGAGGCGATGGCGTCGCGCCGCCTGGAAACCGCCCAGGCCGCCGCAAAGCAGCTGAATATCCCGAAGGCTTACGGCTCCTACGAGGCCCTGCTGGCCGATCCCGACATCGATGCGGTCTACATTCCTCTGCCCAATCATCTGCACGTGCCCTGGTCCATCAAGGCGCTGAATGCCGGTAAACACGTCCTATGTGAAAAGCCCATCGGGCTGACGGCTGCCGAGGGTCAGGAACTGCTCGATGCCGCTCAACAGCACCCCCATCTGAAGGTGATGGAGGCCTTCATGTATCGGTTTCATCCCCAATGGCAACGCGCGCGGCAGTTGGTTGTTGAGGGGCAGATTGGCGATTTGCAGGCCGTTCAGTCGTTCTTTTCCTACCACAATGTTGACCCGGATAACATCCGCAACATGGCTGACATCGGCGGGGGTGGCCTCATGGACATTGGCTGTTATTGCATTTCGCTGGCCCGGTTCATCTTTGGCGCCGAGCCTCAGGGGGTATGGGGCGTCATGCATGTCGATCCAAAATTCAAGACCGACCGGCTTACCTCGGGGGTGCTGGACTTTGGCACAGGCATTTCGACGTTCACCTGTGCCACCCAATTGACCCCATATCAGCGGGTCGACATCTTGGGCACGGAGGGGCGGATTGAGATCGAGATTCCCATCAATGCGCCACCCGATGAGCCGTGCAGGATTTGGCACCATCGCGGAGCCGAGCGGGAGGAAATCGTCTTTGAGGTTTGCAACCAGTACACCCTACAGGGCGACCGGTTCTCCCAAGCCATCCTTGACGACACACCGGTCCCCACGCCCCTGGCCGATGCCGTGGCCAACATGCGGGTCATCGAGGCCCTGGTCCGCAGCGCCGAAAAAGGGGCAGTGGGTTAGTTAGCTTTCCGGCACGTCGCCCATGTACTGTCACATTGGATTAGTCAGCAGTGGGAATTACATTCCAGTGTGGGGAGAGACACCCTAGCAGGTTGGGACGGTCTGAAATGTCGCTTTAGAATCCATCGTTATACCTCTGCGAGCGCATGACTAACGCTATTCTTGAGAACCACCTTCGTCAGAAGTTCGAGGCAGAGCTTCCTGCCCGGATTCAGCGAATTGAGGAACTCAATTATCAGCCGGTCATCGGAGGCCACTATTTTGCACCTGCGTCCTCGCAGTGTTTGGAACTCTACCGAGATGGCTATATGCTTGGGTGTATCATGTGTTCCCAAGCACTCCTGGAAGCAATGCTGAAGTTCGTGGCCCAGCAAAATAGCATGGAGTACAAGAAGGACGTCAGAGATTTGATTCAAGATATTCTGGCCAAGAACATCCTGTCGAGTAATACGGTCGCCGCGGCGAAATCGGCGTGGAGTCACCGCAACGATTTTCATCACCTTAATCAGGGGCTAGCTGGCATTGATCTTATGAATAAAGCAAAGGAGTGCGTGGAAGCAACCTGTGCGGTTGAGGACGAAATTTTCGAGGCTGTGTTTTCCAATGGGGCGTTGGTTCCAAAGAAGCCCATTTATTGGGACATTAAACCGGATGGAACGGTTCCAGTGTTTCTGCGTCGATTGGACGTATAACAACCGGCGTTGCAGCGGACGGCGCTGCAACGCCGGTGCTCATGCTCATCGTTATGCCAATCATCATTTGGATAGGTAAAAGTCTGCTGATTCTGGTGATCTTCCATCTCGTCGTGCCCACGGTCGTTAACACGGCTACCCGAAACAGGTGGGCTAAGTTACCAGTGATGCTCCTTTGTGCGTTCGTTGCCGGTGCCTTTATGGCGTGGTTGCGCTACGTACCATTTCTGCTTTTCTTTGTCTGGCTCGCCCTCACGCATTACACGCTCCAAGCTATGACGGAGCGCAAATTCGAGAGCGAGGCGGGCATGAGGATGAATAAGCCTGTGTTCTATGTCTCTTCATTTTCCTATGTTGTCGTCGCTTGTTTGCTCGCTTGGTTCTTTCAGATGGAGATTTTCGCTGGTGATCCCAGCGGTCCAGGAACGCCGTTGTGGAAACACTTACTCGGTTTGAAATGACAGTGCGTAACAAATCGTTCGACCTGAATTTTTTATCTCCGCTTCAAAATGCAGGTGATCTTAGTCGTTAGGCCGTTAACAGCGTTCTTGTATTCCCAGGAAAATTCCGTTAAAGTATGTCTTGGAGGTGCGGAGAATGAATATCGAAGTTGAACGCGAGGAAGATGGTCGTTGGATAGCCGAGATTCCCGACCTATCCGGTGTGATGAGTTACGGGCAGAGTCGTGCAGAAGCAATTTCAAAGGTTAAAGCTTTGGCGTTGCGTGTGCTGGCTGATCGGCTGGAACACGGCGAAACGGTTCCCGAGTTGCGTGAAGTCTTTGCGCTGCCGGCGTGAGCCAATGGCCGTCCACCAAAGCTCGTCTTGTGTTGGCCGCTCTGCTGCGAATGGGTTGGAGGGTCAAACGTCAATCTGGAACGTCTCACCGCGTTCTGTCGCGACCCGGCTGGCCCAATTACGTCTTTGCATTTCATGACCGAGAAGAAATTGGCCCCCGCATGCTGGCACGCATTGCCAAGCGTACGGGTCTAACTCCTGAGGAGCTCTGAGAGATTGCCTAACAAGGCGCTGCAACTGACGGCGCAACACACCGCAGCTGATGGGCAGAGTCGTTAGGCGGAAAGCATGCCCACTGATTCAGGGCCGACAGCTATGCGTATCACACTGAGCATCGGCGCTACATTTCTCATCATGAACCTGGCGACCTTCGTGGCTTACGGCAGCCTCGCGCTCCTCGCGGGATTGGAGCCGCCCACCGACGGCTCACCGGGACAGTTCTTCGCCAGCGTGCTCGTCGTGAAGTTCGGGATGGCGGCAGCATTCGTGGCGTTCTACTACGTGGCTCGGGAAGTTTGGTCCACGCGCTGGATGCTCTACGCCATGATTTGGTGGGCCACCTTTGCCATCATCGAAATGGGACAGGCCATTGCGCCCAACTACTCCTGGATGGACGCGCTAGGAGGGATCGTTGCCGAGGCGATCTATTTCCCCCTTGCTACTGTTGTGACGCGGCGTTTGCTTGGGACGGACAAGACGCTGAACGCTTCCGCCTGAC
>CAZJBG010000068.1:0-7511 GCA_964543925.1 uncultured bacterium
CATCCTGGAACTGGAGGCTTCCCGATTCACCGGCCTCGATTTCACCGAACAGATTTTCAAGACCGAAACCGGGGCCGTCCTCGGGGAGTACCGCAAGAGCGCCACCGATCCCTCCCTGGCCATGGCCGAGAAGCAGCTGGAGCTCCTTTTTCCCAACCACCCCTACGGCCACACTACCATCGGGTTTCGCCGGGATGTGGAGGATATGCCCAACCACTACGACTACGCCCGGTGGTTCTACGATACCTATTACCGGCCCAACAACTGCATCCTGGTGATCACCGGTGACGTGACCCTGGATCAGCTGCGGCCCCGCATCGAGTCGGCCTTCGGCGCCTGGCAGTCTCGGCCCACTCCGGCCATTACTGCCACCGATCCGCCCCAGACAGCGGAGCTGCGGGGCCATGTGGCCTGGGATGCGCCGGTCCCGCCCCGCATCAGCGTCGCCTACAAGGGGCCCCGGTACGAGACCGGAACCAAGGAATCGGCGGTGATGCAGATTCTGAGGGAACTGCTGGCTTCCCCTTCCGCGCCCCTGTACCGCCAGTTGCGCTACGAGAAGAAGTCGGTAGGGTACCTGGCACTGGCCGCCTACGATGCCTTCGATCCCTACCTCATCGAAATGGAGAGCCAGCTCTTCGCCGAAACCTGGACCGAGCAGGGTGAGGGCTACCTGGAGGAGACGGTCCGGGACATGGTTGCCGGATTCGAGGAGCTTCGGGCATTTTCGTCCTCTCCCGATGCGGCCCAGGTGCTGGAAGTGATCAAGAGCAAGTTTACCTATGACCTGCTGGGAACCCTGGACAGTCCCGCCAATGTGGCCCAGACCTTTGCCCTCCTCTACCGCTTTGAGCGGGACCCGGAGGTTCTGGATAAACTGCTGGCCTCGGTACAGGAACTGACTCCCGCCGATATCGATGCCTTTGCCCAGCGCTATTTCGCGCCCTCAAACCGGGTGGTCGTCACCATGACCCCCAAGGAGAATTAAATGAACCGTCGTCGCCTCCATCTCATCCTCTCCCGGCTGATGGCGACTCTACTGGTTGCCGGTGCCGGTCTCCAGGCCGCCCCCATCAAGAAAATCATTCTGGACACTTCTTCCGAACTGGTCCAATTGCAGGTGATGGTCCGGGCCGGATCGGCCCAGGACCCTGCGGGGCTGGAAGGGCTGGCCCACCTCACGGGTCGCATGCTCATCGAGGGCAGTTTCGGCGATCCCGCCGCCCCGGTGACCAAAGAGGCGCTGGCCGACATAGTCCGTCCCTGGGGCGAGGCCGCCTATCCCCGGGTGTTGGTGGAAAAAGAGACCACCACCTTTACCTTCACTATCCCCCGGAAAGAGTTCGCCACCTATGTGGCCCAGGTGCTGGGGCCTATGTTCACCGGGCCCCTGTTCAATCCCGATGAGCTGGAGCGGTTGAAGCGGGAGATCGCGGTCTACCTGAGATCCACCCTGCGCCTGGAGCACACCGAACTCCTGGGACTGTACGCCCTGGATGGGTATCTCCACCAAGGGACCCCCTACGGCCACGTGCCGGCGGGGACGGTCCAGGGATTGCAGGCCATTACCGCTGGTAAGGTGGGATCATTTTACCGCAGCTGGTATACCACCAAAAACGCCACGGTCGCTCTGTCGACCGCCGAGCCGGCTATCGTCAAGCAGGTGGACCAGGCCCTGGCCCGCATGGGCAAAGGGGTGCAGGCCAAAAAACTGCGCAAGGTCAAATGGGTCGCTGCTCCGGCCATTCGCGGGCGGGAGATGCTCATTATCAGCCAGCCCACCACCATCGCTACCGGGATTCACGCCGGCTTCCCCATCGCCGTTAAACGGGGGCACCCCGATTACTGGCCGCTTTACGTAGCCAGCGTCTATTTTGGTACCCATCGGGACAGCTTTGGCCGCCTTTTCAACCAAATCCGCGAGCTCCGGGGGTATAACTACGGCGACTACGCCTACATCGAGTGGTTTGAGGACCGCCCCTTCAACCTCTTCCCGCCGCCCAACACCCCCAGGAAGGAGCAGTACTTCAGCCTGTGGGTGCGGCCCGTGGCCCACGAGTACGCCCACCATGTCACCAAGGCCATGACCTGGGAGCTGGAGAACCTGATCCGCCGGGGGCTGACCCCCGAGCAGGTGGCCGCAGGGAAAAACAAGGCCAAGGTGCTGTTCCTGAACCTGGCCGAGACTGGCGGGCGTCTGCTGGCTTACAAGTTGGACGACGCCTTTTATCGGTCACGGGAAGGGTATCTGGACAGCTACCTGGAGACCCTCGAAAAGGTAACTCCTGAGCAGGTGAACGCCGCCATCCGCCGCCACCTTCAGACGGACAACATGAAATACGTGATCGTCACCAATGAAGAGTGGGCGCCCCGCCTGGCCGAGGATATCGCCCGGGGAACCACCGCCAAGGGGAAAGACCTGGCAGCTTATAACTTCGATGCGGAGGAGCGGGATGGGGAGCTGGTCTATCAGGTGCCGCCGGAGAAGACGTCCATGATTGCCCGGGATGTGGAGTGGGAAGCCTATCCTCTGAACATTCCCGCCTCCCGGATCCAGGTGGTCCCGTCTACCCGGCTTTTCGAGACCCGCCAGCTCCTGGCGCCCTGACTGGGGATCAGGCTGGGGCGATGAATCCGCACATCGGCACCGGTCCGGCCCGCGGCGACCGGTTTCGCACTAACTGTTGCAACCGGATCTATCCGGTCGTAATTTAGGCGACCAAAAGGGTCGTATTTGAGGTAACATGCTTAAACTGACGCGAAAAACCGAGTACGCATTGCTAGCCCTGGGACACTTGTGCCACGACGACGACAGCACCACCAAGGTGCGGGAGATCGCCGATACCTATAACATCCCCTTTCCGGTCCTCGCTAAAGTGATGCAGCAGTTGGCCCGGCACAATTTTGTGGAGCCCATCAAGGGCGCCCAGGGTGGCTACCGATTGAAGGTTGATCCGGTGGAAATTGATCTGTGGCAATTCCTCGAACAGATGGAAGGCCGCTCGGCGATTGTGGGTTGCTTTGTCGATGAGGACTGCAGCCAGTTGCCCACCTGCCTGATTCGATCACCCCTGCACGTTATCGATGACACCATTAAATCGGTGTTCCACGGTATGACCCTTAAGGATGTCATTCGCCCTGCCGTCCCTTTCAGGGGTCCGGTAGGTGATCCAGCTGTGACCTTAACCTCAACGACGGAAGTACAGGCATGATCAGCCAGCAGGAGATTGTCGAAGTCCTCAAGCAGTGCTACGACCCGGAGATACCGGTCGACTTATGGAGCCTTGGCCTGATCTATGACATTCAGATCAAGGCCCATGATGAGCATAGCGCCGATGTCGATATCATCATGTCATTGACCACACCGGGGTGCGGGATGGGCGGCCACATGGCTCAGGATATCACCACCAAGCTGGAAGGCCTGGCCCATGTCCGGCGTGCGGTGGTAACGGTAACTTTCGATCCGCCCTGGACCCCGGAAATGATGAAGGACGAAGCCCGGGCGCTGCTGGGCTTTGCGGCCCAGGCCAAGCCCGAGGTATCACCAAGCGAGTCAAATATCAACTTGAGTTGGGAGTAACCCGATGACACAGTCAACCCAATCCCGTCCCGCTGAGGCCCTACCCGATCCCCCGAGCCCACCCCTGGGGAGCGAGGAAATTATCCTGACGCCACCGGCCGCTAAACGCCTGAGTATCATCATGGAGGGCGAGGGGAAGGCTGGCTATGCCCTGCGGCTGTCGGTGGTAGGCGGCGGCTGCTCCGGACTCAGCTACAACCTGACTTTCGACGACCAGCAGGGTGAGTTTGATAAGATCTACGAGAGCCAGGGGATCACCATCTACTGTGATCTGAAAAGTTGGCTCTATCTCCGGGGCACCGAGGTAGACTTTTCCACCGACATGCTCACCGGCGGTTTCAAACTCAACAACCCCAACGCCACCCGCACCTGCGGCTGCGGCACCAGTTTCTCGGCTTGAGCATGGAGACGGTCCACCTGGATGATTTTCTGGACAGTGGCATCCTTCGGGAAGCCGTTTTTCGGGAGAAGGTAGCGGCCATCGACTGGGCCGGATATGAGGGCAAGCGGGTGCTGATCAAGGGGTGCAGTGACGTACCGATCCCCACCTGGGCCTATTTGATGATCACCGCCCATCTGACCCTGCATGCCGACCACATTCTGTATGGTGAGTCCTGCGCCGCAGTGAAAATTTTCAGTCGGGAGAATGAGCGTGCACCTGTTGAAGAGCCGTCCTAGGCTGCGGTGCCAATCGCTATGATGATTGAATATGAATGGTAGTCCATGAGCGCCGACCTTAAGACCATAGAAAAAATGACCGGCCAGGAATACAAGTACGGTTTTGTCACCGACATTGAGCAGGAGTCCATCCCCCCCGGTTTGAATGAGGATGTGGTCCGGCTGATCTCGGCCAAGAAGAACGAGCCGGACTTTCTCCTCCAGTGGCGTTTGAAGGCTTATCGTTACTGGGTGAAGCTCAATAAGGAGCAGGGGGCGCCGGGATGGGCCAAGGTGAGCTACCCGCCCATCGATTACCAGAGCATCATCTACTACTCGGCGCCCAAGCAGCGGCCCCAGCTCAACAGCCTGGACGAGGTGGACCCCAAGCTCCTGGAAACCTATGCGAAGTTGGGGATTCCCCTGGAGGAGCAGAAGCGGCTGACGGGAGTAGCCGTGGACGCCGTGTTCGACTCGGTTTCGGTGGCCACCACCTTCAAGGAGGCCCTGGCCGAGGCGGGGGTCATCTTCTGCCCCTTCTCCGAGGCCGTGGAAAAATATCCCGAGCTGGTGCGGCAGTATCTCGGTTCGGTGGTCCCCTACACGGACAACTTTTACGCCGCCCTGAACTCGGCGGTCTTCAGTGACGGCTCTTTCGTTTACATCCCCAAGGGGGTGCGCTGTCCCATGGAGCTGTCCACCTATTTCCGTATCAATGCGGCCAAGACCGGGCAGTTTGAGCGGACCCTCATTATCGCTGAGGAAGGGAGCTACGTGAGTTACCTGGAAGGCTGCACGGCTCCCATGCGGGATGAGAACCAGCTCCACGCCGCCGTGGTGGAACTGGTCGCCCTGGACAACGCGGAGATCAAATACTCCACCGTGCAAAACTGGTATCCCGGCGATGAGAACGGCAAGGGGGGGATTTACAACTTTGTCACCAAGCGTGGGGCCTGCCGGGGGGTGAGCTCGAAAATTTCATGGACCCAGGTGGAAACCGGGTCGGCCATCACCTGGAAATACCCCAGCTGTATCCTGCAGGGGGATCATTCCATCGGTGAGTTTTACTCGGTGGCCCTGACCAACAACTACCAGCAGGCCGACACCGGCACCAAGATGATCCATATGGGGAAAGACACGCGAAGCACTATCATCTCCAAGGGGATTTCCGCCGGACATGGTCAGAACACCTACCGGGGACAGGTGAAGGTGATGCCCGGCGCCACCGGCGCCCGCAACTATTCCCAGTGCGATTCCCTGTTGGTGGGTGACAAGTGCAGTGCCCATACCTTTCCCTACATCGACATCCGCAACGCCACTACCCAGATGGAACACGAGGCCTCGACCTCCAAGATTGGCGAGGACCAGATATTCTATTGCCAGCAGCGGGGGATCAAGGTTGAAGATGCCACCTCCATGATCGTCAACGGCTTCTGCAAGGATGTGTTTCGCAAACTGCCCATGGAATTCGCGGTGGAAGCCCAGAAATTGATGGAGGTGAGCTTAGAGGGGAGTGTGGGGTAGCAGTAGAAGTAGCAGTGGCAGTGGCAGAAGCAGTCAGCCGTTAGCCGCCAGTCCATAACCATTGATATACGAATAGCCCATTGGTATACAAAGAGAGAATCGGGAATGCTTGAGATCAAAAATTTACATGCCAGCGTCGACGGGACCGAGATCCTCCGAGGCGTTAACCTGAAGATCGGGACCGGTGAGCTGCATGCCATCATGGGGCCCAACGGCTCGGGCAAGAGCACTCTGGCCCACATCCTGGCGGGGCGGGATATCTACGAGGTGACGGCTGGCGAGCTGACCTATCAGGGTCGGGACCTCATGGGTCTGAGCCCCGAAGAACGTGCCCGTGAAGGGATCTTCCTTTCCTTTCAGTACCCGGTGGTGATCCCCGGTGTGAATAACATTTACTTCCTGCAGGCGGCGGTGAATGCCCAGCGCAAACACCGGGGTGAGGAAGCGATGGACGCCGTCGATTTTCTAAGCCTGGTCAAGGAAAAGATTAAGCTGGTCCAACTGGATGAAAGTTTCCTTCACCGCCCGGTGAACGAGGGATTCTCCGGAGGTGAGAAAAAGCGTAACGAGATCCTCCAGATGCTCACGCTGGAGCCCAGATTGGCGATCCTGGATGAGACCGATTCAGGTCTGGATATCGACGCCTTACAGATTGTGGCCGACGGGGTGCAGAAATACCGCAGTCCCGAACGCTCGTTGTTGGTCATTACCCACTATCAGCGCCTGCTCAACTATATCGAACCCGACTATGTACACGTCCTGATGAATGGGCGGATCGTCAAGTCCGGCGGTCCTGCCTTGGCCCACGAGCTGGAGGCCAAGGGCTACAGCTGGCTTCAGGAAGAGCTCCCGGTCGCCCCATAGCTATGATGAAGACCATGACCAAGGGGGTCACTGCTTCTGCCAGTGTCATCGACGCCTATCGTTCCCGGTTTGATCATATGATGCGGGAGGATCGGTTCAGGGACCAACCGGATGATTTACGGCGGTTGCGCGAGGACGCCATGGACCGGTTCGTCAAGCTGGGCTTCCCCACGACCCGCATGGAGGCTTGGCGCAACACCAACGTCGAGCCGCTGGCGCGCACCGAGCTGCAGCCGCCCATAGCCAACGGAGCCGTGGAGTTCCAGGCGGTGGCGCCGTTTTTCCTTGAGGGGAGTTTGCGGGTGGTGGTGGCCGATGACAAATTCGTCCCGGAGCTATCCTCCCTAAGTGATCTGCCGAAAGGGGTGGAGATCCGGGGGCTGGCCGATGCACTGACGCATATGAGCGATCCGGTGATGTCCCACCTGGGCCGCTACGCCGAGTTCAAAGAGCAGGCCTTCGTGGCCTTGAATACAGCCTTCTTTTCCGACGGGGTATATATATCGGTGCCCAACGGGGTGGTGCTCGAACGGCCCGTTCAGGTGCTCTACCTGTCCAGCTCCCAGGCTGAGGCGACGGTGGTCCATCCCCGCACCCTGGTGTTGGCTGGAGAAAACAGCCAACTTACGATTATGGAACAAACCGTGGACCTGGCTTCCGGAACCTCGCTGGTCAACGCCGTTACCGAGATTGTGGCCGGTCCCGGCGCGGTGATAGAATATGCCCAGGTCCAGCAGGGCGCCGAGGGATCATTTTATATCGCCACCATGCAGACTTATCAATTGGCCCAGAGCCAGGTGACCCTGCACGGCGCCACGATTCAGGGCGGTCTCACCCGGAATGATGTTCAGGCATCGCTAGCCGATGAAGGAGCGGAGGTGGTCCT
>CAZJBG010000068.1:7521-13194 GCA_964543925.1 uncultured bacterium
CCTGGTGAAGGGGCATCAGCACGTGGATAACCACACCCGCATCGATCACATTGCGCCGCACTGCACCAGCCTGGAGAATTACAAGGGTATCCTGGATGATCACGGCCATGGGGTTTTCAACGGCCGGATCGTGGTGCACCCCGATGCACAGAAGACCCAGGCCAGCCAGTCCAATAAGAACCTCATGCTCTCCGACCGGGCGCTGGTGAACACCAATCCCCAGCTCGAAATATATGCCGACGACGTGAAATGCACCCACGGCTCCACGGTAGGCCAGGTCGACGACGAGGCCATTTTTTATTTTCGTTCACGGGGCATCGATCGGGAGACGGCCCGGCAGCTGCTCATCCGCGGGTTTACGAATGAGATTATCGGTCAGGTCAAAAACGAGGCGATCAGGGCAACTCTGGCAAACATGGTGTCCGGCTGGCTCCCAGGGAATAGCAACCGATGAATGACCTCCGGGACCTGTACCGGCAGTTGATCCTGGATCACAACCAGAGTCCACGGAACTTCGGTACTCTGGAAGGGGCCAATCGGTCGGCCCAGGGATACAATCCCCTCTGTGGCGATGAGATCAACGTATCGGCCGTGTTGGAAGGTGAAACCGTCAAGGCTATCAAATTCGAAGGAGCGGGCTGCGCCATTTCCAAGGCGTCGGCTTCCATCATGACCACCGTTGTTCAGGGCAAAACCGTGGAGGAAGCCCGGGAGATCATTGAGCGCTTCCACCGCATGGCCACCACCGGCGAGCTGGACGCGCAGGAAATGGGAAAGCTGGCTGCCCTAGCCGACATCCACAAATATCCCGCCAGGGTCAAGTGCGCCATGCTGGCCTGGCGAACGCTATCGGCCAGTCTTGAGCAGCAGGATACCTCGGTATCGACCGAGTGAGCAAGGTTTTGAGGAACAGATATGCAAGCTAGAGAAATGGTCACCCTCGTCCGCGATTGCCCGGCTATTTTGATCCCGGCCGGTGATCCCATCACCCTGAAAAAGGGTCAGGAAGTGCTGATTACCCAGGATCTCGGTGGCAGTTATACTGTGATTGTCCTGGGCAATATGGCCCGCATCGATGGCCAGGATGCCGATGCCATCGGTAAGGACGTGGCTGCCAATACCCAAAACGGTGAGGCCCAGACCGCGCCTGCGGAGGGCCCGATTGCTGAGGAGCTCATCTGGGACCAGCTCAAAGCCTGCTATGACCCGGAAATTCCCGTTAACATCGTCGATCTGGGCCTGGTCTATGACCTGATCCTGACCCCGCTGGCCAATGGAACCGGTAGCCGGGTGGAGATCAAGATGACCCTCACCGCTCCCGGGTGCGGCATGGGAGCCACCATTGCCGAGGATGTCAAGCAGAAGGCCCTGTCCGTGCCCGGCGTGGCGGAAGCCAACGTGGAGCTGGTTTGGGAGCCCATGTGGAATCAGAGTATGATGTCCGAGGCGGCCCAACTCCAACTGGGATTCTTATAGACCTGGAGGGATGCTACCTGTGGCTGACAGTACTTTAATCCCATCCCCGGACGTGAGGTCACCCAAAGCGCCGCCCCTATCGAATCCGGCTGCCCTGGATGTTCAACGCATCCGTAAAGACTTCCCGATACTCGCTCAACAGGTCAATGGCAAGCCTTTGGTTTACCTTGACAACGCCGCCACGTCCCAGAAGCCCCGACAGGTCATTGACGCCGTCAAACAATTTTATGAACAGGACAACGCCAACGTGCACCGCTCCCTCTACCAATTGGGTGAGCGGGCCACCCAGGCCTACGAAGGGGCTCGACAGAAGGTGGCCGGCTTTATCGGCGCCCGGGACTGGCGGTCCATCGTTTTCACCAAGGGGGCGACCGAGGCCATCAACCTGGTAGCCTATGCCTGGGGCCGCCATAATCTGGGACCGGGTGACGAAGTGCTCATTACTGAAATGGAGCACCACAGCAATATGATCCCCTGGCAGCTGCTGGCCCGGGACACCGGCGCCACCCTTCGGTATATCCCCATCATGGACGACCATGCCCTGGACATGGATGTCGCTCGTCAGTTGATCACTCCCCGAACCAAGCTCGTCTGCATGGTGCATCAATCCAACGTGTTCGGTACCGTCAACCCGGTGAAGGAGCTTACCAATCTGGCTCATAAAGTGGGTGCCTTGATGTTGCTCGACGGCGCCCAGAGCGTACCGCACTTCAAGGTGGACGTGGAGGATCTCGACTGCGATTTTATGGCCTTTTCCGGCCACAAGATGCTGGGACCCACGGGGGTCGGTGCACTCTACGGGAAAGCCGAGCTGTTGGAATCGATGGAGCCGTTCCTGGGTGGCGGCGAGATGATCCGTACCGTCACCATGGAGCAGGCCACCTGGAACGACATCCCCTGGAAGTTTGAGGCGGGCACCCCCAACATCGCCCAAGCCGTCGGTCTGGGCGCGGCGGTCGAGTACCTCAGCGAGTTGGGTATGGATTCGATTCAGCAGTATGTGGACAAGCTTACCGAATATGGCCGGCAGCGTCTTATCGAACTTCCGGGACTGACCCTCTACGGCCACCGGCCCACCAGCAGCGCGGTGCTTCCGTTCAATGTGGACGGCATCCATCCTCACGATCTGGCCCAGATCCTGGATGATGAAGGCATTGCCATTCGGGCGGGGCACCACTGTGCCCAACCCCTCATGCACAGGCTGGATGTGACCGCCACCTGCCGGGCCAGCTTCTACTTCTACAACACCTTCGAGGAGATCGACCGCCTGGTGGCGGGCCTCGAGGCTGCCCGGTCCTTTATGGGCCAACCCCGCTGACGCAAAAGAAGGTTCATGCCCCTGTTCCTGCAAGTAAATTTCTGTTGAACCCCTTCTTGCATGAAATGCCTCCCATGAATCAACTGTACGTCCAGACACCAAGTGCATGGCGCGCATGGCTGTCCCGACATCACGACTCGGAAACCGAGATCTGGCTCATCTTCTATAAAAAGGAGACCGGCCGACCATCACTCGCATATGAACCGGCCGTGGAAGAGGCCCTCTGCTACGGCTGGATTGACAGCATCATCAAGAAGATTGATGCCGAACGATACGCCCGCAAGTTTACCCCCAGGAAAGACGACAGCGTGTGGTCGGAGCTGAATAAAAAGCGGGTCGCAAAGTTGCTACAAGGGAAGCGCATGACCCCATTCGGACTTGCCAAGATCGACGCGGCCAAAAAAGGCGGTAAATGGGACGAGGTGCATAAACCTGCAGACTCATTTGAGCTCCCGCCGGAATTCGAAGCGGCCCTGACGCAAAACAGCCCAGCCAGGAAAAATTTCGAGCAACTGTCGCCCACCTACCGGAAACACTACATCGGCTGGATTGCCACCGCCAAACGCCCGGAAACGAAGGCACGGCGCATCATGGAGGCCATCTCCCTGCTGGAGCGAGGTGAGAAACTCGGGCTGAAATAATCCAAGTGCTGTGAACCGGAAGGCCGTAGCAGAGGAGCCCACCCGCCTGCCCGCGAAGTAGCTGACTGCTGACAGTTTCCCAGACATGATTTTCGCCCGCCTGGTCGTGCCTGTACATTCCGTTCAATCCAGGATGAAGGAACCAGGCAGTCATGGCGAAAAAGCATATCCGTATCACCCATAAGCCGAGCGGGACCAAGATCGCCGAAGGACCCCTGGGATGGGGCATCACTCCCTTTGAGGGCAACCTCTACGTCAGCCGGAAATACCTGCTCACCGACGGGTTCAAGCCCAATTTTATACCGGGGCTATGCTCGTACAAGTTCTTGTATGTCTGGCTTGATCTGCAGCTGGAGACCGGGCAGAAGGTGAAAAACCTCGGCTGGAAATACTGGCTTCCCAATCCCCTGTTCCCTTTTATATGGTACCGCGTCGGACTGCCGCGCAGCCATCCGGAATTGCTCGTGGAGGAGTCCGAAGCGCCCCTGGCATAAAACAGCCGAGCCAGGATGATCCCCGCAAATCTGCAACCATGATATGAGCAATGCGAAGGGCTCAAGATTGCGCCTGAGCCCCTGCGCTACAGCAGTCTAAATCCCGATCTGTCCGATCAGAATTTGCCGAACTTGAAGGTTACCTCGGCACCCAGTCCGTTCAGGTCTTTGTTGGACAGACCTTCCAGGTCGACGCCCAGCACGTAGCGGTAGTTCGCACCGATGGTGAGTCGGAAAAACCGGGTGACATTCAGCTCGGCGCTTACCGTGGGGTGGATAACGAGAATCTTGTCATGGGCAGAACCACTCTGATTGTAATCCACGTTATCGCCATCCCAAATGCGGAAGGTGCGGTAACTCACATCACCCCCACCGACCATGGTATGGGCCGTCAGGTGCACGGGAGCATCGGAGCCCAAAGTCAGGCCCATAATCATCCCGCCGTAGCCCAGGTTCAGATAGCGGTCGGTGCCATCGCTGGTCTGGCCGAACTCGATATCGTTGATCAACCCGTAACCGCCCCCGCCAATGATGAGGGTGTGATTCACTACCCACGCACCCCAGCCACCGGTGAAAACCCCGGTCTGTCCGTTGATAGTTCCCAAACTAAATTTCGGTCCCCCGAACCCGCCGTGGGTCAGATTCCCACTAAGCAGGATCCGCTCCTTTCCTGAAAGGGGCATCGCCACCAGGGCCAGGGCCAGCATTAAGATAATCTTTTTCATGATTCTACGTCTCCCATATTGTTATAACGCTCTAATCGGCGAATCAATTATCCATTAGACCGGCCCTGCCAGGTTTGGTTGTCCCTTATTCCATTGGCCCCGGATTGTGTGATCTTGTGCACAACTTCACTTGAATGCTTGCCGGGCATGGTGCCTGAAGGGAACGCCTACAGACCCCCTAAATGTTTGGATGGGGAAAGAAAAAAGCCCCGACCTTCCGGGATGGGGCTCTGTAAGCAGTTTGATGGGCTCGTTCTATTGAATCGCGATCAATCGAAAACCACCGTGCGGTTACCGTAGACCAACAGCTTGCGTTTGAGGTGGAGCCAGATAGCCCGGGCCAGCACCACCTTCTCCAGGTCCTGACCGATCCTGATCATATCCGTAACCGAGTCTTTGTGACTCACCCGGACCACGTCCTGTGCGATGATGGGTCCCCCATCCAGTTCGGTAGTGACGTAGTGGCTGGTCACGCCGATGATCTTCACCCCCCGCTCATGGGCGGAGTGATAGGGTCGGGCGCCGGGGAACGCCGGCAAAAATGAATGATGAATATTGATAATCTGATGGGGATAGTTGTCGATAAAATCCTCTGAAAGTATCTGCATGTACCGGGCCAGAACGATCAGGTCAATCCGGTGATCTTTCAGTAGGGCCAGTTGTTTGCGGGCCTGGGCTTTTTTGTTGGCCGGGGTGATGGGAAAGACGTGGTAGTCGATGCCGAACCGCCCGGCAACCGTCTCCAGCTCCGGGTGATTACTGATGATCAGCGGCAGTTCCACCTGCCACTCTCCCGACTGCCAGCGCGACAGTATATCGTACAGGCAATGGGGGAGTTTGGACGCGAAGACCGCCATCCGGGGCAGCTCGTCGGAGAAGTGCAGTTTCCACTGCATGTGAAACTTTTCGGCGATCAATCTTTGGAAATCTGCACCGATCTGGTCCCTTGAGATGGAGAACCCGGCCAAATCCCATTCCACCCGCATGAAAAAGACCTGTTCCTGGACCTCGACGTGCTG
>CAZJBG010000069.1:0-4317 GCA_964543925.1 uncultured bacterium
AAGGCGCTGGGTTGGAAAGCCTGCGTCCGGTGGATCAGGGCGCAGCAGCGGGATGGGCAGCGCGTCGTGTTTACCAACGGCTGTTTCGATCTCCTCCATGCCGGTCATATCCATTTACTTCACGAAGCGCGTCGTCTCGGCGATCACCTGGTGGTGGGGGTGAACAGCGACGATTCCGTCAGGCGACTTAAGGGCGCGCGTCGTCCGATCATCGCGTTGGGTGACCGGGTGCTGATCTTAAGTGCCCTGGCTGACGTGGACGTTGTGGTGGATTTCCCGGCCGATGCCTCACCGCCGGGGGCCGTCGATCCCGAGCGGGTGGACACCCCCTGGGAGCTCCTGCGGCAACTCAGGCCGGATATTCTGGTGAAGGGGGGTGATTACACCCCGGCGGAGGTGGTGGGTCGTGAATTTGCCGGGCGGGTGGAAATAATTTCCCTCCTCGAGGGGCGGAGCACGTCCACCCTCATTCAAGGCCCAGAACTTGCATAAAAATATTGAATTTCGCCATTGGATTAGTGCTTCTTTGATATTTGCCCCCTAAATTCGCAGCCGTCATGGTACGAGGAGCACATCAATCAAGTTTGTGGCCCGGTTTCTTGCTGGGGATCAGGCTCTGGGGGTTCGGCTTACTGGGGTTGGCCGGGCTTATGGCCCCTGCAAAGGCCCAGGATAATGCCGCCCGAACCCGTTTGGGTGACGGCCTCGTCGCGGTGGATACCCGTGCCCGGGGGGTGGGTGATACACGCTTTGACGAGCTCATGGAAGAGGCCCACCTCATCTTTGTCGATGCGGTGGTGGCCGACAAGTCCCTGGATACCCTCGAAGCGGCCTTTTACTTCGATCTCCTGTTCGAAGCCATGTCGGATATTGAACAGCTGCCCCTGTTTGATGAGCTGCAGCGACTGGAATTCAACCGCTTTATCAACGCCACTATTTCCTATTACGAAAACGACAGCCAGACCCTGGAGCGGGTAGAGACGTCTCTGACCGTTTCGGCTCTGCGGGACGAGTTGGGCCGGTATACGCGGGCCTTTCCCACGGACCTGGGGAATACGCGGGTAGACTATAAAGGGGAAGGCCACCTGCCCATTACCTACAACAACCAGGTGGGACGTCTCATCGAGTTTTTTCAAACCCGCGGGAATCGGGTCATGCAGGTGTGGCTCAACCGCCTGCCTCGTTATCGCCTGATCATGGAACCGATCCTGGAACGCGAAGGGCTCCCGCCCGAATTGATCTTCGTGGCTATGGTGGAGAGTGGCTTTAATCCCCGGGCCTACTCCTGGGCCCACGCTTCGGGTCCCTGGCAATTTATCTCCTCGACCGGCCGGTTGTACGGTCTTACCCGGGACTGGTGGCGCGATGAGCGGCAGGACTTCGAGAAGGCCACCGTGGCCGCTGCCCGCCACATGAAGAGACTCTATGCCGAATTCGACGATTGGTATCTGGTTATGGCGGCCTATAATACCGGCGAAGGCCGGGTCCGCCGGGCCATGCGGATTCAACGGACGGACGACTTCTGGAAACTCTCCATCCTACCGCGTGAGACCCGGAACCACATCCCGAAAATCATGGCGGCATTCCTCATAGCACAGGACCCGGAAAAGTATGGGTTTACGGTGAACAATTCCGAGGAACCCCTGGTTTGGGACGTGGTGCCTGTTGACCGGAGCCTTACGTTTGAAACCCTGGGCCAGATCGCTGAATGCAACCCGGATACTTTCCGGCTGTTTAATCCCGAGTTGCGGCAACAGGCGACCCCGCCGCCGGAGGGGGACCAGCCGTACCTGTTCAAAATTCCCCGGGGGCACAAAGCGGCCTTTGAACGTAACTACCAGGCCATTGCCTCGCAAGTGGGTCCCGTATTGGCCGGTCCTCAAATTATCCGCCATCGGGTGCGAAGGGGTGAGAGTCTCTACTCCATTTCACGACGCTATGGCGTTCCCATGGGCCGGATTGCCAGTGCCAACCGGTTGAAGAACTGGCACAAGTTGCGGCTGGGTCAGCGGTTGGAAATACCCCTCACCCCCTCAGCCGTGGCTGCCCGGCAACCGTTGATACCATCCAACCCCAACGCGAAAAAAATCCAGTATACGGTTCGCATAGGGGATACGTTGGGCGAGATTGCCGAATCTTATAATGTGGGCTTGTCCAGGGTCCGCAGCTGGAACGGCATCCGGCCCGGTTCCGATAACCTCCGGGTGGGGCAAAAACTGGTTATATGGACCGCCACCACCCAACCCGTTCCCAGGCGCCTGTCCCGGGCCAGCGTCGTCGTACCGCCCGGCATGGAAAAACGTCTGTATACGGTTCGAGCCGGCGACACACTGAGCCAGATCGCCGAAGCCCACGAGGTAGGGCTCTCCAGACTCCTGAGTTGGAACGGCCTGCGCAGCACCAGCAATATCCGGGTCGGGCAGAAGTTGGTTATTCTGACGCCGAAAGGATGAGCACCAGCCGCTACGATAAGAGCATAAAGTGGATGCTCTGGATCACCGGCATCCTCATCTTTCTACTCCTCCTGTCGATCGTACGCCGGGCGCCAACCCAACCGTGGCTGCAAAGCGATGGCCCTCAGATCGGTGTGGTGGAGATCAAAGGCCTCATTATCGACAGCCAGCGGGTTGTCCGGCAGCTCGATCAGTTCTCCCGACGCGAGGACATTGAAGCGATCCTGGTACGGATCAACTCACCGGGTGGTACGGTCGCCGCCAGCCAGGAGATTTACGACAAACTGCGCAAGGTCCGCGATAAGGGCACCAAACCGGTCATCGCCTCCCTGGGAACCCTTGCCGCTTCAGGGGGGCTGTATGTAGCCCTGGGAGCTGACACCATCATGGCCAATCCAGGGACGGCCACGGGCTCGATTGGGGTCATTTTGGACTACCCGGTGGCCGCCGACCTGCTGGAGAAGATCGGCGTACAGATGGAAGTGATCAAAAGCGGGCCGTTGAAGGACGCCGGGTCACCTTACCGCACGCCGGAGGAGGCTGACCGCCGCAGCTTTCAGCGGGTCATCGATGACCTGCATGAGCAGTTTACGCAAGTGGTGGCCCGTGAACGGCAGCTGCCTTTGGACCGCGTCAAGGAGCTGGCTACCGGGGAAATCTTTACCGGGCGCGAGGCCCTGTCGCTGGGTCTGGTTGATCTGTTGGGAGGCTATGAAGACGCCCTTAACTTAGCCGGGGCACTTACGGGTAACCTGGAACGCCCCGTTATTGTTCGACCGGTAGAGCCTCAGCAGTGGTCTCTACGGCGTTATCTGCTGGGAAATGATTTTGGGCAGAGCTGGTACCCCCAGCTCATGCCGCAGTATCGCATGAGGTAGACAGGGGTGTGACATGATCCAGAGCGAGCTGGTTGACCTCTTGACTGATCGTCCAGGGCTGACCAAAAGCGAACTGATCCATTTTTTGGCCCGTCGAACAGGTCTGACCAAAGTGGAGACTGGGACCGTTGTGGAGGGCCTGCTGGACACCGTCCAGGAAGCTCTCATGCTGGGGAAGAAGGTGGAATTGCGGGGCTTTGGGACCTTCGTGGTGCGCACGCGCCAGCCGCGTGACGCCCGCAATCCAGCCACCCAGGAAACGGTTCGATTGGGCCGGCGGAATGTGCCGGTCTTCAAACCATCAAAATCGCTCAGGGCCAGCATCGATGCTGCCTTGGAGCACAAGTCCATTGCCTGAGGGAATGGATGCATCACCTTAGATTGCATTGAAAAGGAGCAAGTATGCCCTGTGGTCGTAAACGGAAGCGCCGCAAGATCAATACGCATAAGCGTAAGAAGCGGTTGCGTGCCAACCGTCACAAGAAGAAAAAGACTTAGCGCGGCCGTCTCTCCCATGAGACCGGATGCAAAGAGGTCCCCATGGTGTCGAGAGACTCGATCCCGGGGGCGGGTCTGGGGCTCGGCTGGCCTGTATCTCCCCTGTGGAACGGGGGCCGGCAGACCCAGAGAATGGTGAACGAATATGCCGTTGGAATCACCCGCCGGTCCCCTTGAGGTTTTCACTGTCTCTGAGCTGAACCGCCAGGCCAGGCGGCTGCTGGAATCCCGGTTTACTCCGGTCTGGCTCGAAGGCGAGATATCCAATTTCAAGCACCATACTTCGGGGCATATGTATTTTGCCCTGAAAGATGACCGGGCCCAGCTGGCCGCCGTCATGTTTGCTTCCGCGAACCGAGCCTTGGGTTTCAGCCCGCTTGACGGACAGAAGGTCCTGGCCCGCGGCACGATCACCCTCTACGAGGCCCGGGGGCAGTTCCAACTGGTGATCCAGAACCTATACCCCTCCGGGGCGGGTGAGCTGTGGC
>CAZJBG010000069.1:4327-13128 GCA_964543925.1 uncultured bacterium
AGGCCCTCAAAGGCAAACTCCAGGCCGAAGGTCTCTTCGACCGGGACCGCAAAAAAACCCTGCCCCCGTTCCCCCGGCGCATCGGGGTGATCACCTCCCCTACCGGGGCCGCCGTGCAAGATATCATCCACATCATCACCCGCCGGGCGCCCCAGGTGACCCTGGTGGTCCGGCCAACCTTGATGCAGGGTGAGGGGGCCAAGGAAGACATTGCGGCGGCGGTGAGAGCCTTCGACGCCTACGGCCAGGTGGATCTGGTTATCCTGGCCCGGGGGGGTGGTTCCCTGGAAGACCTGTGGCCGTTTAACGAGGAGGAAGTCGCCCGGGCCGTGGCGGCCTGCCGGATTCCCACCCTGTCGGCAGTGGGACACGAGACGGACCTCACCATCTGTGATCTGGTGGCCGACGTTCGGGCGCCGACGCCATCGGCAGCGGCGGAACTGGCTGCAGGGGAGCGGGAAGGCTACCTGCAAATGTTGGACGAGCGCACCGAAGCCATGGCGCGGATCATCCGGCGGCGCCTGGGTCAGTGGCGCCAGCAGTTGGTCGGCCTGCAGAGTCGCTACGCCTTTCGGCAGCCAGCCGTCCATATCGGACGGCAGAAGGAACAACTGTATCAGCAAGCGTTTCGCCTGCAGCGTAACATGCGCCAACTGGTGGGGCAAAAGACTCAGTCCCTGCGGGTGGAGACAGCCCGCTTGAGCGCCTTGAGCCCAAAGAGCGTGCTACAGCGGGGATTTGCCATGGTTACCGATGCCGAAACGGGACAGTTGGTCGCCCGGCGAGGACAGCTGCAGCTCGGGCAGGCCCTTAGCCTGCAATTTAAAGATGGCCCAGCGGGGGCCGAGGTGACCCAGCTGGACGGCGACTAGACGATGACGCAAAAGACGGCCAAGAAAAAAGCTGAGCTCACCTTTGAGGAAGCCTTGGAACGGCTCAGCGAAATTGTGATCGAACTGGAGTCGGAATCGGTGAGCCTGGACCGCTCACTGGAGCTGTTTACCGAGGGGCAGCGTTTGACCCGGCTGTGCCACGACCAACTGGTGGAGGCCGAGGAGCAGGTCACCACCTTGATCGAGACTGCCGGGGGCTTTCAGGAGCAGCCGGGGTTGCTCGGACCTGAGGGCGGCGAGACGGCATGATGCGCTTCGGTCTCATTGCCAACTATCGGAAGCCCGAACTGTGGGACCTCGTGCCCCGGTTGGTGGATTGGCTGCTTGAACGGGATGTCCCGGTGGTCATCACCGACCGCCTGGTGGGGCCGGCCTATCAGCCGCCGGAGACGGTGAAGGTTTATCCCACCTCCACCATTGTCAAGCATGTGGACGTCATGCTATCCATCGGCGGCGACGGCACGATCCTGTCCACGGCCCGGGTCATCGGGAAGGCCAAGGTCCCCATCCTGGGCATCCATATGGGTGGTCTGGGATTCCTGGCGGAGGTACCGGCTGCCGACTGTTTCAAGGCTCTGGAGCAGGTCATCGAAGATCGCTACCGTCTGGAAGAGCGGATGGTGCTGGCGGTCGATCTGCAGCACGGGGGCAAGATACAGACCTACTACGCCGTCAACGATATGGTGGTGGATCGGGGCAGCTCGCCCCGCCTGCTCCATACCCAGGTGGAGGTGTCCGGGCGCAAGCTCAACGACTATGTGGCCGATGGACTCATCGTCGCCACCCCCACCGGGTCCACGGCCTATTCACTGTCGGCGGGAGGTCCCATCGTGGTCCCCACCCTGGAGGCCCTGACCATCACCCCCATCAGTCCCCATTCCCTGGCCGCCCGTAGCATTGTGGTCCCCAGCACGGATAAAATTGTGATCCGGTTCGACCAGGACCAGGAGGGCATAGCCCTGACGCTGGATGGGCAGGTAAAGATCGAGATCGACAGCCAGGCGGTGGTCACCACCCGGCGGGCCAGCTGGAATATCCAGATGGTGAAGCTGCCCGACAGCGACTACTTCCAGGTCCTGCGCACCAAACTAGGCTGGTCGGGGGAGGCCAAGGGCATGCGGGGGTCCACTCAGGATGGTGGTCGATCCCGATAAACATTTAGGGCGTTATCTTTACCTGCAATCACTTATTTTATTGGATAGGTATAGTTTTCACCTACCTTCAAGCGACTAACTTTGCCGCCGCGCCCGACTTCGAATACAACCAACTCGCCGTGATTTCCAAAGAAGGACCCGCCTTCAATCCTGAAGGTATGTTCACCCTCGGGTACGAGTTTTATCATGGAGGCCTTTGGATTTTGCGCGGCAGGATTGATCAGCACCAATTCACCGTTGAGAATCAGTACTTCGCTGTCTCCCCACCTGTCACGATATTTACCAACGTACGTCTCCCATTTGGGATCGGCGTCCCGGGTTGTCGAAGGGGGTGTCACAGCCTTGGCGATGGCCGGGGCGACCCATTCAAAGGCCCGGTCCATCACACTGTAAGGCGCGCCGGAATAGGACTCGCTGTCTCCAGCATTAGCCAAAACAATGACAGCAATTTTTTCCTTCGGGCTCATGTTAATCATAGATACAAAACCAGGAAGTCTGCCGCCATGACCGACCAAGTCTCCTTCCTCCCGGTATCTTATTTGGAATCCTAATCCCCAACCGCTTTGCCAGCTGGGGTGGAGCCAATGAACGCGATGCATCTCTTTCAAGGTACTTGCTTTAAGGACAACGATTCCTCCCACGTTGCCATCACTTAAATGAAAGGCAGTGTACTTCGCCAGGTCTTCCACTGACGAATAAATGGCTCCGGCAGGTGTGTTTGCCTTGATATCCAAAGCGGGTTCGATATCTCGGGTACCATCTTTTTTTAATCGCCCATAGGGCGTGGCCAGCCGCTTCTGGTCAGATTTTGATAAGGTTACAGACGTGCTGGTCATTCCTAGCGGACTTAAGATATGCTTTGTCACGTAATCTTCATAAGATTCGCCCGACACGGCGGCGATAATTTCGCCGGCCAGCGAAAAGGCCAGGTTGGAATACTTCCACTTGGTCTCGGAAGGGTAAATCGTTTCCTGATTCGCCAGCGATTCCATCATTTGTTTCCGTGTTGGGAAGGTCCGATAAGGGAAAGGCGACTTCCGCGGTAACCCGGATGTGTGGGTAAGTATATGGCGGATTGTGATAAGGGGCGCATCCGGGTAACGATTCTTGATCTTGAACCACGGCAAATATTTAACAATCAGATCGTCCAGATGAAGTTTCCCGTCGTCGCGCAGTTGCATGATCGCCGTAGCCGTGAAGGTTTTGGTGATGGAGGCAATGCGGTAGATGGTATTGGGGGTAGCTGGGCTTTTTTTCTTCAGATCAGCATAGCCAAACCCACGGGCCCAGATCAGTTCCTGATCGTAGACAATACCGATGGATATGCTGGCCAAGCTTCGTGCTTCAATCTGTCCCTCGATCCACGATGACAATAACCGTAGGCTGGACGCTACCTCAGGGTGGTCGGCAATTGAATGAGTCTCTGCCCGGGTGGTTGACACTGTCAGACAGGCAACCAGTAGGATAACTACAGTCTTCTTCATGATGCCCCCTAATGATTTGACCGGGAGCGAGAAGGCCGGTGGCCTGTCAAGAATTTTGGCTTTTCGGTCTTGGACACCTCTGGTACCGATGTGGAAAAGTAGGTTAAGTGGCTGCATAATACTACTAATATTTGAGGGCTTATGCAATCTGAAAAGTAAATATACTTCGGAATGCCACGCTTCATTGCATACCTTCCTCCCGCCCCCAGCCTTTTAAACCCGCTCCCACAGCTTCCCATATATCATCACGTCCCCCACGCCCCTAGCCGTCCCTGCCGTCCTTGGCGGTTGATCCATCTCTCCCCTAAATTTCCTTTATGTTGATCGACACCCACGCCCACCTGTTTTACAAGGACTACCGGGACCGGCTGGACGAGGTCCTTGGACGGGCCGCCGAGGCCGGGGTGGGATCGATCATCTGTGTGGGGCTGGACCTGGCCACTTCCGGGCAGGCCATTGCCCTGGCTGAGGCTCACCCCAACCTGTGGGCCACCGTAGGGATTCATCCCCACGAGGTCAAGGATACCCCGGTTGACTACCTGGACCGCCTGAAGGCCCTGGCCGCCCACGAGAAGGTGGTGGCCCTGGGCGAGATGGGGCTGGATTACTACCGCAACCTGAGCCCGCCGGAGGTGCAGCGGGAGGTTTTCCGGGGGCAGTTGGGGTTGGCCCGATCGCTGGACCTGCCCGCCGTGGTGCACAACCGGGAAGCCGACGAGGACCTCATGACGATCATGGAGGCGGTGGGGCATACCAAGGGGGTCGTGCACTGTTTCTCCTCCACCCCCGACTTCGCCCGACAGGTCATCGACTTTGGCTTTTACATATCCTTTACCGGCACCGTGACCTTTGGCAAAAACCATAATGCGGCGGTCCTGCAGGCGGTGGGGCTGGAGCGGGTGATGGTGGAGACTGACTGCCCCTACCTGGCGCCGGTGCCCCATCGCGGGAAGACCAACGAACCGGCCTTCGTGCGCCACACGGCGGAGAAAGTCGCCGAGGTCTGCGGAACCACCGTGGACGAGGTGGCGGACATCACCACGGCCAACGCCGAGCAGTTGTTCCCCAAACTCACTGTTCCTCATAACTAAGGGAACCAGCTGTTATGCCTTTACGAAAGTCGGTTCGCCCCCCGGCCCGCAAGCGCTGGGGCCAGAACTTCCTCGTCGACCCCAACATCATTCGCAAGATCGTCGACACTGTCGATCCCCGGCCGGATGATTCTTTCCTGGAGATCGGCCCCGGCCACGGCGAACTGACCCTGCCCCTGGCTGAGCGGGCTCAGGCGGTGACGGCCATCGATATCGACCCCTGGCTGGTGGACGACCTGAAAAAGCTGGTCCCGGCCAACGTGTCCATTATCCAGGGGGATATTTTGGACGCCGACCTGGCCCGGCTGTTACCCGCCGGCAGCCGGGTCTACGGCAGCCTGCCCTACTACATCACCTCCCCGATTATCTTTCGACTGCTGGACCAGCGCCACTTATGGCGGGACGCTCACTTCATCTTGCAAAAGGAGGTGGGCCAGCGCCTGACCGAGGGCCCGGGGAGCAAGGTCTATGGCCGGTTGTCGGTGATGGTGCAGGCCTTCGCCAGTGTGGAATCCTGTTTTGACCTGCCCCCGACTGTTTTCCACCCCGAACCCAAGGTGGAATCAACGCTATTGAGCCTGCGGCCGCTGAACGAGACCGGCGCTATCGCCGACCACCGACTATTTGCCCAGGTCGTTCGATTGGCCTTCGGCCAGCGGCGCAAGAAACTGTCCAACGCCCTAAAAGTGCTGGATGCAGGGGATTTGCTGGCTGAAATGGGGTTGTCGGACTTAAGGGCCGAAAGGGTCCCGGTAGCTGATTATATTGATCTTGCCAATCGTCTGGCCGTTCATTTAGATATGGGGACCTTGAGCGATTGATCCGTCAATATCTGGACTGGCCCGAACAACGGCAGGTCATTTAGCCGTTGTTTTCTTTTAGGGTTATCAATAAATTTCGGCGCTGTAACAGAAGGCAGCATTCATCAAAAGGAGGGAATTGGGAAGTCAATGGTTGAAGTTACCGTTAGAAAAGATGAGCCGCTCGAGCGGGCCTTACGCCGCTTCAAGAAGAAATATGAAAAAGCCGGTATCCTGAAGGATGTCAAGCGCACTGCCTATTACCTGAAGCCCAGTGAAGAGAGGCGCATCAAGCGGTCCAAGGCCAAACGCCGCATGCAACGCAATGCGATGCTGGCGAACATGGCGTCGACGGGTCATCGGCGCTGATCGTAGTTTCCCACCAGTTTTCCCGTTGCGTGAATCATCAAATCCAGACTGACCGTCTGGATTTTTTCTTTATAACCGCACCCAAAGTTTGAGCCGATATGAAATCTCTATCTGTGAGTTATCTATGCATATCTCTGGACGATGGTCTCCAGAGCCTCTTCACCGGGACGGGTGGTTGACATGCCCCTGATCCGTACCATTTCAGGGGTGCGCGGCAAAGTGGGGCTGGACCTCGATCACCGGGTGGTGTATGCCCACGCCCAGGCTTTCGCCGCCCTCCAACCACCGGGTACCATCCTCCTGGCCCGGGACAGCCGCCCCCACGGTGCGGAACTGATGTCGGTGGTGGCTGAGGCGTTGCGCAGGGTCCGTCGGCAGCTGATGATCGCCGACCTGGTGCCGACCCCCACCGCCCAATTCCTGGTTCCCCGTAAGCGCCTGGCGGGGGCCATCGTCCTGACAGCCTCGCATAACCCGGTAGAGTATAACGGTCTGAAATTCATCGGCAGCGACGGCTGTTTTCTGGGCAGTGACCAAACGGCCATCCTTTTTGCTCGTGCGGACCAGGTGGCGGTCCCCGCGGAGATTCCCGTGGGCCGTACCAGGGGCCGGGACCTGCCCGATGCTGCCGGCCTCCATATTCTCGATATCCTTGACCTGAGCTGTATCGATGTGGAGGCTATCCTGCGCCGCCGGTTCCGGGTGGTGGTGGACACGGTCAACGGGGCTGCCTTTTTTGCCCTGCCGGCCCTTCTGGAAGCCCTGGGCTGTGAGGTGTTCCGTATTCATACCACCCCCGACGGCACCTTTCCCCGGGGTGCTGAACCTCTGCCGGAAAATCTGACCGACCTGTGTGCGGCAGTCACCCGCCACGGGGCGAATTTGGGACTGGCCACCGACCCGGATGCCGACCGTCTGGCCCTGGTTGACGAGGACGGGAACCCCTTGGGAGAGGAGTTCACCCAGGTCCTGGCAGTGGACGGTTTCCTGCGGCGCACCGGCAACCGCAGTCCGGTGACCACCAACCTCTCTTCCTCCCTGCTGCTGGACCATGTGGCCCGGCGCTATGGGATCGAGGTTCAGCGCTCGGCGGTGGGGGAGATTAACGTGGTCAACATGATGCGGTCGGTGGGCGGTGAGATCGGCGGTGAGGGTAATGGCGGCGTGATCCTGGCCGAATCGCACCTGGGGCGCGATTCCCTGGTGGGAGCGGCGCTGGTGCTGGAGCGGTTGGCCCAGGAGCCAACGTCCTTGGGCGCGGTGAAAGCTCACATGCCCTCGTTCCACATCGTGAAGGACAAAATTTCCATCGAGGGCCAGGACCCTCAGGAACTGACCGAGGGCCTCGGCCGGCACTACCCCGATGCTGAGGTGAATACCGTCGACGGCCTGAAGCTCCAGTGGGAGGACCGGTGGGTGCACGTGCGTCCGTCCAACACGGAGCCCATCATTCGCATCTATGCCGAAGGGCCCACCGCCGACATCGCCCGGGAGTTGGTGGCGGGTGTGCGCTCTGCCATGGGCAAGGCAGACGGCTGAGGCGGGATGCTGGATATTGGATGTTGGATGTTGGATGTAAGATTGATTAGGGCTTGGCTATAAAGATGAGTTTCCTGCAGAGGATGCCATATAGCGGTGAGTTATAAAAATCTCGAGATTTGGCAGTTGGCTAGAGATCTAGTTGTTGACATCCATAAAATGACCCTTGACAAGTTGCCCAAACACGAGATGTATGAAGTCGGCTCCCAGATTCGGCGATCCAGCAAGTCCGTGAAGTCAAACATCGTAGAGGGCTATGGCCGTAGGCACTACAAACAGGATTTCCTTCGGTTCCTCCATTTCACTCTGGCTTCTAACATGGAGACAACGGATCATCTCGAAACGCTATTCGAAACCAGTTCGCTGAAGGATGAAGTGCTCTACACTGACTTGCACGACCGGCTTGATACACTTGGACGGAAACTTCACACTTTTATCCAAGCGGTCCAGAAGGGGCACATCAGTGATAAATAGCCGAAGTCTCTTTATCCAAAATCCAATATCTGACATCCAACATCAATGCCCCAGAACCTGATTGAGAAGATTATTCAACGCTACGCCATCGATCTCCCCGAAGGCCAGGCGGTCCGCAGCGGTGATTTTATTACCATCCGGCCCGCCCACGTGATGACCCATGACAACACGGTTGCGATCATGGGCAAGTTCACGGCCCTGGGGGCGACCAAAATGGCCCGCCCGCGCCAGCCCGTGTTCACCCTGGATCATAATATCCAGGATAGGGGCGAGGCCAACCGGGCCAAATATGCCGCCATCGAGGCCTTCGCGCAGGAGCGGGGCGTGGACTTTTATCCCGCCGGCCGGGGCATTGGGCACCAGATCATGTGTGAGGAAGGTTACGCCTGGCCCGGGACCCTGGTCGTGGCCGCCGACAGCCACGCCAACATGTACGGGGGGCTGGGATGCCTGGGGACCCCGGTCGTGCGCACCGACGCCGCCGCCATCTGGGCTACGGGCCGGACCTGGTGGCAGGTGCCAACCGTGGCCCGGGTGGAGCTGACCGGGCGGCTGCCAATCGGCAGCACGGGCAAGGACGTGATCATTACCCTGTGCGGCCTGTTCAATCACGATGAGGTTCTGAACCACGCCATCGAGTTTGTGGGTGCGGGGATTGCCGCTCTCAGCATGGATGAACGCTTCACTATCGCCAATATGACCACCGAGTGGGGCGCCCTGGCCGGGGTGTTTCCCTTAGACGGGGTGACCGTCGCATGGCTTCGGGAGCGGGCCGCCTTTATCGTCCAGCGGGAAGGGCACCAGGCGGTTGGGGGCAGGATGCATCCGCGCCTGAATGAGGGACGGATTGCCGACCTGGAAACCGATCCCCTTGTGCCTGACGCCGATGCCGCCTACACCGTGGTCCTGCGCTTGGACCTGGGAACCGTCGCGCCCCACGTTTCGGGGCCCAACCAGGTGAAGACCATCGCCAGCGCCGCGGAGCTGGCCGGAAGGC
>CAZJBG010000070.1:0-2223 GCA_964543925.1 uncultured bacterium
CTGATGGAAGGCCTCGGGGGCGCCGATCCTCAGCGATGCGTTGGAGAATTCCCGGTCGATGTCCATGAGCTGCTTCTGCTCAGCGGTCATGTCGACCTTCGGGGAGCACCCCGCCGGGATGATGATGAGGGCCGCTCCGGCCCAGGTCATCAGCAGCTGTTGAAGATGTTTGGTCATCCGGTCACCCCCGATGTGTTATTTCTCAGAGTCGCGAAAATGACAAATAAGTTACGGTGAATTCCCCCGGGGAACTACGGGAAGGACCGCTGGCCGGGGTCATTTACCGGCTGTATATCCCGGCTTCCCCAGGCGCTTGAACATCTCCTGCTTGTAGGCCTCCACCCCCGGCTGGTTGAACGGGTTGATCCCCAACTGATACCCGGTCAGGGCCACGGCCACCTCGAAGAAGATGAACAGCGCTCCCAGGCCGGCAGCATCCAGGCGGGGCATGGTCACCGTGGAGCAGGGCACCCCGCCCTGGGTGTGGGCCGTCGTCACCGCGGCGAACACCTTACGGTTCATCGCGGCAAGGGAGGTCCCGGCCAGATAGGCCAATCCATCGGTATCGTGTCCCGTATCGGGGATGATGAGGTCTACGCCGGGGTCCTCTACCCAGAGAAAGGTTTCCATGACGGTGCGCTCACCCTCCTGCAGCCATTGGCCCAGGGAGTGCAGGTCGGTGGTGTAAGTGCAGGCGGCGGGGAAGAGGCCCCGGTGGTCCTTGCCTTCGCTTTCACCGGCCAACTGCTTCCACCATTCCGCCATCTGCTGCAGTTCGGGATGGAAGGTGGCCAGCACCTCGATCTTGGTCCCCCGTTCGTAGAGGCTTGATCGGACGGCGGCCAGCAGTTGGGCCGGATTACCTTCTCCCTCGGTGGCGGTGAGGACGGCCAGCTGGTCCCGGGCCCCCGTCAACATCGCGCTGATGTCGATGCCGGCTGCAGCGATAGGCAGCAGACCTACCGCCGAGAGGACGGAGAACCTTCCGCCTACATCGGGGGGTATGGGCAAGCTGCGCAGCTTTTCCGCCTCGGCCAGTTGGCGCAGGGCGCCCTGGGCCGGATCAGTGGTGACGATGATCCTCCGCCGCCAGCTCTTTGGGTAGCGGCTTTTGAGCCACTTTCCCAGAATGCGGAAGGTCACCCCCGACTCGGTGGTGGTCCCTGACTTGGAGATGACGTTGAGGTAAACGGGCCGGTCGGTGAGCCGGTCCATCAAGGTTTGGAGGTAACTGGGGGACAGATGATGTCCGGCGAAGACCACCGTTGCGTCGGGCGCCAAGGCGGTGATGGCGGCGTTGGCCCCTAAATAGCTGCCGCCAATGCCGATACAGATGAGGGTCGCGCCTTCCTGGCGGATCTCGTCGGCGATAAGCCCCACCGAAGGCATGAGGGCTTGAGACCTCTCCGGCAGGTCGAGCCAGCCCAACATCTCACTGCCGGGGCCGGAACGGTCATGAAGGGTACGGGCCTGGCGGCCAATCTGTGCCAAGGCAGCGGCGAGAACTTCCGAAGGGACAAATCCGGTCAGGCGCGAAACGTCATAGGTGATCAATGGCAACTCCTGGAATGGGCTTATCAGGCAGGCCGGGCATTAGGCTGGGCGTTGGACAGCGCCAAAGGCGGCCGGCAGCTAGATGCCCGGTTTGTAGGCTTGGTCGTCGCCCACTTCCGTTTCCAACAGGTTCTCTGGGGAGAATCCCGATTTAACCAACTCCTGTTCAAGGGATTGACGCCACTCCGGCGCCAACGCCTCTAGCTGGAGGGCCTGTTTCATCCGTGGGAGCGGGCCTTTTTCGATGTAGGTCCAGCGCCACAGTTCCTCCAATGAGATGTTCCCCGGGCCGGTCCTGATGCGCTCAAAAACATCCCCGGCGCCTACATTCCCTGCTTCCAGGACCCGCAGGTAGAAACCGAGCCGGCCACTGGACAAAAACATTTTTGGGAACCCGGGTGACTGCATCTTGAAGGCCAGTTTGAAGCAGGGGACCCGGGGCTGGGAAACTTCGACAAGGGCGCCACCCACCCGGAACACGTCGCCGATATGCACTTCCTCCTCGAGCAGGCCGTCCACAGTAAAGTTTTCGCCAAACTGTCCAAAGGTGAAACCGGTCCGGCCCAGTTCGTGTTGCCAATAGGCGTAGTGCGCATAAGAGTAGACGTAGGCGGCCTTGTGGGTCCCACCGTGGACGGTGAGATCGGCCTGGGCGTCGCCGTCAAGGTT
>CAZJBG010000070.1:2233-7567 GCA_964543925.1 uncultured bacterium
CACCCGGCCCTCGACCGGTTCCTTGAAAATACTGGTGGAGAAGGTCTTTCCCCGGTAAGAGCAGTCCTTGGGCAGGGAGACATTGACGGAGAGCAGTTTCATGGCCGGTTCTGCCGGGGGCGCCTGACCAGCTCGCCGCCGCAGTTGGGGCAAACGCCTTGGAGAGCGGTCTGATTGCAGTCGGCGCAAAAGGTGCATTCATAAGCGCAGATATAGGCTTCACCACCGGGTGTCAGCTGCTTTTCGCACCGCTCGCATTGCTCCTTCATTTCCAGGGCCATCGCCTGAATGCCTTTTGATGACCGGTCAGGAGCTGCCTGATCTCAACGCCCGTAGACCACCACCTGCCATAGGAGTGTCCGGTCGGTGAACCGGGGCTCAAACCCGTTGCCGCGCACCAGGGCATCGACCTCCCTGGTGGCATGGATGAACAGTCGAAAAGGGTTGCGCATCAGCCGAAAAATGAGATTGGCCACCGGACGAAACAGGCGGAAAAGCAAGGTTTCACGAGGGTAGACCAGTGCATAAAAGCGTTGGGCCTTCGCTGAGGACAGCCCAACGAGGGCCTGCATGTCATGGTAGCAGCAGATCACCCGGTCGAGGGTCGTGATGTCGGCGGGCGATACATCGTGCGCGAGACTGACAAAATCGCCGTATTGATAATCGACCCGATCCGCCAGACCACGCCGCGCCGCCTCTTCTTTGGCCACCTCCATATAGGCCGTTGAGGCATCCACATTGGTGGCGCTGATCACCCCGGCAGCCATTAATTCGTGCTGAATGGCGCCGATGCCCCCGCCAATGTCCAGCAGGGTCAATCCCTGCACCCCGGCGTCCTTGAGGGCCCCGATTAACAGGCGTGTCGTTTTATTTGGGCCCTGAGCGTGATAACGCTTCAGCTCTTTGAGCGCCACCTTCTTGTTGAAGAACGATTCAATACCCTGGCACTGGCAACAGCTCATAACGGTTTTTGCTCCTTTAATCCTATCTTTCGAGACGGGTCCCTTCGATATATGGCCCGTTCTGCGCCCTTCAGTTTCCCGGCGGCGGCCGGTCCGGGCTGGTTACTCGATTGGCAGACCGGCGACCTTGCGCTTGCGGGTCGTCGTTTCGGTTTCGAAGTCGCCCCTGACCTTGAGGGCGGGCGGGCAGTTCTCGGACCGTTTTCTCACGCATTCCACTTCGTAGTACCGATCACCATACAGGACGGATTTGGCGTCCAGCACGTACCGGCCGTTGGCCAGCGTGACAAATCTTAACGTCCGGTCAGGTTCAAAACTTACCTCCAGCCAATAATCGCCAACTTCCACGACAATGCCGGGAGTGTACTTTTTAATGATAATCCTGTCGATATAGGTGGCGTCGGTGATCCGCATCCCGTGTTTAGCTGAAACGGAGCTCTCCCGGCTGGCCTCTTCGGCGGTCAGCACAATGGTATGGCTGTTGTAAAACTGAATACGCTGCAAATCGTCGGTACTGAGATTATAGGTCGTGATGGCGGACGTGGTAAAATGGGATACCGAACGGCCTATGCAGGCATAGAACAGGCAGGCCGACAGGACCAGCACCAGCCTGAAGGCGCGGACCACTACGGATGGATAGGGTTGCATGCGGGTTCTACTCGCGATGGACTTCTCATGTGTCAAGGTATTAACGGTGTACATACCAGCGTGTATGTAGTTCCCCGAATGTAGCGATTGATCGACCGGATAATAACCCAAGAATCACCGGCGGCTGCCGCGGGATATGCTCGTTACCTGTTAAAACCATCCGAAGCGTATCAGACTCCTGTTCACTCTCCAGGCGAAGATTCCTGCCAGTGCGATCAAGGTAGCCGTGAGATAGAGCGGAAACGTGCTATAGACCTGGAGCCCGAGAATGATGGTGCTGAGCACCAGAAACAGGCAGACCGTGGCCACTTGCTTCCGCCGGACCCGGTAGGGTTTCAGCTGGGCGGCAAAGTTCTCGGGTACGTCGGCTGCCGAAGAGACCGGGGCCAAGAAGGCATCAATGGCCGGTTGCAGCGACAGGTGCACGTAGGAGAGCAGCCCCATCAAAGTGAGCAGCAGAATCGTTTTCGCAAGCAGTATGCCGTTGGTCCACAAGGCCGCCAGCCCCAGGGGCCCCAAAATGATGAGCAGCAGGCCGGAGATGAGGACGGTTGCCTGAAAGACATAGCACCGCATGGCGCCCCGGCGAATGATGCTTTCCATATACCGGTCCGCATCAAAGTTGAACGGGGCGCCGAACTGGGCACGCTCGTTCACCACGATGAGATTGAAGAGCGGAATGGACATAAATACGAATCCGATAACGTGTAGAACTTTCATGATCTGATAGAATGGGTCCATGTAGGCCTCCTGTTAGGGTTCCTTGATATGCAGTTTAACGCCCCGTGCTGATTTCTACCTCACCCCGCTTACTGCGTAAGGCCCGCCTCGCCGTGACCGGCTACGGGCAGGCCTCTCCTGAAGGAGAGGGGAAGACAGGTCGTGTCAGGGGTGAGGTCTCCCGCCACCGGTCAGACCCGCCGGCGGGGCGGAGCTCGGCTACAAAGGCGGCGAATTTGGACGTAGGTTCGGGCATCTATCCAACGGGGTGAACAGACGGAATATGGGGGAAATCAATTAGACATACAAGCTAAAGAAAGAATCAGCCCCCAGGTTACCTTGAGGGCTGTGCTTCGATAGCGCCGCGGGATGCGTCCGCGCGATGACGAGTAGAAAGGATCGCTGGCCCCCGCCGATTGTCGCCGCTGCCACTCCCGTCACTTGACGCCGGTGGCCTTATAGAAGGTATAGGAGAAGGTGCTGTCGTCCCCGTCGGCCACCCGGTAAAGGTCGCTGATGCCCCGCTCCCAGGTGGCTTGGTCCATGAGCCCCCAGTCTAGAGCCCGGTCCCGCACCCCTTCCACCATGGGTATGATGGTCCTGTTCACGAAACTGTCCATCAACCGCGGATTGCCGGCGTCAATATCGACCGTGCGTGGTGAGACGTGGACCGCATCAAACCCCACCTCCGACAGCAGTTGGAACAACCCCCTGCCGATGAGGGCGTTCCCTCCCAGGCGGGCCTGCACCTCGATGAGGCAGCGCCAAGCCTGCCGCGCCTCCTCGGTCCCAGGGTGGAAGGTGCAGGACCCGTGATCGCCCTCGATGACCGTGACCGAGCCGCCGGTCTTCAGGACGCGGGCCAGCTTGGTCAGAGCCTCCAACGGTTGGGCAAGATGCTCGAGCAGGTGGCAGACGAACAGGTCGTCGAAATGCTCGCTCTCGTAGAGCAGGTCGAAAATGTCCGCCTGCTGAAACTGGACATTCGACAGCCCCTGCCGCTCGATGAATCTTTGAGCCCGGTCCAGCGAGTCGCGGGAACGGTCGATGGCGACGATGACGGCCTCCGGACTGTTCCGGGCCAGGGTCACCGTCTGGGCGCCGACCCCGCAACCGGCTTCCAGGACCGTGTTGCCGGCCGGATAGCGGGTGTCGTGATGGAGCAGATCCCTGACGGCATCGGCCTGATCATACAGACGGGCCGCCTCGCGCTCCGAATAGCCGTGGACGTAGCTGATCAAGTTGCCGGTTTCCATAACCCGCAGGAATACCTCCGGGAGATGGTTCCCACCCGTGCTCCGCCCCCGAGACCTGAGCTAGATTTCTGCCATCATCTTATCGAACTCCTGGGCCGTCACTGCCGGGGCGGTGGAGAATACGATGCCGAGGCTTTTGGTCAACGCCACGGAAGCCTTCATTGCCTGGGCCATATCGGGGAAGTCAACGATGAAAATCAGGTCTTCCTCCCCCAACAGCGCGTACATAGCCTCGACCTTGCCGCCAAACTTTTTGACCAGGTCGGCGGCCCGGGTGGTACGCTGGGCCGATATTTCACTCAAGGATTCGTCGGAATATGTCCCGAACATGAAGTAGGTTGCCATGACCATATCCCCCTATTGGGTTAGCGATGCGTGGTCCATCCGTGCTGGGGATGGGTGTTGAGTCGGTGGTCCGGGTCATGCGGCGCTGAACGATGCAGCTATCCCGTTGTCATGCCTCGGGGCCGCCTCTCCCGAATATAGAACGGCGCATCCTTTTTGGAAAGGTAAAAGCGGGAGGATTGTATCTTCATCGCGTGGGGCAGAAGTAAGTCGTACCAGGGTAACGAGACCTGTTTGCGGGCTGGAATTACCTATCGTGGTTGCCGCACCTTGATACTAAGTTTGGAAGGAATTGAATCGGCCTAACTTACGGGTGCGAGCATCATGACACCATCAGCGAACGCGAAGAAATATATCCTGGCCCTCGACCAGGGAACCACCAGTTCCCGGGCGATTGTGTTCGATCACTCCGGTTCCATCAAATCCACTGCCCAAAAGGAATTCAAACAGTATTTCCCCCAACCAGGCTGGGTGGAGCATGATGCCGATGAGATCTGGGAGACCCAGGCTGAGGTGGCCACCAGGGCCATTGCCGGCGCCGGTATCCGTGCAGAAAATATTGCGGCGATAGGGATTACCAACCAGCGCGAGACAACGGTGATCTGGGATCGCGATACCGGGGAGCCGATCCACAAGGCCGTCGTCTGGCAGGATCGTCGAACCGCGGCCTATTGCACTGAGCTGCAGGATGCCGGGCTTTCCGCCAAATTCCAGCAGAAAACCGGGCTGGTCATCGATGCCTACTTTTCCGCCACCAAGATTAAATGGATTTTGGATCATGTCGATGGGGCGCGCAAAAAAGCAGCCGAAGGGAAACTCGCTTTCGGCACCGTTGACAGTTGGCTGGTCTGGAAGCTCACCGGAGGCAAGCGCCATGTGACCGACGTCAGCAATGCCAGCCGCACGATGATTTTCAATATCCACACCTGCGAGTGGGATGGGGAACTGTTGGAGCTGCTGTCGATTCCTGAGAGCATCCTGCCTGAGGTCTGTTCATCGAGCGAGGTTTATGGCGAGACGGATGGGGCCATTTTCAACCGTAAAGTGCCGATAGGGGGCATAGCCGGCGACCAGCAGGCCGCCCTGTTTGGCCAAATGTGCATCCAGCCGGGGATGCTTAAGAACACGTATGGCACCGGCTGTTTTATCATGCTCAACACGGGAGAAACAGCGGCGGAATCGAAAAATAACCTGCTCACAACCATTGCCTGGCGCGTCGATGGGAAGACCACTTATGCCCTCGAAGGGAGCATTTTTATTGCGGGAGCCGTGGTCCAATGGTTGCGCGATGGCCTGGGGTTGATTCAATCCTCTGCTGATGTTGAACAGTTGGCCAATACGGTAGAAGATAACGGCGGCGTCTACCTGGTGCCCGCTTTCGTAGGTCTGGGCGCTCCCCATTG
>CAZJBG010000070.1:7577-13088 GCA_964543925.1 uncultured bacterium
GGGCGGCCCTCGAAGGCATAGCTTACCAGACCAGGGATGTACTGACCGCCATGGGCGCGGATTCGGGTGTGGATATTAAAGAGCTGCGCGTCGATGGCGGAGCCGCAGCCAACAACACCCTACTGCAATTTCAGGCGGACATACTGGCCGTGCCTGTCGTGCGCCCAACCATCCTGGAAACCACCGCCCTCGGCGCGGCGTATCTGGCCGGACTCGCGGTCGGTTATTGGAACGGTTACGATGACATTCAACATCAATGGCAAGTGGATAAGACTTTCAAGCCAACGATGGATCGGGAGCAGGTTGCTGATCTAAACAGGTATTGGCAGAAAGCGCTGGGCAGGGCCAAGGGGTGGCTTGACAGCTAAAGACCTGACTCAACTGAGCTGCAGGCAGATCAAATACCAGAGATTCCTGTTGTCGATAACTTTCCGTATATAGCGAGACTTTCGGCACCTTCTAATCATAGTAGGGGGAAGGGGAATGACACCTTTTGTCGGTGAGATAATCGGAACTATGCTGCTCGTTTTGCTTGGTGATGGTGTGGTGGCAAATGTTGTATTAAAAAACACCAAAGGAAGCAATGGCGGCTGGATCGTAATTACCTTCGGATGGGGCATGGCCGTATTTGTAGCTGTTTTTTCCGTGGCAAATGCCAGTGGCGCCCACATCAATCCCGCGGTGACCATCGGTTTGGCCGCCGCCGGGAAATTTGCCTGGTCGAAAGTGCCGGCCTATATTTTGGCCCAGATGCTGGGGGCAGCGCTCGGGTCACTGCTGGTTTGGGTCCAATATAAAGCGCATTTCGATATAACCGAAGACAGGGATTTGCAGCTCGCCGTATTTTGCACCGCGCCGCAAATAAGAAACACGTTCAGTAATTTCCTTTCCGAAGTCATCGGTACGTTTGTGCTGGTATTTGCTGTGCTTTCCCTGGCCGCCCCTGATGTCGGTTTAGGTGCTATAAGTGCGTTGCCGGTGGCTCTGCTGGTGTTTGCCATTGGCCTGTCATTGGGTGGCACCACCGGGTATGCCATCAACCCGGCACGCGACCTTGCGCCGCGCATCATGCATTTTATTTTGCCGATTCCCAACAAAAGAGACAGTGACTGGAGCTATGCCTGGATACCCGTATTAGGGCCCATCGTGGGTAGCATTATGGCGGCCCTTATTTTTATGGGTATCCATTAAGCGGGATCGGTGTCCGTGCCGATCAGGTTTTCATCTTGGTGCCGCTATTCGGTGTAGTCGTAGACAGGAGTCTCTACCACCTTGTTTGGCTTAGCTGCTCCTAGAATCTTCTCATGCAAGTGCTCCACTGTAGAGGGCGAGAAAAACTGCTTTCCCGTTTCCTCGTTTACCCTAGCCGGGACGTTCTCAATGATGTAGAACTTCCCTTCATATTCGAGGGTGTAGGTCACCCGGCGCTCTACGAGTTTTTCTTCTTGGCTTGAATTCATGCCTTTCTCCTTCGCTTGAAGTTTATCCAGTCCTCCGGATTCGGTTCATACACCGTGATAATCTTGATCAATGGTCGCGTCGGATAGGTGGTCATCACCGGGCAATAAGATGGGTGAAGATCAGGCGGCAGGTTCTTGCGTGGTGACGGGCAACTGCGTGGTTATCAGCTCACTGAGGTCCAACTTCCTACTCGCACTGTCGATGTCAATACCGACCAGGTTATCATCCTTGTCATAATCCAAAACCACGCCTTCGGAAATTTCACGGCTGGTGGCGCTCCTGACTCAGGTGCTTTGCCGTAGCGCATGGCGAGTGGCGCGTGCCTTTTTGAATAGCCTGTAAGACAGGTAGGCAAGTAAACCGTACACCAATATCAGGACGACACTGGCCCACAAGGCCTCCCCGGCCCCCATTTCAGCGCTCGTGAAAAAAACAGCGGGAACGACAACTATCGACAGTGCGAACATCCCCACAAACAAGATGCTGATAACCTGACCGCTCCAGAGCAGTCCTGACAGCAGCCAGGTTGCCCGGCTCATCCATCCAAGGCCCCAGCCAGCACTATCGTCAGGAGTGGCAGGTTCAGGCGCCGGTGCCGCTGTCGGTGCTTCCATCGCTGTCACCGCAGAGCCCAGTTCCACTTCAATCTCTGGCAAAGTATGCTGCGTCTTGAGGGCCTCAATCTCGTAGCGGAGCTTGAGCAAGGTAAGGCGCTCCTTCTCGATCAGCAGACTCCGGCGGCCGATCCGCAGATCGAGCCATGAGCGGTAAAATTCCAGCAGCCGGGGTCCGAAAGTCAGGATGATGGCCAGCGGCGCGGAAATGTAAATCCAGGGAGGGTCCTTGAGGGCGGTGATGATTCCTAGTATTTCAGTCATTTTACGATACGGGCCTCATTGGGTCGGTATGCCGATGCCGGCTTCGTCTTGGCCGGGCCGGGGAGGTGCTGGTCACGGTTCCGGGACAATGTCCCGTTGGGCCCGCCAGACCCCGCTTATATCCCGCGTGAGGGTGATGATTCCCGATATCCGCCCTGGTTCTGTAGCCGTGCCCGGTACGCCGGCGTAATTACGCACAGTACGACTTTTGAATATAAGGACGCTTGCGCAAGACCGCCATACCTCGATCTCAAAATACGGGGTAAATCGATATTGCGCTATACCGCTGCTAAATTACGATGAGCTGCAATTTATGCGGCCATGAATTCTGCCGGGCCTATGTCAGATTACGACTCCCCTCTTCTCCCCTTACCCCACAGCCCCTTTTGTCGTTGGATGATTGCGTATCGGATGCTAGATTTACAGGTTATATGAACGCGTATCACGCCGAGCAAATCTTCATCAAAGGGGCCCGGGAGCACAACCTCAAGAACATTGATGTGGCCCTGCCCCGCAACCAGCTGGTGGTCATCACCGGACTGTCGGGATCGGGCAAGAGTTCCCTGGCCTTTGATACCATCTATGCCGAAGGGCACCGCCGGTACGTGGAGTCCCTCTCGGCCTACGCCCGCCAGTTCCTGGGCCTGTTGGAAAAGCCCGATGTGGACTACATCGAAGGGCTGTCACCGGCCATTTCCATCGAGCAGAAATCCACCAGCCGCAATCCGCGATCCACTGTCGGGACGATTACCGAGATATACGACTACCTGCGCCTGCTGTATGCCCGCATCGGTGTGCCCCACTGCTACAACTGCGGCCAGCCGGTGAGCCGTCAGACCATCCAGCAGATGGTGGACCACATCCTGGCCTTCCCCGAAGGGAGCCGCATCCAGCTCCTGGCGCCGGTGGTGCGGGGGCGGAAGGGGGAGTATAAGGATGTGTTGCGCCAGATCCGAAAGGAGGGGTTCGTCCGGGTGCGGGTGGACGGCCGGATTCGGGAACTGTCGGAAAGGATTATCCTCCACAAGGGTAAAAAGCACACCATTGAAGTGGTGGTGGACCGCCTCGCCATCAAACCGGCCATCAAGGAGCGCCTCACCGAATCGGTGGAACTATCGGTGAAGATGGGTTCGGGCCTGCTCATCATCAACGTCTCACCGCCCACCGGGGGACCGAAAAAAGGGACCGATCACCTGTTCAGCGAGCACCTGTCGTGTCCCGACTGCGAGATCAGTTACGAGGCGCCCGAGCCACGCATGTTTTCGTTTAATTCACCTTTCGGGGCCTGCCCAACCTGCGACGGTCTCGGCACCCAGATGGAAATTGATCCGGACATTGTCGTGCCCGATAAAAACAAGAGCATCATCCAGGGAGCGGTGTTGCCCATCGGTGAGCAGCCTCGTGGAGGCTGGTACAGCTCCGTCATCAAAAGCCTGGCCCAACATTTCGATTTCCGGTTCACCACCTCCTGGAAACGGCTGCCGGAAGCGGCGCAGCGCGCCATCCTGTATGGCACCGACCCCGATGCCGGGATCACCATGCAGTATACTTCCAAGCGGTGGAGGGGTGAGTATATCGGCGGCTTCGAAGGGGTCATCCCTAACTTGAAACGACGCTACACCCAGACCCGCTCCCCCGGCATTCGCGCATGGATCGAGCAGTTCATGTCCATCCACGACTGCCCCGAATGCCAGGGCGCTCGTCTGCGCAAGGAGAGTCTGGCCGTCACCATCGGTGGCAAGAATATCTGGCAGCTGGTGGCAAGTTCGGTGCGCGGCTTCCAGCAGTTTATCGATACCCTCAGTCTGACCCCCACCCAGCAGGAGATCGCCGCCCAGGCCCTGAAGGAGATTCGGGACCGCCTCGGGTTTCTCATCAATGTGGGGCTGGACTACCTGACACTGTCGCGCTCCGCCGCTACCCTTAGCGGAGGAGAGGCCCAGCGCATTCGTCTGGCCACCCAGGTGGGGAGCCAGCTGGTAGGGGTGCTCTATATCCTCGATGAACCGTCCATCGGCCTGCACATGCGCGATAACCGGCGGCTCATCGAGACCCTGACCCGTCTGCGGGACCTGGGCAATACGGTACTGGTGGTGGAACACGATCGGGAGACCATCGAATCGGCCGATTGGGTTGTGGACCTGGGCCCCGGCGCCGGGGCTGAAGGCGGTCTGATCGTGGCCGAAGGTACACCGGACCAGATCAAGAATAACCCCGATTCACTCACGGGCCAGTACCTGTCGGGCCAACGGGTGATACAGGTGCCCGGGCGGCGGCGTCCCCAGCCGGACAAGTGGCTGCGCCTGGAACAGGCCGGCGGCAACAACCTGAAGGACATCACCCTCAACATTCCCCTGGGGCGGTTCGTCTGTATCACGGGGGTTAGCGGCTCCGGCAAGTCAACCCTCATCAACGAGACCCTCTACCCCGCCCTCAGCCGGGCGTTCTACGCCAGCAAAAAAAAGCCCCTGAAGTACGACAGCATCCATGGTGTCCTCCACCTGGACAAGGTCATCGACATCGATCAGTCGCCCATTGGCCGCACGCCCCGGTCCAATCCGGCCACCTATACGGGGGTTTTTACCCACATTCGGGATCTGTTCTGCCAGCTGCCCGAGTCGAAAATCAGGGGCTATAAACCGGGGCGGTTCTCCTTCAACGTCAAGGGGGGGCGCTGCGAAGCCTGCCAGGGCGACGGCATCATCAAGATAGAGATGCACTTTCTCCCGGACGTCTATGTTCAGTGCGAACAGTGTCACGGCAAGCGCTACAACCGGGAGACCCTGGAGGTGACCTACAAAGGCCGGAATATTGCCGAAATCCTGGACATGTCCTGTAGTGCAGCCCTGGAATTTTTTAAGCGTATTCCCGCCATTGTGCGCAAGCTCCAGACCCTATGTGACGTGGGACTGGGTTACATCCGGCTGGGGCAGCAGGCCACGTCCCTTTCCGGCGGCGAGGCCCAGCGGGTCAAACTGTCTGCCGAGCTGTCTCGCGCCAGCACCGGCCGGACCATCTACATCCTTGATGAACCTACCACCGGGCTGCACTTTGCCGATGTGGAAATGCTGCTCCAGGTGCTCGATAAACTGGTGGAGAAGGGCAATACGGTGGTTATTATCGAGCATGACATGGACGTGATTAAAACCGCCGATTGGCTCGTGGACCTGGG
>CAZJBG010000071.1:0-12852 GCA_964543925.1 uncultured bacterium
CGATTCGGAGCCGCCGCTGGTGAAAATGATCCGTCGGGGGCGGGTGTTGAGCAGCTTGGCCACCTGGCGGCGCGCCTGCTCGGCCCCGGCATGGGCATCCCGGCCCACCCGGTGAATACTGGAGGGGTTGCCGTGGTCCGCTTCCAGGTAGGGCAGCATGGCATCCTTAACGGCGTCGGCCACCCGGGTGGTGGCGTTGTTGTCCAGGTAGATGCGCCGCTTGATCGTCTTCACCGGCTTGTTTGGGGTGGCCGGCCGGCCGTTGGTTACGCCGGCGTGATGAGTGGCCGAGCGGCGGGTGGCGGCCGTGCCCTGGTCGATTTTCACCACTTCGCAGAGCAGGGCCTTGTAGACCGGAAAGCCGGAGATCTCGTCGTAATTCTCCATGTCGGTGAGTTCATTGGCGTTCCATTCCCGCCAGGCTTTGGGGCCCACCGGTGTGCCGCCCCCCATATTGCACTCCACGGCCCCCGGCACAATGTCGCTGGTGGTCCGGGCGCGGAAGGGCACCCGTCCCCGGGGGGTACGCACCTCCACCAGGTCACCGGTCCGGATGCCCCGGCCTTCCGCGTCGGCCGGGTTGAGGTCCACTGTGGGCTCGGGATTATCCTTTGCCAGGCCCTTGATGCCGTGGTGTTGGGAGCGAAAATCGGTATGGGGCCGCGCTCCGGAGTTGAACACCAGGGGATATTCTTTCGCCCGGTCGGGGGCGGCCAGAGGACCTTCCACCGGCTCGGTGTAGGCCGGCAGCGGCTCATAGCCGTACTCCTCAAGGGTGGTGGACCAAATCTCGAACTTGCCGCTGGGGGTGTCGAAGCCGGGCCGGCCGTCCTCACGCAGCCCCCCCTTCTCCCATTTCTTATAGGCCATCATGGGCGTGGGAATCTTCACCCAGCCCCCGGCCTTTTTCACCTCCTCGTGGGTGTAGCCGGACCCTTCCAGGGCCTGGGCGATCATTTCCTCCTCCGTCTGGGGATAGAGCTGGCCGTAGCCCAGACGATGGGCCAGCTCGGCCATGATCAGGTAGTCGTTGCGGGCCTCGCCTACCGGCTCGATGAGTTTCTCACGCAGACGAAAAATGGGGCCATAGGCCATGTAGGAGTCGATCTCGAACATGGTGGTGGCCGGCAGGACGATGTCGGCATAGGCGGCGTCGGCGGTGAGTTGCCGGTCGATGGTTACCAGGAAGTCGAGCTTGGACAGGGTCTCCCGCCACAGGGGGGTCTGGGGCCAGGAGGTGAGCAGTGACGCCCCCTGGATGATGAGGGCGCGAATGCGATAGGGCTCGCCTTCCAGCACCGATTTCAACAGGCCGCTGGCGTGGGATTCGCCCCGGTAGTTGCTGTAGATGGGAAACTTGTCCCTGGCCACTGCCCGGTCCAGGTCGGGGTTGGCCTGGTTGGAGGAGCGATTGATGGGGAAGTGGGAGTCAGGCATGGCCAGACCGATGCCGCCCGGCACGTCCAGCTGTCCGGCCAGGGCGAAGAGGGTGTACACCGCCCGGATGGCCTGAATGCCGCTGTTGGAGTATTCCAGGCCGGAATACATCACCGGAGAGGCACCGGTGGCGTTGCAGATGCGACGGGCCAGGTCCCGGATGGTGGCGGCCGGAACGCCGGTAATGGTCTCGGCCACCTCGGGGGAGAAATGCTGGACATAGGTGGTCAATTCCTCGAAGCCGTGGCACCAGTTTTCGGCAAAGTCTTCGTCGTAGAGTTCCTCGTCGATCATGACCCCGATCATGCTCAGGGCCAGGGCGCCATCAGTGCCGGGGCGGATGGGGACCCATTGGGCGTTGGTGCGGGTGGCCGTTTCCGTGCGCCGGGGGTCGATCACCACGATGTCCGCGCCCCGGGCCGCCGCGGCTTCCAGCCGGTGCATGTCCAGCGGGGGAGAGTCGGTGGCCGGATTGGTCCCCCATACCACCAGCATCTCGGCGTTCTCCATGTCGGTGAACAGGTTGATGAGCATGCGGCCCATGGTCACGTGGGGAGCGATCATGGCGAAGGAGACGTAGCACAGGGCGCCCACCCCCATGGTGTTGGGCGAGCCGAAGGGGAACAGGACATTGGAGGCCGAAGATACGGCCACCCCCTTGGGCTGGTAGGTGTCGCACAGGGAGGTCTCGAAGGCGCCCCGGCCGGTGTAGATGGCCACGGCTTCAGGCCCCGATTCTTTTTTGATAGCCTGAAGGTGCTCCACGATAACCTCGTAGGCCTCATCCCAGGTGATGCGTTCAAACTCCTGGGTCCCCTTGGGCCCGACGCGCCGCATGGGATACTTCAGGCGGTGCTCGGAGTAGATGATTTCCGGGGCATGATCGCCCCGGCGGCAGATCATCCCCAGAGGATGGCCGCTGTCGGCCCTGATATCGGTAAGGACGCCGTCCTGCATACCGGCCTCCACCCAGCATCCGGCGGGACAAATTCCGCAGATGCCTTTTTTCCACGTCACGTCGGACGGGGCATCGGTCCCCTGCTTCGGCCGGGTCGCTTCCTTTACAGGCGTCGCCAGGTCCATGGGATGGGCCTCCATTCTAACGGTGGTTGCATCTAAATCCAGGGTAGTGGTGATTCAACTGGCCTTGGGTCGTTCCAGGTAAACAACCAATGTAGCACGACCACGACGACAAGGAAAGCAGGAAGGCGACAAGCTGAGGAATGAGGGGTTGGGGGCAGCCTGAGCGGGAAGGCCAGGTGGATAAGCCCAGGTCCCCGGGGGGCCTGGGGCCTGTCAATATCCGGGAGGGAGCGGCTACCCGCCCAGCTGCACCATGAGCAGCCCACTGAGGGCCAGTGCGCCACCGGCCAGGGCGTGGGCGTAACGGTCGAGGCGGCCCAGTGATAACCGGCGGACGCCTCTATAGCTCACCGCCACGACCGTCGTCATGGTGGCGATGGTGACCAGGCCGAAGATCCCTGCTACCAGGGCCACCCCCGCCATACTGCTCTGGGCCGCGGGCACCATGAGGAGGGGGATGAGGGCCTCGCACGGTCCCAGCACGAACAGGATAAAGAGGGCCCAGGGGGTGAAACCGACCCGCTCAGCCGGCGGCTCATGAACGTGGACATGCCCCTTTTCGTGGACGTGTTCATGGAGGTGAACCGTGCCGTCGAAATGGCTGTGGAGATGGCTGTGCTGCCGGTGGCGATGAGCCCGCCGCAGCCCCCACACCAGATACACCAGACCGAACGCCACCAGCCCCCAGGCGGCCATTTCACCCCGTAACGATTCGATATCGACCAGCCGGCGGACCGCCACCCCCAGGCTGATCCCTGCCAGTCCCAGGACCATCGATCCGGTGACATGTCCCAGGCCGCACAGCAGCGTCATCCGGAGGGTCTTTCCCAGGGACCAGTCACGGGCGCGTCCCAGGAGGATGAAGGGCAGATAGTGATCCGGTCCCGCCACGGTGTGGATGAAGCCGATGCCGGCGGCGGTCCAGACCAGGGGGGTGATCTCGGGGCTCACGGCGAAGCTCAATCCCCGTCGAGGCTCGTGATGGTCAGGGGTGTGCGGGCCATGGCTTCAGGGTGTTTCCGGGGAACGGCTGGGCCTGATATGGGTGCGGGGTTGGGCATATGCTCGCTGGAATATAAGGCCGCCGGCCTTGGTTTGCTGCCGGTGGCATGGCTACTTTCACTGACCCGCAATAAACTTGTATGGCGCCTTACATCAAGGAGATCGACGAACGGATGACTGAAACAGCGACAACCGGCAGCGAAACGACGATCAAAACTCCACCCAAGGGGCTGGCTATATTGGCCTTGGTGGGCCCGGCGTTCATCTGGGCCGCGGAGTTTATCGGCTCAGGAGAAGTCATTTTAGCGACCCGGACCGGGGCGATCCTGGGAACGGGCATACTCTGGGCCATCGTGGTGGGCATCTTTCTGAAATACTGGATCGGCATGAGCGGCGCCCGTTACACCGTGACGACCGGGGAGGGCATGATCGACATGATTTCCCGGATGCCGGGACCGACGAACTGGGCGGTCTGGATCGTTCTGGTTGCGCAATTTGTCAGCGCGGCCATTTCCATGGGCGCTATCGCCGCCGCGTCTGGAATATTTTTACACAACCTGATTCCCGTCCCAGCTTATCTGTGGAGCTGGATTGTTGCCCTGTTCGCACTGGGTGTGGTTTGGTCAGGCTTATTTCAGCCTCTGAAGTACGTCATGAGCCTGTTTGTGCTGGTCATTGTGATCGGCGTGCTCTACGTCGCGGTGAGTATCAGCCCGGGACTTGCCACCCTTGTTCAAGGCCTTCAGTTTCATATCCCCCAAGTTCCCAATTGGGCCATATCCTCCTACGGTGTGTCGGATAATCCCTGGCGGGAAATCCTGCCCCTGTTGGGCTGGGCAGCCGGGGGGTTCGCCAGTCAGGTCTGGTATACCTATTGGGTCCTGGGGGCCAACTACGGCGCCGCTCATGGGCGTGGATACGGGCGGCCAGCCGATCTCGCCATGCTCAAGCAACTCAGCGCCGCCAGCGCCCGGAAAATCAAGGGATGGTATAAGGTCGTCTACACCGATGCAACCCTAGCCATGGTGATTGGCGTTGTGGTCACGTCCGCATTTTTTATAACCGGCGCCTACGTCCTGCGGCCCAACCAGCTCGCTCCCACGGGGGAGGATGTGGCACTCACCCTGGCAACGATTTTCAGTTCGCAGTGGGGCGCGTTGGGGGGCGTGATGTTCATGATCTCGGCTGCCGCAGCTCTGGTTGCGACGCTCATCGGCCAGTTGGCAGGCTGGCCGCGATTGTTGTCGGACGCATTCCGCATATGCGTGCCGCCCCTCGCACAGAGATTTGCCTGGAAAATGCAGTTTCGGATTTTTCTGGTCTTTTTCCTGTTTACCAACATGATCATAGCCTTCACCCTGGGATTTAGGCCGGTATTTCTCGTAAAACTGGGGGCAGTACTCGACGGCTTGCTCCTGACTCCCCTGCAAGCGGTTTGGGTGGCCGTTGGGCTGTACGTCGTGATGCCAAAACTGCTGTCCGAGGAAGCGAAGGCCATCCTCCGGCCCCACTGGATCTTCCTGGCCGGTTTGGTCGTGGCATTTTTAGTGTTTGGCTATTTCGTTGCATTCCAGCTGCCCTATGTTCTGTAGTTAGCACTTGGTAAGCGAGACCCCATGAAGGCACTGGTCCATACCCAACCTTATCAGCTTGAAGTTGCCGATTTCCCCGACCCGGTGATGGGGGCCGATGATGTTCTCATCCGGGTGAAAGCCTGCGGCATCTGTGGATCGGATGTTCACGGCTACACCGGCAAGACCGGCCGGCGCATCCCGCCCATCATTATGGGCCACGAGGCATCCGGGGTCATCGAAGCGGCGGGGGAGCGGGTTACGGCCTTTCAGCCCGGTGACCGGGTGTCCTTTGATTCCACCGTCTATTGCAACCGGTGTGGGCCGTGCCGGTCGGGTCTATATAATCGGTGTGAGCAGCGGCAAGTCCTGGGGGTTTCGGTGGAGCAGTTCAAACGGCACGGGGCCTATGCCGAACTCGTGGCCGTACCGGAGTGGATCGTTTCAAAGTTGCCGGACGCCCTATCCTTCGTCCAGGCGGCCCTGGCTGAGCCGGCCTCCATCGGTCTCCACGCCGCCACCCGTTATGTGCCTTCGGATAAGGACACGGTCGTGATCATCGGCGCCGGCCCTATCGGTCTGTTCATCCTCCAGGCGGTGCGGTTGAGGGGGGGCAACCGCATAATCGTGGCCGATATCAACGCCTTTCGGCTGGGACTGGCCAAGCAGTTGGGGGCCGACGAGGTGGTTAATCCCGCTGAGGAAGACTTGGCCGCTGCCGTTCGTAAGGCCACTCAGAACCGGGGGGCCGATGCCGTTTTCGAGGCGGTGGGGGTTGCCGCAACCCTCCAGACCGCAGCAGCGGTCACCAAGGCCGGAGGGCAGGTCATTGCCGTAGGTTTGCTGGACCGCATGGTGGCGGTCGATATGCAGGCGTTCATCTCCCGTGAACTCACCCTCACCGGTTCCTACGCCAGCGCCGGTGAGTACCGCGAAGGACTCGATCATCTGGCCGCCGGGCGGATTAGGGTCGACCCCCTCATCAGCGAGGTTCTGCCCCTGGAGCAGGGGCCCCGGGCCTTCGAGCGGTTGCTCAAGGGTGAGGAAAATCTCGTCAAAATTGTGCTGGAGCCGTAGACCATGGGTAACCTGTTCGATCTCTCGGGCAAGGTAGCCATCGTGACGGGGGCCAGCCGGGGGCTGGGCGAGTACATGGCCCGGGCGCTGGCCGGGGCGGGGGCCAAGTTGGTGGTGACCAGCCGGGATGCTACGAAGTTGGCCTCCCTCACAGGGGAGCTGGAAGCCCAAGGGAGCAAGGCCCTGGCCGTCCAGGTTGACGTGACCCGTGAGGACGATATTGCCAGCATGGTTCGCGCGGCCATGGAGACCTTCGGGCAGATCGATATCCTGGTGAACAATGCCGGGCTGAACATCCGCAAACCAAGCCTGGAGGTGACCTGGGAGGATTGGGACACGGTGGTCGATACCAACCTGAAGGGGAGTTACTTTTGCGCCCAGGCGGTGGGGGCGGAGATGATCAAGCGGGGTTATGGCAGGATCATCAATATTGGGTCGGCCACATCGGTGTTCGGCATGGAAGCCATTGTGCCTTACGCCGCCAGCCGGGGGGGCGCGCTACAGATGACCAAAAGCCTGGCAGCGGAGTGGGGTCGGTATGGCATCAACGTGAACCTGCTGGCGCCCGGCTGGTTCAAGACCGCCCAGACCGCTGCGCTGTATGATAACAAGCCCTGGCTCGACATGATCACCGAACGCATTCCCCTGGGGCGGCCCGGACAACCCCACGACCTGGACGGCACGGTCATATTCCTGGCATCCGATGCCTCGGCCTATATCACGGGGCAAATTCTGCTGGTCGATGGGGGTTTCACCACCGGGGCCACCAAGGCCGACGTGTAAGGGATTGGCCGGTCCCGCGACGCCGGTCTAGCGCTCCTCGAACTCCACCACCACCACCGAAGCCATGATGTCCGGGGCGCTGGCCGGCAGTGACAGGTCAATACCCTGGGCCGATTGCTCAACCTGAAGGCCGGTCTGTTCCGCGTCAGCCAGCAAGTGGGCGTGGGTGACTTTACCGTCCATGGGCGGGAGCTGCAGGCGTCCATCCTGGGGCCAGTCGAACACGTGGGCATAGAGGCGGCCCGGCTTGGTCGTGAACCGGCCCCACCGGGGCTGCTCGAAGGGGCTGGCCTGGGTGCCGTAGATGGACTCGCTGTTGACGGCCATCCAGCGGCCCATCTCCTTGAGGCGGTCCACACTGGGCTGGGGGATTACGCCGTCGGCTGTGGGCCCAACGTTGAGCAGGTAGTTGCCCCCCTTGGAAGCGGCATCGATCAGTTGATGCACCAGGGTCTTTGAGGACTTCCAGTTGTGGTCATAGGACTTGAAGCCCCAGGTGTCGTTCATGGTCATGCAGGTTTCCCAGTCCACACCGGGGAGACCGGTGGCGGGAATCTCCTGCTCCGGCGTGCCGAAGTCGCCGGCATAACCGGGCCCCTTGTTCAGCCCCTGCATGCCCATGCGCCCCTTGCCGACGCGGTTGTTGACGATGATGCTGGGCCTGAGCGAACGCACATGGTTATACAGGGCCTTACCATCCGCCTCGGTCCACCAATCGGTCCATTCGCCGTCGAACCATAACACCCACGGATCGTAACGGGTGATGAGTTCCTCGACCTGGGCATTCAGGTAGGTGACGAACTCATCCCGGTGTTCCGCAAAGATCTTGTTCTGGCCGTTCCCGGCGGTGGAGTCCTTCCCCTCCACGTCGATATACTGCGACGGGTGGTGCCAATCCATGATGGAGTGGTAGAAGCATAGTTTGATGCCTTGCCGTTGGCACTCCCGGGCCAGGTCCGCCAGAATGTCCCGGCCGTAAGGGGTGGCATCCACGATGTCGTACTCGGAGACTTTCGAATCCCACAGGGCAAAGCCGTCGTGGTGCTTGGAGGTGATGACGATGTACTTCATACCCGCCTCCTTGGCCAGGCTGACCCATTGGGCCGCGTCGTACCGGGTGGGATTGAACTCCGGGGCAAACTTTTCATAGTCTGCCCGGGGAATGTTCGCCCAGGACTGGAGCCATTCCCCGGTTCCACCACCCTGCTGCCCCTGGTAACTGCCGGCGGGCACGGCGTACAATCCCCAGTGGATAAACAGGCCGAACCGCGCCTCCCGCCACCAGGCCATGCGGGCGTCACGATCCTCCTGAGTTTCCTGCAGGTAGTCCTTGGGCGTGGACCGGCCGGTACAGCCCGGTTGAACCAGGACAACCGTTAGCAGCAGTACGGCCAGGCTGACTGCACGGATGCTGTGGATGGGGAGACCCTTGCCGGATGAAGATGGCTTGCTCATTTTCAATACCTTTCTGGAAGCATGGTCGACGGCTCCATGGTAAAGGTTCAGGGGTGCTCGGGACCGGCGGCAAGTTCCTTGCAGCAATCCCCGGGAACAGGGTAGATGGATGCCCGGCAGCACCCCAGTGCCTGTCCGCTAGTTTATCGAAACCGATCCGAATGCGAAAGGATAAAGTTCCCCGGTGTGGGTGTCTATAGGCGGCTTGGTTTTCCCATTGCGGCGGGCTGTGACCAGATCGTGGGCCCGTTTGTGACGCGCTCCACACAAGCCATTGTTTCGTCGAAGTTCCCGGCTGATGGCCGAGTGATGAACGCCGGTCCCTTTGGCAATCTCCGTGTCACGATGACCTGTTTTCAGCAACGGATTAATTCCGTACCTTTGCTCCTGGGTAAGCTGTCGGAAGGACCCATAGGTGCTCCTCATTTCTTGTTTGGTTTGACAAGCAGGGATGCTACCACAGCTTGTCCCGCTTTCCAAACCGTTGAGTTGCATTTACGCGTTGAATTCACGAGAATAAATAAATAGAGAATCAAGGTGAGATGACATGAGCGAGTTGAGGGACATAAAGCGATATCTGGCAGTCGAGCCGAAAAGCCACCTCCAGCGTCCCCATGCAAAATTACAGCCAATCCTGGCAAAAAAAGGTACGCCCAACATTGAGGTGGGAAAACTGGCAGAGATTATCTCTTCTTGCGGACAACTGGAGCCCATGATTGCGGTGGAATCGCCTCAGCATTGGGAACAAGTCGTTCGAAATCTTGGCGATGAAATAGATGCAATCCTGCCCGTCAGTATTCCGGCCTATCCGACGGAGGTTTGGAATTCGCACCCGCAGGTTCTTATTGACCGCGGCCTGCCGTTACTATTCTGGCCGTTGATAGAATATGATGAACCGGATTTCTGGCGCTGGTCTGCAAGAGATTTCTTGCGGGCACTGGGTGTAGAAGTCCATATAGCACGTAATACTGAGCATGGGTTGTTGCTGCTCAAATCGCTGGCAATGAAACGATTGCTCGCCAGCTCCAGAATCGTTGTCTTTGGTGAACAGAATTTTCCGTGGAATGCTAATGCCGCAGGCCATCTTATTACAGATAGTCTGGGAACCGAGATTATAGTAAGACCCATTGAAGATTATCGCCAGCGTTATTCGTCGTTTTCTAATGAGCAGGTTGGGGAGGTGTGGTCAAAGCGCAAAGACCGCTATACTGAAAAGTCAGTCAGATCTGATCAGCTCCAGACAGCCATTCGTGTTTATCTTTCAATAAAGTCCATTCTGGAAGAGGAACAAGCTGCTGGATTCGGGGTGAACTGTTTTGGTGACCTGATTATCAAAGGTGGTCGAGATGTACCTTGCCTGGCACAAGTCTTACTGAGAGAAGATGGATATATTGCTGCCTGCGACGGTGACTTCATCGCCATGATGAGCATGATGCTCATGACTTACTTTCTGGACAAGACGTGTATGATGTCCAACATGTACCCGGTTCAATATATTGGCGCACTGAACGACCATTTTGGTGATCCGCTCTCGCCGGATGCTAAGAAATACCCGGAGAGTACGTGGAAAAATTTAGCGCGGTTGGGTCATTGCGGCTTTGTTGGTATTGTCTCGCCCGAAATGACTCCGAGTGGCAAAACCGTGCTTTCCGATTGGGGTGGCACTTATGAAATCAAACGCGGTGGCGAAGGCGCCGGTTTGGATGGCGATCTTGCAGCCGGCGAGCAGATAACGGTTGTTGAGCTCTGTTTCGACGGTAAAACGCTCCTGCTGGCGGAGGGGAAGGTTTGTGAGACCACCAGGCACCCGGGTATGCCCCATTGCGAGTCAACGGCGCTACTGGAGTTCAGGGACCTGGAAGGGTTTGTTGAGAATATTTCCAGGGAACATATTGCTGTTGTGTATGGCTCTCACATCGAGGAGTTGAAGGTACTCGCAGATATTTTGCAGCTCAACTGCAGGATATTTTGAGGCAGAAGAACAATCAAGTGATTCTCGGCATAGACCTTGGCACATCCAAAGTTGCAGCTGCAATAATCGATGTACAGGGGAAGCTCCTAAGTGTGTGTTCAATGCCACACGCTGCTGAGCTTAAATCACCACTTGGTCGTGCCGAACAGGACGTAAATGTGCTTCTAAGCGTGGCGCGTTCCGTAATCCTGGACTTGCCGGAACAATTAAGGGCAACTGTCGAGGCGGTTGGCGTCACGGGCCAGATGCATGGTGTAGCGGTACTTGATGAAAATAACCAGCCGGTTACACCTCTGATTACGTGGCAGGATCAGCGCTGTCTCGAGGATGACTTCCTGCATGATTTACGCCTTCGCACCGGCTATAACATCAGCAGTGGCTTTGGCTGTGCCACGCTTGCCTGGCTTACAGCTAAGGATTTGTTGCCAACTTCTGCTATAACTGCTTCGACAATCCATGATCTGTTGGTTGCCCAGTTATGCGGAATGGATAAACCCCTGACAGATCCTACCGACGCGGCGAGCTGGGGGCTATTTGATTTGTACACGCTTAACTGGGATTTCAATCCGGTGAAAGCAGCTGGTCTGCGTGCAGAACTTTTGCCTGAGGTGGTTCCCTGTAGTCGCAAAGCCGGCACGATTTGTAAGGCAATGGCGGAAGAATACGGCATTCCTGCCGGCATCCCGGTAGCCGCGGCTCTTGGTGATAATCAGGCCTCGCTGCTGGCAACGCTCAGCAATCCTGAAGAGGAGTTGGCTCTGACCCTTGGGACCGGAGGCCAGCTTTCCGCAGTACTGTCCACTACCCATGAACTGAGGCCGCTTGAAGCTGACAGCAAATACGAGTATAGGCCCTTTCCAGGTTCAAGATTTGCGATCGTTGCATCCTCTTTATGCGGCGGATCCGCCTGGATCTGGCTGGTTGACACCGTCGAAAAATGGCTTAAAGATTTAAATATCACATCGCCCCCTAGAGATAAGTTGTACGAGCATTTAAACAGTCTAGGCCTAGAAGCAACAGATACACTCGAAGTTCACCCGTATTTTCTCGCGGAGCGATATGATACTTCCTTGAGCGGTTCAATCCACGGTATAGGGCTAAGTAATTTCGATCTGGGGACCCTCAGCCGCTCATTGGCCAGGAGTATTATTGAAAATCTAAAAAATATGCTCCCCGACTACGCTCTGCAGCAGCGGAGCCGTGTCGTGGGCAGCGGAAACGCGTTACGACGGACACCACTTCTGCAACTTATGGTTGGCGATGTTTTCAATCTGCCACTGAATATTGAAGACTTACAGGAGGAAGCAGCTTGTGGGGCTGCTCTTAATGCAGTCGCTCTACTTTGAGCATGTTCCGCTTTTTGGAAGTTGGGGGTCAGGATTTTCTTCCGAAGCTGCACAGCGAGAATCTGCCGGTTACCGTGACCCGCAGGCCGACCACTGCCAAAGGATCAATTTACAGGCATCAGGAATAACATCATGATCGATCTCGACCATCTGACCTACCCTATCGTCCAAATCTCTCTGGACCTGACTAACATCGATGAGGCGCTGGAAACCGCCGCCGTGGCCGTGGAGGCCGGTGTGGACTGGCTCGAGGCGGGCACGCCCCTCCTGCTGGGCGAAGGGCTGCATGCCGTGGAGCGCCTCCGGGAGCGCTTTCCCCAGCACCCCATTGTGGCCGATCTGAAGACCATGGATGGCGGCTACCTGGAGGCCGAGATGATGGCCCAGGCCGGGGCCAACGTGGTGGTGGTCATGGGCCGGGCGCACGAGGCCACCATCCGGCGGGTCGTGGAGGCGGGCCGGGACTACGGGATAAAGGTCATGGGGGACAACCTGGGGGCTAAGGACAAGGGGGCCTGCGCCCGGTGGATGGAAAGCCTGGGCGTCGATTTCATCGTCCATCACGTGGGCTTTGACGAGCGGGCCATGATCCCCGGCCTGAGCCCCATGGATGAGTTGGAGGCGGTTGCCGCCGCCGTAACGATCCCGGTGCAGGCGGTGGGGGGGCTGACCATCCCCCAGGCCATCCAGTGCCCGGCCCACGGCGCACCCCTGGTGGTGCTGGGGGCGCCCCTGGTCATTGAGCCGGACGAGTTCGCTACATCGAGCAGCGACATCGGCGACATCCTGCGGGAGATCACATCGGAGATCCGCAAGGTGCCCTACCAGCGGCCCGGTGCGCCTTGACCCCACCGCAGCGGCAATAACAGGGTGCAAATAGTGGGTTTCCATGCTATATTTTAGCGATCCATCACCCTAACCGTTGGGAGTGCTCCATGCCGAAGCCGCAGGGACCTCTCCCCGGAGACTGCGTCTCTCCCCCTCTCCTGAAGGAGAGGGGGCCTCACGATAGTGAGGGGGGTGAGGTGGGAGGAAACGCCTATGCCTGAACCACTGTCCAAGTTCGCCGCTTTCATTACCGAGCTGCGCCGGAGACGTGTCTTCCGGGTGGCGGGGAAACCTCACC
>CAZJBG010000072.1:0-12489 GCA_964543925.1 uncultured bacterium
GCCAAGGACCGGTGGCAGACCCTCCAGGTCATTCTGGATCCTACGGCCACGCCCACTGACCTGGGGCGACCGGGCCATCTGTTCCCCCTGGTCGCCAAGGCCGGGGGGGTACTGCTCCGCGCCGGCCATACCGAAGCCAGTGTGGACCTGGCCAAGCTGGCCCAGGCCGGACGCCCGGACGGCCAGCCTATCGCTCTATTGGTGGAGATCGTCGATGAGGACGGCACCATGGCCCGGGGGGAACGGCTGAAGGCCATTGCCAAACAGTTCGATCTCAAGATCATCAGCGTGACCGAAATCATTGCCTACCGGCGGCGAAAAGAGAAACTGGTTGAACGTCTCACCACTCTCGACTTCCCCACCAAATTCGGGCAGTTCGAGCTGGTGGTCTACCAGGACAACATCCACCACGATACGCACCTCGCCCTGGTTAAGGGGGTGCTCACCGAGGATGAGCCGGTGCTGGTGCGGGTCCACAGCCAATGCCTCACGGGCGATATCTTCGGCTCTTTGCGGTGCGACTGCGGCTCCCAGATGGAGCGGGCCCTGGAGCGCATCGATGAGGAGGGCCAGGGGGTGCTGATCTACCTGCGCCAGGAGGGACGGGGGATCGGCCTGAAGAACAAACTGCTCGCTTACGGCCTCCAGGATAAGGGGCAGGATACGGTGGAGGCCAATCAGACCCTGGGGTTCAAACCTGATCTGCGGGAATATGGCATCGGCGCTCAGATTCTCCGGGACCTGGGGGTGCGTAAATTGCGGCTGCTCACCAACAACCCCAGAAAACTGGTGGGCCTGGACGGGTACGGGCTGGAGATTACGGATCGGGAACCGATCGAGATTCCCGCCAATGCGAACAACCGGGCGTACCTGGAAACCAAGCGCGATAAGCTGGGCCATCTCATTTTACAATAGGAGTTAGGAATGGCGCCCGTCCTTACAGGGGAACTCACATTGAAAGACCAGGCCGTGGCCATCGTGGTGAGCCGGTTCAACAACCTGGTGACCCAGCAGCTGCTTACCGGCGCCGAGGACACGTTCCTGCGAAATGGCGGGAAGCAGGCCAACTTGACGTCGGTATGGGTGCCGGGGGCGTTCGAACTCCCGGCCACGGTTAAACGGCTGGCGGACAGCGGGAAATATGCCGGCGTCCTGGCCCTGGGGGCCCTCATCAAGGGGAGCACCCTCCATTTTGAGGTCCTGGCCCACCAGGTGACTCGGGCGCTGGTCGACCTGTCCCTCCAGGTTCCGGTACCTGTCGCCTTCGGCCTGCTCACCACCCTGTCCCTGGAACAGGCCCTGGAACGGGCCGGGACCAAGGGGGGGAACAAGGGCGCCGATGCCATGCAGAGCCTCATTGAAATGGTGAACCTCACCTCAAAACTTCTTTGATTCGTCGGTTCCTGATGCTCACCGCCCCGGTCTGGCTGCTCCTTGGCCTGGGGCAGGCTCAAAACCGGATGGGCGAGTGGCGGCACTTTTCCTCCCTCATCGATCCCCAGGCCCTCAGCTACCATGCTGGCCAGGTCTTTGCCGCCACGGCTAGCGGCGTACTCATTTACGACCTTAAGGACGAGTCTTTTACCACCCTGGGCATTGAGCAGGGTCTGGTTTACCCCGATATACGCGCCCTGACCATCTCCAATGGGTGGCTGTGGCTGGGCGGCGGGGAGCCCCGGGGCGTGATCCAGTTGGTGAATTTGTCCACCGATGCGGTCGATGTGGTGGACCTGGACATCGACGTGGTCACACAGATTGCCACCGGGCCGGACCGGGGGTTTGCCGCCTTTCGCCAGGGACAGGAGGCGGGCGTCATCGAGCTGCGTTGGGATGGGCAGCGGTTCGATTTTGCCGACAGCTACCAGAATTTTCCCATCACTGTCGGTGATATTCTGGACCTCGATCTGTATGGCGATTCTCTATTTGTCACCACCCGGGCCGGAGTGCTGGGAAATAATTTTGTCCTGGCCAACTTGAAGGATCCCCTCACCTGGGTGATTGTCTCTCCACCTGAGCAAAGCGATATCGTCCAGTATCATGTTGATGCGTCGGGCCATTACCTCCTCGTCCCTGATACCCTGTTCCATCGAGCGGATGGGACCTGGGAACCGCGCTGGACCTTTGTGGGTTCCTTCCTGCGCCACTTGACGCGAATCCCGGACGGAAATTTCATCGTCTCCCTGTCTAATTTCATATTGATCTTGGAGCCGGACGGCATCGTGAAGGCTTCCCGGAGAGCGCAGGAACAGGTGATGGCCTTTGTGGGGGTCCCCGGATTGGCGGGTGGCGTGGCCGCCCTCCGGCAGGGCGGCCTGGCAGAGTACCAGCCGGCATCGAAAACCTGGGTGAAGCGCATCCCCAACAGTATGGCGGCGCCGACCTACACGGCCCTGCTCAAACTGGGCACGGGGGCGTTGGTGGCGGCCGGTCTGGGAGGCATCACGCGCTTCAAGGACGGTTCCTGGTATAACATTATACCCAGCTTTCACCTCGGATTGGACCCTGATGTTGATCGTGTTCACGGCGATGCCCTGGTTTCCGGCAGCGACCGCTATCTGGCGGACACGCTTTTCTTCAGAGGCAAACAGTCCTGGAACATCGTCGAGCTACTTGATGGGGATATCCTGGTGGGGTTCAAAGGTAATCCCCCCGCCGGTGGGGGGATTCTGCGACTCAATTTCGATGACGTGGGGGGGTACGTTACTTACGATACCACGGGCGGCAGGTTGAACGGCCTGGCCGGTGACGGGTTTATTACCATTCGCCATATGGCCCGCGACCGGCAGGGCAATGTATGGATCGCCAATCCCTATGGTGAGCTCACTGACAACAGCCTGGCCGTGCTGCAAACCGACGGCAGCTGGGCCCGTTTTTCCACCGGCGAGAGTAATAATTTCCTGAACCGGATGCCGACAGAGATCGCCTTTGACAGCCAGGATCGGGTCTGGATAGCCAGTCAAGTCGTTGTGTCCCGGAACAGCTTCGGCGGTATCGCCGTGCTGGACCATGGCCCCTCACTGGAGGATAAATCGGACGACCAGTGGCGACAGCTGTCGGTCAAGTTAGAGGCGGACGATTCCAACACCGTCTGGTCGCTGGTATTCGATCACAACGGCATATTGTGGACCGTGTCCCCCCAGGGGGTGATGGGCTTCGAGGTCGAAGCCGATCTCAAACTCCGTCGGTTCATCAATTTTGGTCCCCTGCTCAGTGATATTCCCTTTGTAGAGGGATCGAAAATCAGGGTGGATGCCCAGAACAATAAGTGGATCAGTACACCCACTGACGGCGTCTGGGTGCTCCTGGACAACACCACCTTCTGGCCGAGCGTGGAAGGGATCAACAGCCGAAACAGCCGCCTGGCTTCCGATGAAATCCTGGATATTGTCCTCGACGATGAAGAGGGGGTGGCTTACATCGCCACCGCAAAGGGCATCTCCAGCCTGAAAATACCGTTCCGGGAAGAGCTGGCCGACTACTCCGGCATGGTGATTTTCCCCAGTCCCTACCGGATCCCATCGGACAAGCCGCTGGTCGTGGACCGGGTGCGCCAGGGGTCGTCGGTAAAGGTGTTCACTATCGGGGGGCGACTGGTGAAAGAACTCACGGTCCGGGCCGGGGATGTGGAAGGGTATCAGGCGGTTTGGGACGGTAAAAATGGTTCCGGGCAGTGGGTTGGCTCAGGGGTCTATCTTATCACGGCTTATCTGGCCAGTGGCCGGACGGGTGTGGGGAAAGTGGCCGTGATCAGGCGATAATCAGCGGCTTGATCCCGAATTCCGACTCCAGTTCATCGACCACTGACCGGATCATTTGCCGTCGCTCGAGATGGCCCATGAAGGCGGCTTTGAAGCCGTTGATGATGATCTCCCGGAAGTCGTTAAGGGTCAAGGCGAAGGTCTCCCTGGCGATGAGGTACTCCCGGGACAGGGTCGTGCCCGAGACCAGGCGATTGTCCGTATTCAGTGTGACCCGGATGCCCTGGTCAAAATAATACTTGAACGGATGCTCTTTCAGGCTGCGTACGCTTTGGGTGTGCACATTGCTGGTAAGGCAGATTTCCAGAGTCAGGCGGTGGTCATTGACGTAGCCCATGAGCTCGGGGTCTTCCCGCAGGCGGGTCCCGTGCCCAATGCGGTGGGCGCCGCAGTAGTGAATGGCCTGGTGGATGCTCTCAGGTCCGAAGGCCTCACCGGCGTGCAGGGTGGTATTGACATTGTTCTTTAAAATCAGGAAAAAGGCTTCCTGATGGTGTTTGGCGGGAAAATTCTCTTCGGCGCCTGCCAGATCGAAGCCTGCCACCCCCTTGTGCTTGAACTGCACCGCCAGGTCGGCCAGGCGCAGGGACACTTCCGGTGAGATACTGCGGATGCCGCAAATGATGATCCCCGTGCGGATGCCAAAATCGTTCCCGGCCCGGTCCAAACCGCGCTTCACGGCCCGGATGGTTTCCCCTTCCGTCATACCGCGCTCCGTATGCAAGGTCGGGGAGTAGCGGACCTCGAGGTAGCGGACCCCTTCCTTCCAGCCATCTTCCGCCAACTCATAGGCCACCCGTTCCAACGCCTCGGGCGTCTGCAATACCTTCAGGGGCAGTTCAAAGCGGGCGATATAGTCTTCCAGGGTACCGGGCCGGTCCCCGATGCTCAGGTGTTGCTCCAGAGCCTGGGGATCGTTGGTGGGCAGGCCGATCTTCTGCCGGGCGGCCAGATCGATAACGGTGGGGACCCGCAGCGAGCCGTCCAGGTGGCAGTGGAGCTCGGCCTTTGGCAGGCGGCGGAAGAATGGCAGATCGAGTTTCAGGCCGAGCCCCTCAGCTCCGGCAGGTCCGGGGCCGCGCCCCGGCGACCCCCAATCTATGGCCGGCGCCCATGCGGCCTACGGCGTATTCGTCTTGTCCCGCAGCGCCACCTTGTAGAGCAGGTAGACGACTCCGGCTATCAACAGCACACCGGGCCAGGGCCCCAGGGGCGCGGTATCGAACAGGGCGAACTCGGTGGGAATGCTTTTCCAGGGGGTGAACTCCCTGATCATCAACGGCAGGGCCAGCATGATGCCGATGAGCGCTTCGCCGGTAATCAGGCCCGAGGCATACAGCAGCCCCGACTGGTTGGTTTTTCCCGAGTGGAGTGTCCAGACTCCTGAGGTGGCATAGGCGATCAATCCGCCTGCAAAAATGGCCGTGGACAGATGGAAGGGGAGGTAGATCCCCACGGCCACCGCCAAGACGGGTGTGCGGAAATCGGAACCCCGGCTTTCGAGAACTTTATCCAGCACGATGATGGTCACGGCCACCAGGCAGCCGGCCAGGATGAGCCCCCAGGGGAGGTTCTGTTCGAACACCCCGGTGGCAATATTCGCCATGAGACTGGCCTGGGGCGCTTCCAGGGGCGTGACGTTGGGATTGACCTGAACGCCGATGCCGTAACGGTTATGGAGCAGCCAGAGTACGGGCATCATCACCAGGGCCGATGAGACCGTGCCCACGCCTTGCATGATCTGCTGCTTCCAGGGGGTGGCGCCCAGGATATAGCCGGCCTTCAGGTCCTGGAGGTTATCGCCGCCAATGGCCGCGGCGCAGCAGACCACGGCGCCGATGAAGATGGCCGCTGACGGCCCCACATTCGCGCCACCGTATACCTTGAGGACATAAAGCAGGAGGGATGAAGAAAGAATGGTGGCGATAGTGACTCCGGAGATGGGGTTGTTGGAGGAGCCCACCAGTCCGGCCATATAGGCGGCCACGGCGGAGAAGATAAATCCGGCGATAAGCATGATCACGGCCATCAACGCGGAGATGGCGACGCTTTCGACCACCGTCAGATAGATGGCGAAAATGGGCACTACCGAGAACACCAGGGCCACCAGGACCCAGGGCAGTGGGGTATCCATGTCGGTGCGATCAACGGCTGCAGTGCCTCCCGCTTTCACCTTGCGGTAAACGTCCATCCCCGATTGGATGCCCCGCATAACCGAAGCTCGCAGGTTGATGAGGGCCCAGAGTCCGCCCACAATCATCGAACCGACCCCTACGTATCTGACATAGTGGTTATGGAGATAGTTCACCGTGGCATTGGCGCTGTCAGCCAGCACGTCTAGCGGTACATCGTGATTAAGGGCGATAATGGGCAGGGCGAACCAGCGGCCAATGACCCCGCCCGCGAACACCAGGGCGGCGATATTGAATCCCACGATGTACCCGACGGAGATAAGGGCCGGTGAGAGGTTGAATTGAAACGAGGCGAAGCTGCGTCCCACCGCATGGGCTCCCGAAAGGATGCCCTCCCACAGGCGCAGTCCTTCGGCGGCGAACTTGAAGAGGCCACCGATAAGCGCCGCCTGTACGAGGAACTTGAGCCCTGGGCCTCCGGCTGCGCCCGATTTGAGCACTTCGGCCGTGGCCACGCCTTCGGGGTACTGGAGCTGCTCTTCGATGATGAGCGCTCGGCGCAGGGGAATGGTGAAGAGCACACCGATTAGACCCCCGGTGGCGGCGATACCGGTGATAATCCAGTAGTGGTCCTGGAAGCTGAACGTCTCCCAATAGCCCATGAGCATGAGGGCGGGGATCGTAAAAATAACTCCGGCGGCCAGGGACTCGCCGGCGGAGGCGGCGGTTTGCACGATATTATTCTCGAGGATATTGGAGGTCCTGAACATCCTCAAAATCCCCATGGAGATCACGGCAGCCGGTATGGATGCCGAAACGGTCAGGCCGGCAAACAGACCCAGGTAAGCATTCGCGGCGGCCAGTATCATGGAAAGGATGACCCCCAGGATCACAGCCTTAAGGGTGATTTCGGGAAGCTGCTTCATTTACGTCCCTCGTAGATAAGTTGGCCGTAAAAATAACCCCTGGATGCGTTCAATTCAATCCCTTTGCCGTCGAATTGACCTTGATGGACCGGTCGGGGGGCCGATCACGGGCGGCGGCGCGACCGACCCGGCCGGTGAATGACCGGCAAACGACAGTTCCATCAAAATGAGGGCTCAAAGGAAAACCATCCTTTGATAGAGGGAGTATAACCGGCATCCGTTTCATCTGAAACCAAGTCATCAGCGATTGAGTACAGGGTCTGGTCAATAACCATGCATAGCACACCTGCGGGTGTGGGGGGAGAATGATGATGCTATTCACGCGATTTAAGAGCCTGAAAATCGGCACCCGGCTGAGCCTGGGATTCGGTGTCGTTCTTCTGCTGACTTTCCTGGTGGGAACCCTGGCCATTTCCCGTATGCGCACCTTGTCGGAACTGACCGATAAACTTTACCGCCATCCACTGGCGGTGAGTACGGCGGTGCGGGATATCAGGGCCAACCTCCTGGCCATGCAGCGCGGGATGAAAGACGTTGAGCTGGCCGAGAATACGGTTGAGATTGACGCCGCAGTGACGGCCATTGCCCATTACGAGGATGAACTCTACCGGAGTTTCGATCTGGTGAAGGAGCGCTTTCTGGGTGACCAGGCGATGATTGAGGCCAGCATGCGACTGGTTGACGATTGGAGGCCCATCCGCCGGGAAGTGGTGGGGCTGGTGCGCAGCGGGCGCAAGCGGGCAGCGGCCGATATTACCCGGGGACGAGGCGCCACGCATCTGCAGCGGATCGAGGAATCGATCGCCTTCGTCATCGATTTTGCGAGCAGCAAGGCCGATGAGTTCCACCAAAATGCCGGCGAGACGGGCCGGCAAGCCATCCTGTTCATGATCATGTTGCTGGCCGTATCCACCGCTACGGGTGCACTGATTTCCTTCCTTATCACCCGGACGATCACCCGGCCGATCAATGCCACCATCAAGGTGTTGGCCGCCATGGAGCAGGGTGAAGGTGATCTGACCCAGCGCCTCAATATCCAATCCCGCGATGAACTGGGCGTCATGGGCGGCCTGTTCGACTCGTTCCTCAGCCAACTGCAGACCCTGATGAAAACCGTTGTGGCCAGCGCGGAAAAGGTCTGCGATGCGGCGCGGCAGATCGCCAGTGCGTCCGAGGATTTCGCCACCGGAGCCGAGGAGCAACAGAGCCAGCTCTCCGAAGTGGCCACGACCATCGATCAGGTCAGCACCATGATCCTGGAATCGAGCCAGAATGCCGATAAAACCCGCCAGAACGCGGACCAGACCGCCAGCCTGGCCGATGAGGGCCGCCAGGCGGTATCCAAGACCGTCACCGGTTTTGAATCCATGGCCACTACGGTGGAGGAAGCGGCCCAACGTATCCAGCATTTGAGCCAGCGTTCGGAAGAGATCGGGAATGTCATAAAGGTTATCGATGACATTGCCGATCAGACCAACCTGCTGGCCCTCAATGCCAACATCGAAGCGGCCCGGGCCGGTGATGCCGGGCGGGGATTCGCCGTGGTGGCCGACGAGGTTCGCAAACTGGCTGAACGGACCGTAGGCGCCACGGCTGAAATCGGCAAAATGATTGAGCAGATCCAGACGGAGATCCACGGCGCAGTGGGCTGTATGGGGTCGGTGCAGGATCTCTCGAAGGAAGGATTGCGGTTGGTGAGTGACTCGGATACCGCCCTGGCGGATATATCCAAAGCCATAGAGGACTCGACACTCGCCGTGGATCAAATTGCCACCTCCGCCAGTGAGCAGAGTACCGGCGTGGAGCAGGTCTCTAAAAATATCGGGGAAGTGGCCACGGTAGCCCAGCACACGGCTACGAGTGCCCAGAAACTGGAGATGTCATCCAGGGACCTGAGGGAGGAGGTCGACGGCCTGACCACCCTCATAGGCCAGTTCAAACTCTAGCGCCATTTCCCGCAATCAATGGGGGGCGGCAGGGGTCCGGCATGGATCGACCCCCCACAACCTGCGGAATGGCTTGAGGCAGTCGTGACGATGTTGTAACTTTTAGCGCTTTACAGGGGGTGCTACCCACCCGAATGACCGGGATGCGGCAGCTGAGATCAAACCCTTTGAACCTGATCTGGTTAATGCCAGCGGAGGGAGTTATGCTAAACGGTGCACGTCGAATGGGGACCGTGGTCCTCATTCTTTCCTTATTTACCTTACCATCCACACTCCATAGTTCCACGCGCATGTCGGCCCGGGTGACCGATAGCCGGACCGGTGAAGGGGTCGCCATGGTGAGCGTCCTGGTTTTGGGCAGTTCCCAGGGAACGGTGACCGACACCGAAGGACGCTTCAACCTGATCCTGGAGCCGGGGCAGTCGCTGCAACTGCGGCATATCGCCTACCGGGAATTGACCCATGTTGTCCAGGCAGATGACCTTGCCGATGTCGCTTTCCTGGAGCTGTCGCTGGAGCCAAAATATCTGCTGGGGGAACAGGTGTTCGTGTCGGCCACCCGGGGCCGAGAAGACCTCACCCCGGCGGCCTTTTCCACCCTCACCCAACAGGACCTGTCGAGGGTCACCGTGGAGGATGTGCCCATGGCCCTGAGCGCACTGCCGGGGGCATACGCCTTCTCCGATGCGGGCAACGGCGTGGGGTATACCTACCTGAAGATCCGGGGCTTCGACCAGGACCGCATCGGGGTCATGATCAACGGCATCCCGATGAACGACCCGGAGAGCCACCAGGTCTACTGGGTGGACCACGGCGATATCCTGGCCGGCAGCGGTTCGGTGCAGGTCCAGCGGGGGGTGGGCAACTCACTGTACGGCACGGCGGCCTTCGGCGGCTCGGTGAACCTGGTCACCAGTCCCCGGGCCACGCCGGAAGGACTGACCCTGACTACCGGCTATGGCGACTTCACCGACACCGGGTTCTCAGCGCCCAGCCGGAAACTGGCCCTGAAATGGTCGGGTCAGCCGTTGGCCGGGCGAGCCTTCACCCTGTACGGGCGTTACAGCGGCATCCGCAGCGATGGGTACCGCCTGGGCAGCGGCACGGTCCAGGACGCCGTGCATATCATCGGCGAATACCTCCAGCCCCAGGCCTCCACCCGGCTGGAGCTGATCTCGGGCGCCGAGGTGACCCATTTCTCCTGGGACGGCATCGCCCCGCTCTGGACCTCCCTCGATGACCGGCGGGACCGGCGCTACAATTTTTACGCCGATTCCTCTGCAAACGGTGGCCGGAACGACGCCAACAAGGATGTGTTCACCCAGAACATCGCCTCTCTGCAGCACGCCCGGCAGCTGGGGGGCGGGGTCCTCTCCCTGTCAGTCTACGGGGTCACGGGCAGGGGCTACTATGAGCAGTTCAAGGGCGGGCGTAACCTGTGGGAGTATAACCTGCTCGATGTACTCCCTAAGATGGAAGTGAAGGCCGATATCATCCGCCGCAAATGGCTGATCAACGGCTACTGGGGGGCGATTCCCCAGTATACGGTCCGGGGGGGGTGGGGCTTGGCGGTCCTGGGCGGTGATTTCCGTCGCTATGACGCGGACCATTACGGCCGGGTCCTGTCCGTCGATAGGTTTGATATTGGGGAGCAAGTGGAGTATTACCGCTACGTGACCGGCAAGACCAGCCTTTCCCTTTACGCCCATACTCTACTCAGGGTCACAACAGCAGTGACCGTCATGGGCGATCTGAAGGTCACTGACCATCGCTATGTCTTCGATCAGCACGCCAAAGGGGCTTACACCGCGCCCTACGATTATACCCTGCGCTACCTGTTTGTCGATCCCAGGGTAGGGCTGCAGCTGCGGATAAGCGAACGGATGACCGCCTTCGCCAATCTGTCGCGGGCCCAGCGGGAACCGGCGGACTCGGACATCTACGATGCCGATAATCCCTGGGCGGCGCCGGCCCTGGAGGGAGCGCCCGCGGTCCGTAAAGACCTGGATACACCCCTGGTCCAGGCCGAAGAGCTGTGGGACCTGGAAGTGGGTTGGGCGTATCGTTCCCCCAGGATGAGTATCACCACCAACCTGTACAGCATGTGGTTCCAGAACGAGCTCATCCCCCTCGATTATCGCACCATCACCGATGACGGCGTCCCGATCCACGGCAACGCCGAGCTCACCGTGCACCGTGGGCTGGAGGTCGAGTTTGCCCAGCAGCTCACCGATCAGCTGGCCCTGGGCGGTTCCCTGACCCTGGCCGACAACCGGTTGGTGGACTACACCACCTTCGAATGGCAGGAGGAGGGCGGGGGCGGCGCACAGGTCAATCACGAGGGCAACCAGATCCCCGGCCATCCCACGAGCCTGGGCTGGCTCCGGCTCTCATGGACCAGCGGGCCGTTGGACCTGTGGGGCGAGACGCGCTATGTCGGTAAGATTTACATCGACCGGCAGAACACGGCAGCGGCGGCTATCGCTCCCTCCACCATCGTGAACCTGGGACTGGCTTTCCGGGCGCCCATCCCTGCCGGCTGGCCGGTGTCGGCGGTGGAGCTCAGGCTCAAGGTGAACAACGCCCTGGACAGTCTCTACGAGACCTTCGGATACAACTACTGGGATTGGGACAATGGTCCCTACCGGGTGGATGTCTACTGGCCGGCGGCCACCAGAGGCTATTTTGCCGGCCTGAATGTCCGGTTCTAGCCTGGCCGGGCGGAGCGGTCTGGAGGTTGGGGATGTGACTGGCAGCTTACCTCTCCCTTGACACTTTGTGTCGCCCCTCTCCTGAATACCTCACCCCGCTCGTTCCACGAGGCCCCTCTCCTGAAGGAGAGGGGTAAGAGGTTACTTGCTCGGTGGTTGGGTGGCGGTGGTCGTAATCGTATCTATTTTTAAGGAACACCACTCATTCCACCCTTGTTGATGACCGGGAAATTGGCTAACCTTTTTCACGAACATGACTGACCCTAAACGATTCTACGTCCTGGATGGCACGGCCCTGCTCTACCGGGGCCATTTCGCCATGAGCAACAACCCCCTCATGACCTCCTCCGGGCAGGTCACCTCGGGGATCTTTGGTTTCATGAGCGCTCTGGTGAAGCTGCTCAAGGAGGAAGCCCCCGACTACCTGGCGGTGACCTTCGATGACCGGTCCAAAACCTTCCGGCACGAAATCTATACCGAGTACAAGGCCACCCGCGAGAAGATGCCCGATGAATTGGCCGACCAGATTGCGCCTTTAGACCGGGTTCTGGAAGCGTTGAAGGTGCCGATCCTGCGGATGCCGGGGTACGAGGCCGACGATGTCATGGGGACGCTCGCCACTCAGGCTGAGGCCCGGGGCTGGCACACCTACCTGGTCACCGGCGACAAGGACATGATGCAGCTGGTCTCGGACCATACGCAGGTGTATGTCCCGGCCCGGGGGAGAACCCCGGCCAAGGTGTACCATCGCGAGCAAGTTATCGAGAAATGGGGGATTCCGCCGGACAAGATGATCGATTTCCTGGGCCTCATGGGGGACAGCTCCGATAACGTTCCGGGGGTCCCGGGGGTGGGGGAGAAAACGGCGGTCAAGCTCATCGTCCAATACGGCAGTCTGGAGGAGGCCCTCGATCACGCCGACCAGGTGAGCAACAAGCGAGCCCGGGAAGGGTTGCAGGGCGGCCGTGAACTGGCCCTGCTCTCCAAGGAGCTGGTGACCATTGATTGCCATGTGC
>CAZJBG010000073.1:0-10445 GCA_964543925.1 uncultured bacterium
GTAGTAGCCCAGCCCCATGAGCAGGCTCGATATGAAGGCCAGCCAGGCAAAGCCCCGATGAACAAACGCCGTGAGCCACAGCCCCAGGAAAGTGGTGAGAATGGCCAGGATCGTTTCCAGGATGAGCCACCGTTTGAGGCGGTCGCTGTAGGCGCAGGCCGACAGGATCAGTCCCACCAGCAGGTAGGAGACCGACATATTGAAGATATGGGTGTGGGCCAGACTCAGCATCTGACGCCTGGTAGGCTGAAACTTGAATTCCTCGATGGCCTCACCGGCAGTGATTTTCTCCTCATTACCGGCATAATGGTCAGCCACCCCCTCCACCGTCAAGTGGGTGTTATGGGCCACCAACAACAGACCCACGGAATAGCCCGCGGCATTGATGATCAGGAAGGCCGCCAACAGCCAGCGCACATAAGCCGGGACGCTGCGGAGGCTCCAGTTCATGGCCTTGTATCGCTGTAAGAATTCATCAGAAACAGGACCTTTTTCACGCCCCTATTGAGGGCATCCACCGATAGCGTCGCCCCGCTGATGTTGATGATGTCCCGATGGCGGCGGATGGGATCGCTCAGGGATTTACCCCGGTATTGGCGCAAGTAGCGCAGGCGGCGCACGTCACCACCATGACTTTCCCGGTACACCAGAACCCGCACCCCTTTAACCCTGAGGCCGGTATCGACCCCCACCAGAAAGGTCATGGGGTAAAACTTCCCCACCTCCTCGGCCACCACAGCATAGCCTAGATTGGCGCCATCGTGCACAACGGCCTTGATGATGACCCAGGGCTCCGGTAGCGGGAAGCCGGTGGCCTGGCGGTATTGTTGGGCCAGGGGGGGCGTCACGAACAGCGTATCGGCCCGTTCAACAGTATGGGGGCCAAAAATTTCCACCAGTGCCGTTTGCTCGGTGGCGATCTGAAGGTCAATCGCCGGGGGAGCCTGATCCTGGGCGCGGAGCGCGATTCCCAGGCCCATTGCGCCGAAGGTAAGGGCCGCCCGCCATCCTCGGTGAAAATCGATCGGTGAACCCATTAAAAATAGGTTGCAATCGAGAGACGAATCTGGCCAAATGCAGCGCCCGGATCATAGGAGGATGCGGACCGATCCCGCTTGATGTTCCACAGATAACTGAGTTTAAAGGCGGTCTCCTCCACCGGACGAAAATTAAGACCAAGGCTGACGCGGCGCTGGTCCATTTCCCCGTTATCCAGGGCGTATTGATCGATATTCAGTTCCCCAAGACGGAGGCTGGCGGTGAACACCGACGCCGGATAGCGGCCAACCCAACCATAACCAAAATGGACATTGAGTTGACCGTAACCGCCCCAGCCACTGGCCGAAACCCCGGGGGATAGATCGTAGCTCATGCGCGCCGCTTCTCCCTGGAGCTGGAGGGGACCCACATCGTAGGACCCATCCAGGACGAAAATGCCCACTCCCAGGGCGCTGCCCAATGTGTCAGTCTGTGCATTCCACCGGCCCAGGTAAAAGGACCCGCCCAGCTCCAGCCCGAGCAGGGGACTGAAACCCAGGCGCCCCACGACCGACTTGGCCAGGTTGTTATCGGACTTCAGATGGGGACGCCCCCCGCGAATCCCCTTGAGGCCCACGTCATCGCCGAAACCGTTGACCAGATACAGCTCATAGGACAGCATGGAAAGTTCTCCGGGATAGACGGTCCCGTAGATGCCGGCCCCCGATTCCATGAAGGTGGTGGGGACGATGGACCGGGCCACCAGCGGACGCTCCGTGAAATCATTCACCGGCGAATCATGGAGCAAATTGAACCGGCCCAGGGGCAGGAGGATGATCCCGCCTCGCACGTTGAGCGCTTCACTCAGGGCCAGGTCGAGGGTGGCAAACTCGATCTTCACCTCCCCCGATTTTTCAACGTCCCCCCCGTATTCAAATTCTATCTCGGTGAAAAACTGTAGCCCCGGAACAATTTCGGCAAAAATAAACGGGATCAACCGGTGAGGGGTAAAACTGGCCGCTACCAGCTCGCCGGCGGTGTTATAGTCCATTTTAAATTCATGATCGACGTAACCGCCCAACCGGGCGCCTTTGCCTTCCACGATGAATGGCTTCTGGTAGATGGACGTGCCACCCAGGACCTGGGCGGCTGACGGGGGCGGCGTCAAGATCGCCATACTCAGCGACAAGCCTGATAGGAGACGAATCCACTGTTGGGAAAATGTGCTGGACTTTGGGCGCAAAGGAGTTCTCCAAGGAGTTGGGACTGTATTTGAGATTGATTCTCATTAAAGTTAATCGATCCCTACCAACCGGTGCAAGCACTTTTTGGCGCTCATAAACCTTGACTCCCCCGGTTCGCACCGGTACCATGTACCCCGTTGCGCAGCCTAACTAAAAAGGAAATCCCTCGTGAACCATCCTGAATCCGGTGACCAGACGCATCATCAACGGCCAGAGGGCTTTATCCCCCTAGCTTATACGCCGGTGACGCCCGAGGAATGCTTGAGGCGCTCAGAGGAGCTCTACAGGCGCATGGACCAGCGAAGGTCCGTGCGGCAGTTCAGTGATCGCCCGGTGACCCGGGGCGTGATGGAGAACCTCATCCGCGCCGCTTCCACGGCCCCGTCCGGTGCCCACAAGCAGCCCTGGACCTTCGTGGCCGTTTCCGACCCGAAGCTCAAGGCCGAGATCCGCCGGGCAGCCGAGGCCGAAGAGCGGGAGAACTATGAGCGTCGTATGCCCCAGGAATGGCTGGAAGCGCTGGAACCGTTCGCCACCGATTGGCACAAGCCGTTTCTGGAGATCACCCCCTGGCTGGTGGTCATGTTTCAGCAGACGGTTGAGATGTTGCCCTCAGGGGAGCAGCGCAAGAACTACTACGTCACCGAATCGGTGGGGATTGCGGCCGGCATGTTTCTATCGGCGGTGCACGAGGTAGGGTTGGCGGCCCTCACCCACACCCCCAGCCCCATGAGATTTCTGGCGGAGATACTGCACCGGCCGCCCAACGAAAAGCCGTTTCTACTCATGCCGGTGGGCTATCCCACGGAGGGATGTGAAGTGCCCGACCTGAAGCGTAAAGGTCTGGAGGAGGTGGCGGTGTTTGTAGAGGACTAGGCAGCGGCCCTACTCCTCCAACAGGTTTCCCTGACCACCTCCCTGGAGCTCCGTAATCTTGCGCAGCGGTTTCTCCAGCTTGTTGGTCCGAACGTTCACCAGTGAGGTGTAGGTCTCCCTGGCCTTGTCGATGGCCCCACCCATTTTCTCCATTTCTTTCACATACTTACCCCATTGCGTATTGAACTGCTCCAACAGGCTGAGAATCTCTCCGGCCCGCTCCTCCAGGCCAAAGTTTTGCACCGCCTGGCGCACCAGGGACAATACGGCATAGAGGGTAATCGGCGAGCAGAGGATAATATGATTCTCAAGGGCATAATCCAGAAGGCTTGGGTCGCTCTGGTGGATGAAGCCGTACACCGATTCATTGGGGATAAAGACCATGACGTAGTCCACCGTCCCCTCAGCCGGATCGATATAACCCCGCCCTGCAACATCTTTCACATGGTTTTTCACCGCCGACAAAAATCGCTTCTTGGCCTCCTCCGCCTCCACATCTGATTCGGCCTCCAGGTAGCGCTCATATTGATCGATGGGAAATTTCACGTCCAGGTTGATGGTCTTGTTTTTGGGCAACAGGAAAGTGAAGTCGGGGATTTCCCCCGACGCCACCGGGGCATGAACCCGATAGTTGATCCCTTTCACCAGCCCCACGGTCTGGAGAATATCTTCCACCATGCGCTCCCCCCACTGGCCCCGTTTCTGGGAAGAAGACAGCACCAGCCGGAGCCCCTCGGTGGTGGATCGCAGTTTCTCCGTCGCGGCTTTGCTGGTGGAGAGGCCCTCCTCCAGGCGGGTCGATTTATCCACCAGTCCCTTGAGGGTGTCACTCATCTCTTTCAGGTTGGCGTCGATGAGCCTTTTCTTGCCTTCCAGGTTGGTATCGCCCTCTTTCGCCAGGGCCTTGAACCGCTCCTCGGCCAGTTTGAGCAGTTCGGTGGTGGACCGGGCCAGGACATCACTGGCCGTGGCCTTGAAAGCATCCTGGAGGCTATCGCGGTGGTCCTGCTCCTCCTCCAGGCGGCGTTCCAACTCCTCCTTGCGCAGACGTGCTTCCTGCAGTTGGGGCGCCAGCCGGATTTGGGCATACAGGTAACCCACCAGAGCGCCCAACATCAGGGCTAGTACTAGCAGGAGAATAGCGAGAGAACTCATCACATGCCTCCAGAGCGAGGGGGTGTTTCCTGCCTAGACACGGAAAGTGGGCCGGGTCCGTTCAATGATCCGCTCCACCAGGTCCACATCGTTCCGCCAGCGGTTCTTAGTTTGGCTTTGACCCGTGAATTTGGCCACATCACTCTGCTCCAGCAGCTGCCCGATGAGCACGGCCGTGGAGGGATTGTCCAACTCCTCGGGCAGCACTCGCTTGATCTCGGTGGTGGTCATTTCCATGGCGCGGAAGAGGAACCGCTGTTCCATGTACTGCCGCAAGATTCGGGAAAGCTCCAGGTAATAATCGGCCGCCTGCCTGGGTTGATAGGGCGCTTGCTTGAGCTGGGCCAGGGCCAACCGGGCCGCGACGGTAGGCCTGATCCTGGCTTCCGCTCGCGCGCGGGTCAACCTGATCTGTTGACGGCGACGCCAGATAAAGACGATAACGACCGTCAGGAGGATTACCAGGCCAACGCGCAGCCAAAACAGGCGCGGGTCGGTCAGGCTGACCACCACCATGCGCTTGATCTCCCGGATATCCCGCTCTTCGCCCGTGAGAACAGTCACGGTCATGATCGACAGCGAGTCGGTCTGGATGATTCGTTCTTCCCCATCGGGCAGCACGTATTTGACGGGAATGCCCGGCAAAACCGTCCGCCCCAGGTTCCAGAAACTGAGGACATACTCGACGGCCAGCGGTTCCAGGTGGGAGCTGACCAGGGTAACGCCGGGATCGGTAAGCGCGAGTTCGGGGAAATGGGGGACGGCCTCTCCAGCCAGGGTCAGTTCCAAACGGAGGGTAACCGGTTCCCCCAGGTGGACCGTGTCGGCGCTCCAATGACTCTCGAGGCGGACGCCCCGGTCGTAGCCCGAGTCCTGGGACTGTAGAACGCTCACCAGGAGCAGCGCCGCCAGCAAAGGGACGTTCAATGGCGGGCTGACCGGGTGGTGAAATAGTTCATGAGGGGTTGCACATAACTCTCGTGGGTATTGATCGAGATAAGGTCGATACTGTGCCGCCGGCAAAAGGCCTGGAATGCGGCACGCTGCTGCTGGACCCGGTGGACGAATTGCTCCCGGATTATCGGGGAGGAGGTATTCAGCCATGCCTCTTCGCCCGTCTCGGGATCATACCATTTCACGAGTCCCAGGTCGGGCAGGTTCTGCTCGGAAGGATCTTCCAGGCGCAGGAGGATCAAATCGTGCTTGCGGCTGGCCAGTTTGAGGGGAACATCGAACCCTTCATCGAGAAAATCGGACAGCAGGAAAATAACGCTGCGGCGTTTCAGCACCCTCAGGAGGTACTCCAGGACCGCATCCAACCGCGTCGCGTGCCCCACCGGTTCATGGTAGAGTAAATCGCGAATCACCCGCAGGACATGGCCCTTCCCCTTTTTGGGTGGGATGAATTTCTCCACTGTATCACTGAAAATGACCAGGCCGACCTTGTCGTTATTCTTGATGGCGCTGAAGGCCAGCACGGCCGCGATCTCGGTGCCGACATCACTTTTGAGGGCGGAGCCGGTGCCGTACATGGCCGAGCCGCTCCCGTCCACCGCCAGGATCACCGTCAGCTCCCGCTCCTCATCGAAGCGTTTGATGTAGGGTTTGCCAAAGCGGGCGGTAACATTCCAGTCGATGGTGCGAATCTCATCACCCGGCAGATACTCCCGCACTTCGGCGAACTCCATACCGCGCCCCTTGAACACCGAATGATACTCCCCGCCAAATATATCGTTGACCAGATGCCGGCTATGAATTTCGATGAAACGGACCTTCTCGAGTATTTCCGGAGGTATCACGGCAGGGCCTCAGCGACCTATGGTTCCAACCCCGGCCAGGGGAGTGATCGTAAATAGAGGACCGAACAGCCGTTCAAGGGGTGGGGATGGTCTCGAACAGACGGTCGATAATTTCTTCAGTGCTGACATTCTCCGCCTCGGCTTCGTAGGATAACAGGATCCTGTGGCGCAGCACCGGCCGGGCCACGTCCCGAATATCATCCAGGATCACGTATCCCCGATGGTTTAAAAAGGCCCTGGCCCGGGCTGCGATGGCAATATAGATGGAGGCCCGCGGGGAAGCCCCAAAGGCGATGAGGTCCTTGAGTTCACTCAGGCCGGCCTCTTCGGTATTCCGCGTGGCCGCCACCAGGTCAACGATATACTTCTGGATGTTCTCGGCCAGGTAAATATCGTTGACCACCTCCCGGCTTTTGAGGATCTGCTGGGCCTTCACCACCGGTTTGAGTTTCGGAAGATCATTGGTCACCGCCATGCGCTTAAGGATGAGCAATTCTTCATCGATACTGGGATAATCGACCAGGAGTTTGAACATGAAACGGTCGACCTGGGCTTCCGGCAGAGGGTAGGTTCCCTCCTGTTCGATGGGATTTTGCGTCGCCATTACCATAAACGGTTGGGGCAGTGGGTAGGTTTCGGTGCCGATGGTGACCTGCCCCTCCTGCATCGACTCCAGCAGGGCACTCTGGACCTTGGCGGGAGAGCGGTTGATCTCATCGGCCAGGACGATATTGGTGAAAATGGGTCCCCGCTGGGTCTCGAAGGTGCCCTCTTTGGGGTTGTAGATCAGGGTCCCGATGAGGTCGGCAGGCAGCAGATCCGGAGTGAATTGCAACCGTTGGAACTTGGTTTGGATGAGGCTGGAAAGCGTACTCACCATAAGGGTCTTCGCCAGTCCCGGGACCCCTTCCAAGAGGACATGGCCCCTGGACAGCATGGCGATGAGCAACTTTCGAATCAGGTCGTGCTGGCCCACGATCACGGTGCCGATGGCCTGCATCAATGTATCGATATATTCCGACTCCTCGGCAATCCGGTGGGTAAGGTTTTTAAGTTCGGCGTTGTTCATGACCGGTAAGGCCAGCGCATTATCGGGCATTGACGATGTCCTTCAATACATCGATATCCTCAATCGACCGGCCAAGGTTGGCCAGTTCAAAATTCACCGAATGAATCAGCTCATGATTCGGGTACCGCTCAAGGAAATCATTATAGGCCACCCTGGCGCCATCGTAGTCGGTGAGATAATTGGCTCTCACAAAGCCGATCATGAACAGCGCTTTCACGGCGTCGGCGTGGTCCGGATAGTTTGCCACCACCTTTTGGAAGGCACCCAAAGCGCGATCAATCTCATGGGTCTTGTTCATCAAGATATCCCCGATGAGAAACTGGGCCTGGGGAGCGAGTGAACTGTCAGGATAGGTGACGGTCAGCTTTTCAAGCGACTTGATTGCAGATTCGTATTGCCGCTGGTCGACATCATTTTTAGCCGATTCCCATAGCTCATCGGCGGTTTTGACGCCGCAAGCCACAAAAGAAAGAATCAGTAACAAGTACCCCACTCTTGGTATCGCATGCATTCCGGTATTCCCCTATTTTAATGGATTCATTCAATACGAAAATTTATACCCGGTGAATGCAGCCGTTCAAGGTGCATTCCCTCGATGCTATTGTACTCTGGTCTCGACAGGGGAGTTCCCAGCATAGCGCACCCCTGGGCTCACGGCATGAGTGCGAGTCGCCAGCTGGGATGAGCCTTGTCCCACATGACCCGGTTCCTGCATAGACATGCTGCTGTTCGCCAAGTCCTCGACCACCATATTCATGGTCAGAAGGTATACAAGAATGCAACGTGGTAGGTGGGCTTGGCGTCCCCACCGATGCCCTGGGGCACGGCGGCATCGATCCGGATGGGACCCAGGGGTGTCGAAATCAGAAGGCCGGCCCCTACATCCCAGCCCTTTTTCCATTCGAGGGCAGGATCATTTTCGCCACGGAAAGCGTAGAGCGCCCCGGCATCGACAAAAAGTTCGCCGCCCAGAATCCAGATGAGGGGGAAACGCAGCTCGGCGTTGGCCAAACCTTTGACCACTCCGCGTTCGCTCGAGAATTTCTCGGGCCTGGACCAGCCCCTCAGCGAGGTACTGCCTCCCAGATCAAACAGGTCGAGGTAAAATAACTTCCGGGCAAGCCCCCCGGGAAGCGTTTCCAGGTAGCTCGCTTTCAGGCGATAAGCAAAGACCGCCTGCTTCATGACGGGGTGGTAACGCCTGATATCCACTTCCACCTTATAATAAAACGATACCTCTTTGATAAAGGTGCCGTGGAAGGAGGGCTTAAATTGAAAAATGGTGCCTTGCCGGGGCGCCAGCAGATTGTCAACATCCTGGAAGAGATAGTCGAGCTTGAAGCTCCGCTCGGCCCCCTGGGTAACCAAAGGATTGGGGGAATCGGCCGCAAAACCCGGATCGTTCAGGTTCAATCCGTCCTGGGTAGCTGTCACCGAGTCCAGGACACCGGGCGGCGCCTGAATGAAAACCCAGCCAAAGCTCCCGCGCAGCTGAGAGCGCCTGAGCCGCTTGGAAAGAAAGGCAAACTCCACACCATTTTTCCGGACGATATCCGGCCAGGTTCGGTAGCTGGAGAAGAATTTTATCGAGCTGGGGATTCGTAAGCCCAGGGTCCAGGGGATAAGAAATTCCCAGGCTGCCTGATATTCCGGCGATTGGATATTTTCCAGTAACAGGTCGGTTTCTACGGTGATACCTGAACGGATGCTGGTATTTAACACCCGGGAGCGCCACCACTGACCCGAGATCGTCAGGGCCGGAAGGGGCTCTCCTGCACCCTGGGCCTCTTTCTGCCGAAACCCGAGGGTGAAATCGATGCTGCGCTGTTCCAACTCCCGCACCCGCACCTCGATATCGGCGATACCCGGCTCCGAAGCACGCACCGTCGGTATAATTTCCACCGCACTGAACAGGCCCGATTCGTAGACGCGCTGCTGACTTTGGATGAGATTACTTTGGTTGAAAGTATCCCCAGGCTGGAACAGAAGTTCCCGGCTCAAATAATTTTCCGGCACCTTGCTCAGACCCACCGTGGCGATCTGCCCGATGGTGTAGGTGATCCCCTCGGATATGGAGAGGCGCACGTAAACATTCTCATCCGCCCCGATCTCTCGTTCCTCAAGTATATCGATGGTCAGATTACCCCGGTCCTTGTAGAGATTCCGCAGATCATCCAGACGGTTACTGATCAGAACCGGGTTATAAGGTTCCCCGGTCTCCAAGCCGACAAACTGCTTGATCCTCTCCGTAGTGAAGAGGCGGTTGCCCATCACAATAATTCCTCCCAGCCTGAATTGCCGTCCCTCGCTGATCATCAGATACACCTCCACTCTCCCACCAGTGTTGACGGCAAAAGAGTCCACCACCGTGGCCTCCAGATAGCCGCGGCTGGCATAGAAGGATTGGATCGTATGAGCATCGATCCGCAGAGCCCGGCGGCTGAAAGGTCTACTACGAAAACTCAAGAAGCCGACAATATTGAGCTTCATGAGGCTCCGCAGCTGGTTATCCGAGTAGGCCTCGTTACCGCTGATATCCAATGTCTCAATGGGTAGATTATCCGGCTGGGCAGACAGATGCGCCAACGGGAAAAGAAGAATCAGGGTGATGAGTGGTACCCGGGGAAAGGGGATCATGCCAACAGGAAAGCGTCAATACTAATACCGGTACTTGATCCGGTAATTGACCTGGTACAAACCGTTAGGATCTACCGAACCCTCCAGCGTCATATTGCGGTTCAATCGATAGGCCACCCTGTACTGGCTAAAGGTCATGGTCGGATCGGCCTGCATACCCACATACCACCGGGGAGATAACCGCTTGCCGAGCCGAAACCTGATATCACGTTCACTGTCGGTGCTCGCCAGGAGCCCACTGGACTGGATTTGAAATTGGTCGAGACCGGCCACCAGGCGCGTATCCTTCTCGATTTCCCGCAGGATGATATTCTCGAGACTCCATTGGGCCGAATAGCCAGGATCAACCCCATTCCCCTGCGGTTCCCTGCCCAGGGCAAAGAGCTGGAGCAACGCACTTTCAGTATAGGACAAGGAAGATGACTGAAAGGAGAGGCTCGGTTCTTCCAGGGTTCCGGTCAGTACCAGGGTCACGTCAACAGTTTCCAATTGCGCATCAGGGGAACCGAGCCTCGGGCCGTCGATTTCGGTCGTCGCCTGAATAAAAAACTGCGGATTAAAGGTCGATGGTTCCAGGATCACCCGGCCATCGATCAAGGTAAAATCGTATCCGTTGTAGATGAAATTGCCATTGGTGACATCCACCGTGCCCGCATATCGGAATTCTTCCGAGCCCACTGCTGTGAG
>CAZJBG010000073.1:10455-12488 GCA_964543925.1 uncultured bacterium
CTTCCACATCCAACTCGCTGTTGCGGATGGTGGCCCCGGAATAAAAGGGGACGTGGATGTTGTAAACCAGAATGGTGCCTTCGTCCGGTTTCTTGACAGCGTAGCTCTCGGGACTCGTAAACTCCATGTTGAGGGCCAGCTCGCCAGGATCGGGGACAAAATCACCCCTGATTTGGATCGTATCCTTCCCCAACACCGTGAAGGATGGGGTCCCGACCGCTTCAATATCCCGGAGCGGTGTGGCAAAGTATACATGCTCGCCGGTCAACTGCAAATTGAAGGCGGGGCGAAAGAATTCCGACATATCCATGGTCCCCGATACGACCAGTTCGGAGCTCTGCGTGGCCCGCTCACCACCGAAGATTCCCCCAAAAATCTCCCTGCGCATACGGTCAAGGAGCCCCCTTGCCGGATCCTTCGGAGTGTGCCCGACAAGCCGCTCGATGCGCAGGATATTGTCCGTGATAACGGCTTGTCCCTCTAAATCGACGACGGGATTTTCCATGGTAAGCAGCTCCACCCGGCCGCTCGTGACCGCCAACTTTCCATGCCTCATGAGCCGGTCGAAGGTACCCGACAGGGCCAGTTCGATACTGTAGGTCCCGTTCAGGGAATCGACCACGTCGAAGTAAGGGGTGATGAAGTCCAGTTGCGTGGTCGTCCCGGCGAAGGCCATATCGACCGCCTGGTCCGACAGCAGTCTTATGCCGCCGCCGCCGGCCGGACTCAGGTTGACCGGCAAGACGCCGCCGCCGGTATAAGCGCCAGTGGGGGTCTTCAGGGCGAGATCGGTGAACGTCAACCGCTGGTCCTCATACCGCAAGCGCCCGGTAAGGTGCTCACCCTTGATCAGGTCGAACTGCGGCGCGGCGATAGCCAAATCGGCCGTATAGACCGGGTCATGCGCCGGTCCCCGAGCCTCAAACGATCCGGTTACAGCGCCATCGGTTTCTAAGGGCCATGGCAGAATGGGCTGAAGATCGTGGAGGGGGAATGCATCCAATTCGCCGGAGAATGCGAGGGAATCAAGGGCGCCAAGTCCGCCCAATCGGGCGTCATCCCGTTGGTAGGCCAGCACACCCTCCCCTTTCACTCCTGCGCTGTCCTTGCGCCAGTTGAAGGCCTGAAGGACCAGGTGGTTGTCTTCGAGTAAAATCTCGGCCCGTAGGCGGGAAAACGGAATCTGGTCAATTTCCCCGTCCGTGGCAACCAGATTGCCGGTGAAAGTCAGGCGGTTGGCCTGATTGCTGACCGCAATATCGGCATCCACCACGCCACGAAGGCGGGGCGGCGCACCCAGAAATCGATAGAGCCGTTCCAAGTCCAACTGACTGGAGGCAGCCTGTAACGCAAAGTCCCGGGGGTCGGTCCATTCCCCGGAAAAGGATAGCTGTCCCTCGGCAAATTCGATGGCGGTAAGCGGCAGTTCCCACCGATTTCCCACGCGCCTGGCCACGACCGTGCCGAGGGTCAAATGTTCCATATTGCGGGACACAGCCAATGTATCCAAAACCGCATAGCCGGCCTCAGAAAGCGTGAGATGCCCACGGGTGAACAGTCGTTCCAACCCCCGATAAAGTTGTACCGAAGTGGCGTAGACCGTGTCGCCCGCGAAAATGAATTCGGCCTCCCCACCCTCCGCGGGAACCCCCATAAAGTCCAGGTCCCCCAGGGAGGCATTGATCCGTCCTTCCAGGCGACTCACCGTCCTATCCATAACGAACTGGATGAACCCCTTCCCGACCGTCACATCGTGGTAATGAGCGTCGCCCAGCATGACCGTACCGGTAAGAGCCGGATCGTTCCAGGGACCACTGACCCAAACCTGTCCATTGGCTCGCCCCTCAACGGGGGCCAGACCCAGGGTACTCAAAAGGGCTGCCAGGGAATCGGTCTGGAGATAGACCTCAAGATCCAGGTCGGCCTGGGCTGCGTCCACCGAGCCCCACAGCTGCATCCTGCTGCCGGCGATTTGCGTGCTGGTCGTGTCGGTGATACGCCAGAGCTGGTCGCTCATTTGCACCGTACCCCGG
>CAZJBG010000074.1:0-12468 GCA_964543925.1 uncultured bacterium
AAGGCAATATTCGATGTTGCATAGAAGTACTCAAAGGAATCAGCCTGAGCCTCATAAGCGAAATCAATCCGCAGCTCCCCGGTGGCAACATCGTACATCTGGATGGTCAAGGTGCTGTCGTGCAGTTGGGAGATAATCTCGTCATATTCATCGACATGGGGTTCCCCGGGATCGGGAACGCCGTTGCCCTCGCCGTCATCCTTCTCCGATCCAAAGGTGCCCTCACTGGCGAATACCCCATCCTCACCGGTATCATCGGTCAGTGGATCCCAATCGCCATCGTCATCGCGCCCGTTGAACAGACTGGTATCCGTGACCAGGATGGTCCGGTCCACCCGCACGATAGATTGCATGGGCTCCACGGCGTTCAAGATTGCTTCAATGCGTAGTTCCGCCTTATAAGCGCTGTAGTCATCGGCGAATGCCGTGATACTTATATCTTTTTGGCAACCGGCTGAAAGCAGTATGACGGCGACCAGGATCGGATAGGTGTAGGGATCGTGCATTGATCGATGGCTCATAGTTTGAACTCCAGTCCGAAGGTGGGCAGAATGGGGAACATGCTGATGGCCGTGACCTCCGATGGTGATTTATCATGGTCCCAGGAATACAGCAGGACGTTGAAATGGTTCGTGAAATTGATAATCTGGAATTTCAGTCGTCCATCGATGCCAAAGGGGTGGATTTCACGACTGAAGCTGATATCCGACCTGAAATACAGGGGGATACGCGCTGAATTTCGTGTGCCGGGAAGGGTAACCAGATTGGCATAGGGCTGGGTATAACTGCCGAATCCGCTTTGCGTATAGGTTTTGCCCCAGACCGGCGTGTAGGGCTGACCGCTACTGACTGACATCGTAAAGCCCAGTTGGTTGCGTTTGCCCAAGGGGTAGCTGAGCACCAGGTTGAGAGTATGGGGCTGATCGTACTTGGGATGATAGGCCTCACCGTCTTCCTGCACAATCTTGCCATCGCTGTTAAAGTCGATTTCCTTGGTCAGGCGTGCATAGGTGTATCCCAGCCATCCGGTCAGTTTGCCGGTTGTGCGCTTGACTAGAAATTCAATGCCATAGGCCTGACCCGTCCCTTCAATGAAATCATCTTCTTCGATGGCGGGATCATTGGCGGGATTCGTGTCGAGCATAACGTCGTAAGGTTTGTAGTAAGCCTCGATACTGGCATAAAAACCCTCACCCAGCCACTGCTCCAAGCCGGCGATATAATGTTGCGCCGATTGAGCCTTATTTTCCTTCGGTACAGGCAACCAGAAGTCAACGAAATTGAGGATATCATCCTCACTGGTATTGGTGAAGAGGAACTGTTTGTAAATGCCCCAGCCCAACTTGAAGGCCAGATTTTCAGTTATCAGGTATTTTAAACCGAGGCGCGGTTCGTAGTATAAACCATCGTGCAGTTGGAATTTAGACAGGCGCATTCCGGGTTGGATGCTCAGGAGCGGACTCACCTGCCAGCGGTCCTGAATATACAGAGATGTTATATAGGGATTCTGTTCCCTTGACAAGAAGCTGACGCCGCCCACCACCATGTCAACGTCTATGCCTAGAGTTTTCAGTTCGAAACCCGTCGTCACCGTATGGTCCTTTGAAATAAACCAGTCGAGCTTCTCCTTGATCGTCCAGTCGCTCAGCGCCACGGCCTGGGTTATCTCAATGCCGGTCTCACCGGAAGCAGAATCAATCAGGGTAAAACCGAGATCCAAGGCCCAATCATAACGGGTGTTGGCGATGGACATTAAGGAGACGAACTTGGAGTTGGGTACGTGCCGCCATTGGAGGGAGGTGGTCCGATTACCCCAATCGAGGTCTAAGTAAATACTACCGTCATCCTCCCCAATCTCAAAAGTGGCGAAATCGCGTCCGGCATAGGTGGCGAGTACCAGGCGGTCAGTGGGCGAGAGGTTGTAGATGAGTTTACCGTGCAGGTCCCGGAAATAATATCCACCGGCAGGTTCATCATCTTTAAAGGCGTAGTAAGCGTTGATAATTTGATCATAGTACGTGCGCCTCCAGGCCAACATCCACGAACCATTTTTGATGGGCCCTTCCGCCAGCAACTTACTGCTGAGTACACTCACTTCACCCTGCATCTGGCTTACATTCCAGTAGTTGCCAATGGCCGAGTCTTTGAAAAATCTACCCCCCTTGCTATCGCCTTCACGGGCAGTGATTTCGAGAACAGAGGAAATACGGTTGCCATACTGCCCCGGAAATCCACCGGCAATGAACTCGGCGTTGGCCAGGGCATCGGCGTTAAAGGTGGAGAAAATTCCACCCAGGTGGAACGGGTTGTAAACTTCGATACCGTCGAGTAGTATGAGATTTTCATCGGGGCTGCCCCCTCGTACCACCATGGCCGAAGAGAAATCGTTTGAGGCTTGAACCCCCGGCAGCATCTGCAAAGTGCGGAACAGATCAGCTTCGGCCAGAGCCGGGGCATCTTTAATTTCCCTCAGGGAGAGGTTGATACGGCTGACCTCCACCCCCTCCTCGAACCTGGTTCGCTCTCCGCTAACAACAACTCCTTCGGTCAGGATGACTTCATGGGGCAGTTCACGGTCAATGCGTAGGTCAACACCAGGGGTGATGGAGACCGGCACTTCCTCCGTGAGATAGCCTATCATCATCATTTTAAGATTATACTCCCCGGGGGGAATGCCTACAATCACATAGAAGCCGTCGGTGCTGCTTGCAGCCCCCAAGTTTGTCCCCTCAAGAACCAGGTTGGCAAACGAGAGGGGTTCGCCCGTATCCGCATCTTTAACGAACCCGGAGATTCGGCCGGATGTTTGGGCGTTGAGCGCCAGGTGGCTACCTAAAAGTGCTAGGGTGAGCAAGAGTGCTCGAGATTTATGGTGGCACACTGGAATTCCTTTGTGTGATTTCAATACGTCAATCATCATTGCTTTTGCCCATCTGACACCGCTCACTCAGCAGAGGTTGTCCGGCACTTTATTTCCTGTGATATAACGCACAGGACCCGTACGCCTTCTGTAATGAACTACAGTAATCTATAGTATGTTCATCGAAATAATAGAATACTTCTGAAAAGGGTCAATACTGTTCAGATCTAATGGCAACAATGTGAGTTGAAACAGAACACAGTCGGAGATAGAAAATTGGCAGAACCCGATCCATCAGTCCACCAATCTGGCGGCGGATTCAGGATAAACTCCGTCGAAGGGTTGCAGGGCTGCCGGGGGGGGGCGTCAGCCAGGACGCCCCTTCCGCGAGGGTGTTGAGTCGGGTGAGGACAAGCTGACCGATCAAAACAAAGAAATTGGCTCCCGGCGCCAGCACATAGGGAACACCTGGGAGAGACCCCAACTGGGCTCGTTCCAGAAGATGCAAATTAAGATTTGTCTAAATATCAAATTTTAATTATCTTTAATATTAAGGAGAACAAGCCAAAATAGCACTAGACATGTCCATCGGAATTCATCTTGGCTTGAGATTCATATGTATGTTGCGAACATCGAATTGATCAGGAGGTAGCACTGAAGACGACCCACCAGTTTGCCGAGGGGTTTGGGAAGCGGATGAGGCGTTGTCGCAAGCTATCTGATTTAAACCAGCAACAGTTGGGGGAACGGCTTGAACTCAGTCGCCAGATGATAAACAGCTATGAGAATGATCGGGCACTACCGCCTCCTGGAACGCTAGAAAAAATTTGTAATCTATACGGTGTTAAACCGTGGTGGCTTCTGTACGGCGTTGGAAGCCCCTACGGTGGCTTACAAGATATTGCCCAAAAAGAGGATGAAGACCTCTCCAATGTTCAAAGGATGTTGATCGATTATATCAGGGCGAACAAGAATTTTGCCGACCAACTGGCAATAACACTGTGGAATAAAACGCTTAATCCCTGAGAGAAGGCAACTGAAGAGCTATTGGCCCTTGGGGGGGGGCACTCTTGGAATGAGTTCTCCCGTCCCATGAAACAGCTCACTTACCTACCCATCTTTGATCTGACCACTACCTCCATACTTTTCGTTCTCGCCTTTAAGCATATAAATAATCTGTACCTAATGCACATCCGTACCGTTATCACCTAGGGCCCATCGATGTTTTCACAATTAGACTTTTTTACAGTCGTGATGTCGATCATCGCATTCGTGAGTATCATCCTCACCCTCGCCTTAACCGTGGTCTACAGTAGCAAGCAGGAGCTTCGCCTTCTCAAGGAGAAACATGAAGTCGAATCCCACTTGCAGGAAGCGAAAAAGTCAGTGCTTATCGGTGCTCTCGCTGGGGGCATGGCCTTCTATCTTACCAACATACTACAAACAATAGAAGATCACGTGAATCTGTTAAAAGCCGGCGGTAATATGGCAGATCTTGTTAATCTCCCCGATTTGATCACCGGAGAAATCAAAAAGGCACTTATTGTCAGTGATCGGCTCTATCTTATAACCCATCCGACAGAAATAGAGCTGCAACTCATGTCCTTCACTGACCTGTTGGCATCGATGAAAGGTTGGATCGCCGATCAGTTACCCGATTCAGTCGAGATAAGAACTGATTTCCGTCAGGGCAACAATATGATCATCGGAAATCAGACTCTGCTCTGGCCGGCATTGCAGAGCATCATAACCAACGCGGCAGAAGCAATGACTGATGGGGGTACATTAACTATTAACCTTTCGAATGTAGATGGTGTTGAAGTAGATGAGGAGAGCACAAAAGGAGAGTCTCTGGTAGTGAGCATCTCCGACACGGGTTGTGGCATGGATGAGGACACAAAACACCGAGCGTTCGAGCCTTTCTTCACCACCAAGTCGGGTTTCGATAGATTGGGCCTTGGGCTTTCGCTATTGTATGGCATTTTAAAAATCCATCGGGCGAAATATGAAGTTGAGAGCGAGGTGAATCAAGGTACTACCATTCGCCTCTTCTTTCCTGTCGCCTCTGAGGATGAAATCAAGAACTTCACGGCGGGGGATGTGATAGGTTGGTTTCCCGCAAAAGGGTCTCGCGAGCAAAGGGTACCGATGGACGCTATTGTGGGCAAGGCGTAGTACACTTGATTGTACAGGGAAGTGCTGAAATCACAAGACAGAATACCCATCTCTCTCGAAGACCTTGTCTACAGCGAGATGATTCAAACGGAGGCCATTACCCAGCACGTCGTGAATCTGCGGCACTGGCGCCAGCCCGGACGCCCCTTCCGCGAGGGTGTTGAGTCGGGTGTGTTTTTGGTAGGTTGTATGACAGCAGACGAGTGCGGGTAGGGGGCAGGACGGAAGGGGCCTCCGGGCCTAAAGAATCGCGAGCGATGATCCGTTATCCATGGCTATGGGTTTCACACTCCTATCCAGTATCCAACATCTAGTATCCAGCATCCAATTCTCAACTCACGCGTTCCATCTGTATCCAGAGGTCTATGGAGGCCGAGTTCCAACTGGTCACATCTTCCACGTAGAGGGTTTGCGCCGCCGAAATGCTGAAAATCACGGTCCCCGGGGCGCAGTCCACCAGGGCGTTGGCGCCCACGGCCTGGCCGTTCACCACCTGGGTCCCTCCCGCGCTGGTACCGATCTTTAGACCCCCGGTGATGGCGTTGCCCGCCGTTTCCTCAACCACGATACTCTTGATCCGATACCCCGCTGGGAGGACATCGGTCAGTACTGTATCCCCAGTGACAGCTGTTTTAACATATCGGGCCACATGGTTACTGGGTAAGTTGATGGGCGTAGCGCCATCGACCGCCCCATGCAACTGGTTGCCGCTCGTATCCTGCCATTGGGCTGCAGTCATGCCATCGGGACGAAATTCGGCCACACAGCCGATCTGCACCACCTTCATCTTGTCGATCTGCAGGATACCGTCAACATCCACCACAAACAGGAGGTCCGTGCCATCGGCCACCAGCTCCTGTTCAAAGAGTACGCCGTCGCCGCTGATCCCCGTATTCTGCAGGGTCACGCTGTTGGCTGACGTGCCCAGCGCCACGATCGTACTGCTGGTGCCGTCCAGGTTGCGGTAGGCAAAACTGACCCGGTAACGCTTCCCCGGCTGGAGCATGGTCTGGTCCAGGGTCTTCGAGCCGCTGCCGATCACCGCCAGCTCGAGGGTGTCACTGTCCATGTTCGCCACGCTGGAGTTGTCCCGGATGGAATAGCCTGCCGTACCCGATCCGCTGTCGCTCCAGCTGTTGGGCGGCGTGGACCCGCTGGCCCCGGTCCAGGCATCGCCGTTGATCACCCGGTCGGTCTGGCTGGCCCCCACATCAACGAAGCCCAGGGGTGCGCCGGAGGTAAGGGCCTTCACCTCATCGACGCTAAGGGCGCGATTGAACTGGGCATGATAGTAGGCGTTACCCTTGAAATGTTGATCATAAAACCAGCCCAGCTCCAACTGCTGACTGTTCGCCAGACTGCCCAGCGTGGCGAAACTCCCCGAGATGGAGGTGCTTTCCACACCGTTGAGGTAGGCATGGGCAGTGAGATTGACCCGGTCAACCACATAGACAAGGACACTGGGCTGGTCCGTCGGCAGGTCACCAGCGTATTTCACCGTAAGGCCATTGGTGCCGTCGTTCAAGGACAACCACCATCCATCGCTCACGCGCTTCGCCAGATACCAGCCCGGCACGTTGCCGTTGTGCTGCCGCTTACCGCCAATCCAAATATCGGCGTCGTTGGTATCGGGCTTGAGCACGAACACCAGGGTAAAGTCGTTGGCCGGAAAGTCGATGTGCGTGGAGTGGGGTATGGTCACCTCAGCGTTTGCGCCATCGAGATGGAGTCCCGGTCCCCGGACGGTCCCCTCCAGCAGGCTCCGGTTGATATCGAACCGCTTGTCCAGCAGGTCCTTGTTGGCATCCAGCACCACCACTTTGGACGCCTCGGCCACTCCGTCAGCCTGGGCTCGGTCCGTCTTGTTGAGATCGGTGGCATCCGCCGTCAATCCCCCTAGCTTATTGAGCTCGGCAGTGGTGGCCGTGATGCCGTCCAAAATAGCCAGTTCCGCCGTGGAGACGCCGTTGATATCGGTCACATTCGCCAGGGTAATCTCATCGGTATTCTCGCCCCGAAACGCCCCCCAGAGGGGATCTATCAGCTCATACACCCACTCCCGGAGCGTGCGCCACCACCAGCGGGTGAGCTTGGGATCGTGGGTCGGTTTGCTCATTAGTGCCATGTTCGATTACTCCTCTCAGGCTTCTTCGTCCGCCGCCGGGGACACACCAATAATCACCCCCGCCTTGATGATATAGCGGCTGCACGCGCTCACCGCATCCCGCAGCCAACCCTGCCGTAGGACCTCCAGGTCACCCGGCTTCAAGTACGTGAACTGATCCGTCGAACTCCCGTCGACCTTGTAGGTGACAATGCCGCTGTCGACAATCACCATGTTGATCCTGGGGGCGGCGTAATACAGGACCAAATAGGCTTCGGCGTCCTTTAACGCCGCCGCCCGGTCGGCGTCGCTGGGGGTGGGCTGCTCGGCGTCCTCATAAGCCCCTGACCCCACCCAATCCTCCAGCCGTAGGCCTGCGGGACCGAAAAAGGGCGCCAGGGTGCTGTCATCCATACTCGACGGAAGCCCCCCCAGGGCCCGTACGTGAGTGCCGTCGGCAATCATCGCTCCGCCCCCTTCGTCCCGGTTCTGCGGGACTTACGTGCCCCTCCCGGCCCGCCGGGTCCCTTGCCGCTCATCGATTTTTCGGGCTTCACCCGAATCAGCGTCCCCGCCGCAATCTGGGCCAGAATAAATCCGCTGGGGAAGACCCGCAGGTAACCTTGCGGGCCGTAGCATGAGGACGCGATCACCTCACGATTTCGCGGCTCCACCGGGTCGCACAATCCGCGTCCCTCTTTCTCGAGCCGGGGATGCAGCTTGACTGCAATTCTGTCATCTCTCATGGTATCCTCCCTAAACTGTGGTACAACCATTCTGCGCCTTTCGCTGCCACTGGACATCCTTCTTCGCCAGCCTCCAGCGGTCAGCGTTCAGCGATCAGCCCCAACGCGCGCCCTATGGCTCAGCTGCCCCTGCCACTGCCACTGCTGCTGCCACTGCTGCTGCTACTGCTACTGCTACTGCCACTGCCACTGCTAGACTCGCCGAGGCCTGCTGCGCCCATCCGAGGCTCCCGGTGCCGCCATCTGGGCCATCGGGAGCCTCCCGTGATCGGCGCGTTCGGCTTGGGAAACGTCCCTAGTAGGTAATGTCCAGGACGCGGGCAGAATCCTTGTCGAGCTTGGCATAGCCCACGACCTGGGATACTGTCGTCCCTTCAATCTGTTTGTTGATGATGCGTTCCACCTCCACCAGACTGGCGTTGCGTTCCGTCACCTTTTCGATGGCGAACTGGTGCATGAAGCCTACGATCCGGTCGGTGGACAACAGGGTCCCGTCATAGCGCCGGAGGGTGTTGCCCAGGGGGCTGATCAGGTCACCGGTCTGCTGATAGGTGAAACCCGCCATGGGGTCCTTGAACTCCACCATGTTCAGCACCGTCGTGATCACCGCTTTGGGGGCCACCCAGAAATTGGACTCGAACGGGTCGAAGTTCAGGTCGAAGGTGACCAGATCGCTGTAGGCCAGCGTGCCCGTGGCGGCCACCTGGTCCACGGTGGCGGCGTCGTTGTTGCCCGTGCCGTTCACCAGCGCCGTGATGGCGTCGTCCACCATCTGGCGGCCCAGGTAGAAGCCGATCTTGCGCAACGTGGCGGCGAACAGAGGGGCCTTCACTCGCCGGATGGCCTCGTAGGACGCCGAAAGGGCGATGCCGTACTTGGCCAGTTTGATGGTCTGCTCGCCCATGGTGATCTCCACCTTGGGGAACTCGCCCCCCTGGCCCACCCGCTTCGCCTTGGCTTCACTGCCGATCTCCGACACCAGCACCTGGTAGACGCCCGATTCGATCTCGGTTTCCACGCTCACCAGGTCATCCAGGCGCAGGGCATTCTTGCCCAGGCTCATCCCCTCCCGGATCTGCCGGTTGATCCACTCCGGGAAAAGTACGCTGCTGTCCCCTTCGTAGAAGGTCTCCAGCTGAATGGCCTGCGGGCCATGGGTCACCAGGTTGCGGGCCGCCAGCTGCTGCTGGAAGGGATCCAATGACGATTCAGGGTCGTAATAGGCACCGTTGTCTACCCCGCCCAGGAAATCGACAAAGGTGACCCCCTTGGCTTCGGCTTCCTGATAGAAACTCCGCTCCAGTTTCATCCGTTTGAATTGCCCGTCAGGACCGGGCCTTTTGATTGGCATGCTCATGGTTCCTCCTGCCATTACCCTAGAAATAGGGTTACTTTTTTGCCGGTTGTATCCACATCGACCACCAGGTACTCCATACCGTTGGTGACGTCTATTTTCACTCCGCCGGTCGCATCTGCTTCCAGTTTGACAATACCGGCCGTGGGGTCCGTGCCCGTGTAGTCCAGAGTCACGTAACCCGTCTTGGTCACCACGCAGTAGGCGTTGTCCCGCTCGATGGTCTCGATCACGCCGTGAAAGCGGTCATCGTCGGCACACAGTCCCACCGTCTGATTGGCGGTCACCTTGCAGACCTTCCCCTCGTCCGTGCCGAAGGTGAGGCTGCTGGCCACCAGAGTGGCTTTATCTCGAATCCCACTGAAGGATATGCTCATATCCAGCTCCTTTCCGTTTACTGGCTCGTCTGGCGAATGCGATCATTCACCACATTTTTCTCGTCATCGCGATCCGCCCATTGGCGGACGACCGTGGCGATCTCGCTGCCATCACTACCGGTACAGACCCGGATCGTCGGCCGGTTGATCCCCGCCCGGGGCCACCTGCCGCGACGACCGCCGCATGACCTGCTCGCTACCGCACACCTCGCAGCGGGCGGGGACCATGGTCTCCAGCCGCCGGGCGTATTCGGTCTTCAGGGCCCGGAGGGTGGGCAGGTCCGCGGTCTCAATCACCTTGAACAGCCCCTGGGAAGCCGTGGCTTCCGCAGCACCATCCAACTGGACGATGAGGGTCTGAACGTCCTGGCGCAGGTCGGCCAGGGCATCCTGTCCCAGGTCCGCCAGAGCCACGACTTCCCGGGCCCGCTCCTCCAGGAGCTGCAGGTCATGGTCTTGCATCCCAAACAAATTCCACAGAGGGCTGTCGGCCCCCAAAAATATTTTCTGCTGATCCATAGCTGCTGGTTCTCCTTGTGTTGCTGTGGCCGGTGCGGGCCGGGCCCCGAGGCTTGCCCTGAGCGGAGTCGAAGGGCTTGCCCTGAGTATGGTCGAAGGGGCAGTCGAAGGGCTTGCCCCCAACGTCGCCCTGAGGCTCTCGAAGGGCGAAGGACCCGCCGCCATAACGGCTGGCGGGATCGGCGCCGCTACAGACGGGGCCCTTGCCGCCGCCCGGCGGGCAGACGGATCGGCCCCGGCAAATACCAATCCCACATGCTCCACCGACAGAATATCGGTGACGATCACCCGTACAATCGAGCCGTCCACCTCCTCGCCCAGCTGCATCCAGAACTGCCAGTCTTCCAGGCCGGGGTGGGATTTCTCCCAGTTGAAACCGAGGCTGACGCTACAGGCGTCCAGCAGGGGTGGGTCGTGGAGCAGCCGGCGCACCACGTCGGCGGCCAGTTTCCAATTGATCTGCAGCTCGGCGTCGATGCCGGGATAGGGCAGGCCGTGCTCGGGGTCCGCCGGGTGCCACTTGGCACGGCTCACCAGCCCGAGACGATCCTCAATTTCAAAGCTGTGGTCCCGTACCACCACCAACGGTTGGGTGCGGATGCTCCCCTCCGCTTCCGGCTCTAAAAATACCGGCAGGGCCTTTTCAAGGACCCCCTCCTGGGAAAAATCCAGGTGGTAGCCGCCGGCTCCCAGGTAGGCCGCCGACAGCAGCCGGAACGTAAAGGGAATCAGGTCCCCATCCTGGGGCTGGAGGTCCTCCAGGCTACCGGCCTGGGCCGAGAGCAGGGCCGCGGCTGATCCGTCAGCCTGCTGCCCAACCGGCAGACTCAGGCGCACCTGGCACGGCCCTGATCCGGCCGCTGAGGCCGGGCCCGTTGGCAGTGAAAAATTCCGGGCGGGGGTGTCGGGAGACCCGTTGTTCTCCGAATCACCGCACCGGGTGTCGCGCCTGTTCATAGCAGTCCCTCCTCTATTTTTAATGGGTCATGGTCCGGTGAATTCAACGGCGCCGGATGCTCCAGCCAATCCTCGACTGTCGCCCCTGGGGCGGAGATCGCCTTCCCGTTGGACGTCGCTGACCGGGCAGCGCCATTTTGGGCCGGTCCGGCGCCCGCCGCCACCCTCGGCCGCACATGGCGATACTGCTGGGCGAATGAGTTGAAGGTGAGGCGATGAAGCTGCTGCTCCAGATAGCCGAATGGGGACTTGCGGAAACGAGTCTCCCCGGCCTTCACCATGTTGGCATATCCCGGCAGCAGGCCCACCTCATCCCAGTCGTCGTAGCCCAGCTCCCGGGCGGCGGCATCCGGATCGAGGAGGCCCGTCTCCACTTTCTCCCGGACCACCTGCCACGCCACCTGCTTGGCCTTGGCTTCGGTGAGGGGGTCCTGGGCCGGGGCCGCATGGAAGTGCAGACTGATGTCCTCGATGGGAATCCCCGCCAGGGCCAGGTCGAGCTGGTAGGTCCGCTCGATGCGCCGCTTCACCGGGCGCTGAAAGCTCTCGGCGTGGCGCAGCAGCAGGTTATAGACCACCCGGGCATAGGTTTCGGTAGTCGAGTAGGTCCGCCCGTGCATGGACGGATCGCTGCCCAGACCGGAGAACACCTGCTCCTCATTGAGACGGAAAATGTCCTGGATCCCCCGCACGTCGGTGGTCAGGTTGGTGCGCTGCACCTTGATGTCATCGGTGTAGACCGCCATCCCCTCGTGAAAATTCTCCTTGAACGCCTTGAGGACGCTGGCCAGGTAGTCCTGCACCCGCTTGCCATATTCATCCCCGGTCTCCCCTACGTCCCGTTTGGGCGGGGTCACCGCCGCGCTGATCAGGCCGAACAGGCCAAACTTCTTGATGATGAACTGGAGGTTCTTTTTCATGGCCCGCTGATCGAGGATCGGCTCCAGGGCCGCGATCATGGGCGGTTTGGCGTAGGGGGAGTTCTCGATGGTCATGTAGGCCAGATACCGGTAGGTGATGGGGTTCAGGGGTACCTCCTCCCGGTCCACCAGCTGGTAGGGGACATACTCGCCCCCTTCCCGCTTGAACCGGATCTGGGACACCGGCACCACCACCACCTGGTCCACACCCGGATCGGCCCCCAGAGTCACCACGTCCTCCGACGAGATGGCCCCGGCGAGGGCCACCTGCTCCAGGTATTTGTTCACCAGGCCGTCGATCCCCGCCGTATGCCGGGCCAGGCTCCGGGCCTTGTGGTTCAATCGCCGGTGGGCCCGCTCGATAGCCTGATCATCCCCCGCCAGAATCAGGTCGTGACCGGGATTGCCCAGGGCCACCCAGTTGCTCACCGCCTGGCTCATGTCGGGATTGACGAT
>CAZJBG010000075.1:0-12430 GCA_964543925.1 uncultured bacterium
ATAGGTGCTCAGATCGGTGCCGCACAGGCCCACGTAGCGCATGTCGATGAGAATATCCTCGGGGCCAACCCGTGGCGCCGGTTGCTCAGTCAGTTCGATGTGACCCGGCTTGACAAACGTGACCGCCCTCATCCTTTACTCCCGATCATTGTTTTCCGGTCGCCCCACAATCCACTGCATGTCCGCCACCGGCTTGATGATCTTGAGCACCCCTCGGAACAGGTCAGGGTCTGGCTTGACGCCCGCCATCTGGATATTGCGCCTCACATGCTCCACTTTGCTCATGCCCACGAGGGTGGTGGCGGCCGGCTCATAGCTGTAGGCGAACTGTAGCGCCAAGTCGGCAATATTGCCGCCCTGTTGCCGGCACCATGCCGCGGCCCGTCGCCCCGCCCTAAGGACCTCTTCCGGCGCCGGATGCCAGGGGGGTGCTCCTTGCCCGGTCAAAACCCCCATGTGCAGCGGCGAGGCATTGATCAAACCGATTCCCCGTTCCCTGGTCACCGGTGTGAGTACCTTGGCGGCCGTGGTATTGAGCAGGTTATAGTGGCAGTAGGTCAGCACCATGTCGATGTCGGTGGACCCGGCCACCTCTTTCAGCAGGTGGAGCGGGTACCCGGTGATGCCGATGAAACGCGCCTTACCCTGCTCCTTCAACTTGAACATGGCCGGCAAGGTCTCCTCGATAATCTGTTGTTTCGAGCCAAATTCAATGTCGTGGACCTGGTAAACGTCAATATAATCGGTCTGGAGCCGTTTGAGGCTCTCTTCAACCGAGGCGAAAATGCGTTGGGCGGAAAAATCAAAGCCGGTGCCTGGGTCCACATCGTAGCGCCCGGCCTTGGTGGCCAGGATAACGGCAGGCCGTCGCCCCTTCAGGGCCTGACCGAGCCTCGTTTCGGCCAGGGTGCGTCCATAGTAGGGTGAGACATCAAAGTAGTTGATCCCCTGGTCGATGGCCGCATGCACGGCGCGTTCCCCCTCAGCCTCATCGATCCGGCCGAATTCATCGCCCAGGGGTGCGGCGCCGAAACCGACAACGGAAGGAGTTAATCCGGTCTTCCCGAGGGGCCGATGTTCGATGCTAAACCATCCTCTGACCTGGACCGATTGCAGGACTGATGGTCACCGGGGCAACCAGCCCTTGCGCAGCAGTTTGGCCTGCAGCTCCCCACCGTTGATGATGTACAGCACCGGCAGGGGACGATCCACGTCTTCCCGGTAGGCGGGCATGGCCTGCCAGGGGGTCACCGACAGGACGTTGGCCATATCCATCCAGTACTGGAACCGGGCCGTCTGCAAATTCCAGGTCATGTGGAAGTGGTTGGCCGGTGCGTACTGTTTGTATTCGGTCATGGTGGCATGTTTGGGCGTGATGAAGGTGTGGGGCCAGGTGGGATTGGAGGCTTTGCAGACGGCATCGGCGAGCCGGGGCGGCAGGTCCACGGTCACCGCCTCGTCCCAGACCATGGAGAACATGCCTGACAGGGAGCTATACGCCAGCCGGGCCGCCAGCCCCTCGATCCCGCCGGGACTTTTGAAGGTGATGGAATTCCCCAGACCGGGGAAATAGTCCGCCACCGCCTGGGGGAAGGAGATGTTTTTCATGATCTCGGCTTCGGTGGCGCCCGGCTTGGCGGCCCAGTTGAAGGCGGCCGACCCGGAATTGCAGCCGTCCACGATCCCTTTTTCCTCCCAAAGGGTCCTGCCGGCCAATTTCAATTTCAGATCCTTGGCCAGTCCTTTGAGTTCCCAGTTCTCCCACACCTTCCTGAAATCCATAAATAGCGGGGGGTGCCCGCCTGACAGGTAGGTCATGAACAGCATGGTCAGCAGACCTTGAACGTCGGCCTCGGTGGCGTAGGGCGTCACCGGCTTGGGGCCCCGGTGGTCGAAGGTCGCGTTGAACAGGGATTCCATGATGTCGGCCACCGGAAGGGGGATGCCCCTCAGGTCCGACCCCCATTCGAGCTGACTCATAAAGCCGCCCCCCACGGCGTTCAGTTCCTGCATGAGGTCGCGCACAATGAGATACATGGCCAGACTCTGGTTGAGCCGGTCATCGTCGGCAGCATCCCTGAGTTCGATGCGGCTCCGGGCGTGGCCATCCAGCCAGGCTCGCAGCTCCTTTAACTCGCTCTGATTGTAGGCCTGCTTTTGAAGCATATCGGCCAGCAGCTTCATATCGAGGCGGGTAATTTCCAGGCCAAAATTGTTGCGGGTCGCCGCTACATGGGCCAGGGCCGTTTCCATCCCCATGGAATCATGACCCAACACCACCACCCGTTTCCCCTTCAACCCCTGTGTGGTGACGGCTGCGTAGGCCCAATCGATGAGGGCGTCCTGGGTCCGCCGGCTCATCACCGGCTTTGGCCCCGAGTCGGGCCAGTTGCCCACGTTGATATGCATCAGCCGGCCTGACTGCGCCAGAGCCCCCGCAGCGGCGTGGGTATACACGACACCCGGCTTGGGGCCGCTGTTGCCGCAGGTGAGATTAAGGGGCGTATCGGTGGGGAACTGGCTGAGCAGGGAGAGCAGGGTCAGTTGCGGGAAAGCCCAGGTATCGGGGACCCCGATGAGGACATTGACCCCGTGGGCCTTGAACTGCCTGGCCACCGTATCGGCCTCCGGTTCCCCCTGAATGAGCACATCGGAGTAGACCACCGGGACCAAAGAGCCGTCGGGCATACGAACCTCGGCGGCCACCGCATCGGCAATCAGTTTGATGATATTGCCTGCCCGGGTGCGCGACGGCTCATCGATCCGCGGGTCACAGGGTGCGAACACCCCGATGACCGGGCCATCATGGGCCGGGTGCTCGGCTTGACTTATTTTTATCGCGGGCATGCACCTCTCCCCTTTATCGCTCGATGCCGTTTTACCGGCGCGTCAGGCTAACTGCCGATGGCGCAACCGGTCGACGGCCACCGCAATGATGATGACCACGCCGGTGACCACCTGCGTCATCCACGTGGGCCAGCCGTTGAGCTGGCTGCCGAATCGGATGACCGTCATGATTAGGGCGCCCACCATGCTCCCCAATATGGAACCTTCACCGCCCGACAGGCTTCCCCCGCCAATGACCACGGCGGCAATGACATCCAGCTCCATCCCGGTGGCCCCGGTGGGGTCGCCCTGCTCCTGATAGGACATCAACATGAGCCCGGCCAGCCCGGCGCAGGCCCCGGCGGCGGTATAGACTAGCACCTTGACCCGCTCAACAGGTACGCCGCACAGCCGGGCAGTCTGTTCGTTGGAACCTACGGCGTAGATATGTCGCCCCAGACGGGTATAGCGCAGAAAGCCGCTGACCGCTACGGCCAGGAGAATCATCACCCACGCGCCCGGTGGGATCAGCTGCCACCGCTGTCCCGGCGGGAGGGTGGCCAGCAGTTCGTTCAGCCAGGTCGGTTCCACGTTGATGGGCATACCCCTGGCCAGCCCCTTCGCGAACCCCCGCACGGCCAGCAGCGTGCCCAGGGTAGCGATGAAGGGTACGATCCTCAGCCGGGTGATGAGCAGCCCGTTGATACTGCCCCAGAACATCCCCGCCAGAAGCCCGCCCAGGACAGCCAACGCCGGATGGACCCCAAAGGTCTGGATGAGCATGGCCAGGACCACCGAGCTTATGGCGATGGTTGAACCGGCCGACAGATCGATGCCGCCCGAGATGATGACCAGGGTCATGCCGATGGCGGCCACCCCAACGATAACCGTCTGTTGAATGATGGTCTCTACGGCAACCAGCGTGGCGATGCGGCTGTTGAGCAGGGCAAAAAAACCATAAACCAGCACCAGGGCCAGCAGCGGTCCAAACTTATTCAGCCAATACACGATATTCTTATCGTGCAGAAATGACCGCCGGGCCGGGACCGGTTGCTCAGTTACCGGGGACGGGGTCATGCCTGGCCCCCCTCGCCGGTTGCGGCCAACATGAGTTTATGCTCATCGACCTCACTGACCGGCTGTGCCTGACTGAGCCGGCCGCGATGCATCACAGCAATGCGGTCGCAGACGCCGAGCAGTTCCGGGAGGTAGCTGCTGATCATGATGATGGCCTTGGGTGGCCGGCTGCTCTTTGCCGACACTGCGGCCAGGTCATCGATCACCTGGTAGATCTTCGCTTTTGCCGCTACGTCGATGCCCCGGGTCGGCTCGTCCAGCAACATGACATCCACATCGTGCTGGAGCAACCGGGCCAAGGCAACCTTCTGCTGATTGCCTCCCGACAGGTCCCCCACCCGCTGGCCGGGGTGGGTGGCGCGAATGGCCAGCCGCTTGATCCATTTTCCGGCGGCCGCGTGCTGGTTCTGAGGAAGGACCAGACCGAGGGGACCAAAGCCTTTCAGTTTCGAGATGGTGACGTTGTCGGCAATACTGAGGTTCAGGGTCAGTCCCTCCCCTTTGCGGTCTTCGCTGAGCATGCCGACACCTTGCAACCACCGTTTCATCGGCGAGGCGGGTCCCAGGTGAACGCCGATCTTGATCTGTCCCCGGCGAACGGGATCGAGGCCGAAGATGGCTCGCAACAGCTCGGTGCGACCGGCCCCGATCAATCCGAAGATGCCCAACACCTCCCCGCGATGCAAACTCAGGCTGGCCGATTGGGGTTTGTGCACGCCGCCCAGGTCCTTGATCTCAAGGATTGCCTCCTGAGGTTTGCGGGTCGATCGAGGATACAGTTCCTTGACTTCGCGACCGACCATCAACGTGACGATTTCATAGGGGGTGATGCCGCCCATCGCACTCGTCCCGGCCACGGCCCCGTCACGCAGGACGGTCAGGCGGTCAGCGATGGTCTGGACCTCCTCGAGAAAGTGTGAAATGTAGACAATCGACAGTCCCTGCCCCTTCAGCCGGCGGATGATCTCGAACAGGCGCTCGATATCCTCATGGGACAGGCTGCTGGTCGGTTCGTCAAGGATGAGCACCCGGCAGCCCACCGCCAGTGAGCGTCCGATCTCCACCAACTGCTGGGCGCTGACTGAAAGATCGCTCACCTTCAGATCGGGCCGTATTTCCGGGCGGTCAAACTGGGCCAACGCCTCCAGGGCGCGCTCACGCACCTCGCGCCAGCGGATCCATCCGTACCGGTGGGGCTCCATGCCCAAAAGAATATTTTCCTCCACGGTGAGGTGGGGCGCCAGGGAAAGTTCCTGGTAGATCATGCCCACGCGCTGGTGGCGGGCATCCATGGGGTTGCGCGGTCGAAAGGGCTCACCATCCAGGTACATGGCGCCCTCATCGGGCTGGTGGGCTCCGGAAAGAATTTTCACCAGCGTGCTCTTGCCCGCCCCGTTCTCCCCGACCAGCGCGTGAATCTCGCCGGCCGCTACCGAAAAATCGACCTGCTCAAGGGCCAGGGTGGCGCCGAACCGTTTGGTGATCCCCTGCATCTCCAGTCGCGGGGTCGCCACGGGCACAGCCGTTATTCCGGATTCAACCATTTATCCACATCCGGTTTGACCAGCTCCATGATCTCCGGCTGCTGAAGATCCTGGAGCGCCACGTAAGTAACACCGGTATCGATCCGTTTCTCAACCTGCTCACCGCGCAGATGCCGCACCATGGTCTTCACGCCCAGATAGCCCATATTGAAGGGGTTCTGCACCACCAGCCCGTTAATTTCGCCCTGGCGCAAGCCCTCAATCAGCGGGTCGGAGGAATCGAAACCTATGAAGCTAACTTTTCCCGCCTGCCGCTGCCGTTTAAGGGCCTGGAGCATACCGTAGGTACTGGATTCGTTGGGACAAAAAATGCCGTCAAACATGAGGTTACCCTGGGCGTCTCTAAAGCGCAATAGCAGGCTTTCGCTCGCCTGTTGGGCCAGGGCCGTGGTGGCCCCCGCGTACTGCTCGTCGCTCACTACCTCGATGCCGGGATAGGCTCGGATCGCCTCCATAAAGCCTTCCTCACGCTTTTCGGTGCTGGCCGAGCCTTCCGCGTAGCGGAGCATGACAATTTTCCCCCGTCCGTTCAGGAGCCGGCCCATATTTTCGCCGGCCAGGCGGCCACCTTTGTGGTTATCCGTGGCCACGAAGCTGGCATACAGGTCCTGGGAATCGTGGAGCTCCGAATCGATGATAACGACGGGGATATGACTGCTCACCGCCGATCTTACCGGGCGGCGCAACGCCATGGCGTCCAGGGGAGCCAATACGATCCCATCCACCTGACCCACAACCAGGTTGTTCACCAAGGCGATCTGCTGCTGACGGGCATCTTCCCGCTCGGGTCCGACCCACTGGATTTTGACCCCCAGCTCCCGGGAAGCCTTGACGGCCCCGGCGTGGATGGATTGCCAGAAGATATGGGTGGTTCCTTTGGGGATCACGGCAATGGTCACCTGCTCCTGGTCACCCCCCCTCCCGCCACAGGTGATAGCCCCCGCCGCGAGGGTGCTCACGATCAACACCTTGATCCATCTACGCATAAACAAATCCTCCATTCAGATGAGTTGATGATCCCCAGCCCGGGCCATAGCGCCTTGAACAGCAGCGCCGCGGTCTTCCCTGAGGTGCCCGGCTAAAAGGATGAGCAGTAATTTATAAATAAATCTTCTGCGTACCGCTTACCAACAGGACCTCCTGGCCCTGCCATAGGAAGGTTCCCCGCAGTGTGGCCGGTAGGGTAATCTCTCCTTGTATGCCATCCTTGCCCCTGCGTTTCAAACTGACCAGAATATCCCCCCGGGGATGGGGCATCCGCCCTTCGACCCACTCCAGCGCGCCCAGAGCGGGGGCGATACGCACCGACTTGAATCCCGGTTGTGCAGGCTCGATTCCACAGACCGTGGCCAGAAAATAATAGTTCGGGCTGGCGCTCCAAGCATGGCAATCTGATCGGGTCGGTTCCGGCTCCTCGGCAAAGGTGGTGAGGCCCAGAGCCAGCATTTCCCGCCACGGCCCGAGGCGCTGGAGGTACCCGTCGCCCAAGCCCACTTTCTGCATGGCGCGGTCCAGGTAGAAGCGATAGTAGTAGGTGCAGGGGACCAGCGACGTATCCCCAGCGACGCGCTCCATGAGGTCCCGCTCCCTATCGTGGGGGATCAGGTCCACCAGCACGGCCATCACGTTGGCGTGCTGGCTGAAGTCCACTTTTTTCGGTGTGTCGGCCAGCAGGTCCCTCGAGGCGTCCCAGCATTCCCGGTAGGTGGCCGTTTTAAGGGCTGCGGCCACTGTCCGGTAGTGGGCGGCTTCATCGGGGCGGTTAAAGGCCGCGGCCAGCTCGGCGGCATACCGGAGCACATAGACATATTGCAGGGTGATCACCGCTGAGTGTCCATCATCTGCGCCGGGCGGCACACCGCGCGGGTAGGACCAGTCGACAAAATTCCACCAGGGCATGGGACCCAGCATGCCATTGTCCGCGATGTAACCTTCGTACCAATCGATGACCCCCCGGATGCCGGTGAGAAACTGGCTGACGAATTCGGGATCGTCGCGATAGCGCCAGTAGTCGTGGACCATGGCGATCCAGAACAGGGAATAGGGCGGAATGTACTGGGGCTCCATAGTGGGGTAGCGGCTTTCGGTGAGTCCCTCGGGTATGCGGGAATCATTGAAGGCCTGGATCGCCTTGCGCATGAGCCGGTCATCCCCCGACACGTGCAGGGATATGAGCGCCTGGATGCGGGTATCCCCGGCGTATTGGAGCTGCTCGTAGTAGGGGCAATCGAAGTAAGTCTCTCCGGCGCACAGGCGGGCGGTCCACCAGCCCACGTCCCATATGGCTTTGAGCGACGGGTCGCTGCTGGCAAAGGCGGCTTGCTCCTTGAAGGGGTAGGCCGTGAAGATCCCGTACAGATCGTGGATCGTCAGGGCCTGCCGATCCGTTTCGATCTCAAGTTGGAGATAGCGATAGGTCCGGAACCAGAGGGTGCGCAGCGTGCGGCGGTCCCCGCCATCGGGAATGAAGCGGTCGGTATACCCGCGGATGGTCTTCCCGGCGATCTCGTTCCGGTTCCCCTTGCGACCTTCAGCATCCACCAGCGCTTCCGCGTAGGTGATTTTTATGCTCCCCCCTTTCCCACCGGTGATGATCATCTCCGGATAGGCGGTGGTGAGGCGGCCCTGATCCAGCAGCAGGGTCACCTTCGAGCGCCGGGGAATGACCAGGTCGCCGGCCCCTCCCAGGAACGCCTCGTCGAGCTCGATGCCGTCTGCCCGCGCAACCCTGGCCAGGCGCTGCAAGGTCTCCTCCAGCGGGGGTATGGTCCGCGGCACCAACTTCCAGGCCCGGTGGATGTCGTGGTGGTGTCCCCACTTGGGGACCGCCCGGCCCAGCGGTAGGGCCGGCAGCCACGAACGATCCGAAAAGTCAGGGGCCGCCCAACCCCAGGGATACAGGTTCGCATCCATTTGCTCCCCCGGTCCCACCACGATATAGACGTGGCCGAGAGCGGCACGATCCACCGGAATCGGCGTGTAAGCCCTGTTCTGGACCACCTTCCAGCTTGGGCCGGTGTTGACCACGGCTTCCCCCTCGGAATTGCCTTGCAGGAGAAAGGCCGTCTGATGACTGACCTGCGCCACCGGCCGGTGCTCGGCATAGTTCCAGACCACGGCAGCGATGACGTTCTTACCGGCCCTCAGGTGCGGGACAATGTCCACCGTTTCAAAGCGCCAGTGGGCCAGGTCGCTGCGGGCCGGACCGCTGCTCACCGGCGCGCTATTGACGAACAGCCGGTAGCGGTTGTCCGCCGATACATTGATCACAAAGGTAGCCGGCTTATCCTTTAGATCAAAACTGCGGCGAAAATGAAAAACACCGAAGGCATCCCGTGGGGCGGTGGGATGTGAGATCCACTGGGCGTCCCAGACCCTACTGAGCAAATCCGGATTCACCGGCGGGCCGGCGGCTTGCCCCGGCAGGGTCAGGGGGCTGCTGCAAACCAGCATCAGTAGCACGGCGGCGCTTCTCCCTTGCAGGAAGGAAAGTCCTCCAGCCCACACGTGAATTGAAAAAAGCAGGTGAAGCGTTCTAATGTTTAAGTCCCGCACAATGTTATAAATCCCATCCCCACAAGGGTAACATTATGGCGAGCATGGAGGCTATGGCATACATTTTTGTTGACTTAATATAACCACGCCCTCACCGGTTTTAGCGCAAAAGCTAAATCCAGGGCGGGTATCAGATACCCTGTGCGGATCGTCCATGATAGATGACATTGTTCTGCCAGGCGGGTTGGCGGTGTATTAATTTCCATCGAGAAAGAGACACCAAAACCAATCCCAGGGTACCCTTTGTGAGCGTAAAAATCGTGACCGACAGACCAACCACCTGCATCGGCAGGACCAAGGCATCCCAACTTATCATGGCGGCCCTGCTGGCGCTGGGCGTGGGGCCGACGGCAGCCGTTTCAGCGGCTCAAGATGGGGATGTTATGCGCCCGGAGGCTGCCGCCCTTCCAGCCGGAATACTACCCCGGATGGACGGCCTGGTCCTCGACGACCCCGCCTGGACGGACGTGGAAGCCGTCGCCGAATTATGGCAGAATACCCCCGATGAGGGCCAACCGGCAACGGAGCGCACCGAGATTCGGATACTCTATTCGCCCGACACCCTCTATTTCGGTGTCGTCTGCTTCGATCGGAATCCCGGTAGCATCATCGTTTCCGACAGCCGGCGTGACGCCCCGCTCAACGAGACCGATGCCTTTCAGATCATTCTCGATACCTACCGGGATGGGCAGAACGGGTTCGTCTTTGGCACCAACCCCGCCGGCATCGAATACGATGGCCAGGTGACCAACGAAGGGCAGGGCGTGCTCAATGCCAGCCCCCAACGCGGGGGATCGGCCGGGGGGTTCAACATCAATTGGGACGGTTCCTGGGTGGTGCGTACCCAAATCTCGGAGATCGGCTGGAGCGCCGAATTTGCCATCCCTTTCCGCACCCTGCGTTTCGCCAATGGAGGCTCTCAGGTGTGGGGGCTCAATTTTCAGCGCAATATACGACGACGCAATGAAAACGCCTTCTGGGCCCCACTCCCCTTGCAGTTTAATCTGCACCGGCTCTCCCTGGCCGGGTCCCTGGTTGGCCTTGATATCCCCAGCCAGCGCAACCTGAAGGTCATGCCCTATGCCCTCGGCGAGACCAGCCGGCGCGTGGACATTTCAGACGCCAGCCAGGCTGTCGGCGTGGACCTGAAATACAGCCTGACCCCGAGTTTGACCCTGGACCTGAGCTACAATACCGATTTTGCCCAGGTGGAGGTGGATGACCAGCAGATCAACCTGGACCGGTTTCAACTGTTCTTCCCGGAGAAGCGCCCATTCTTCCTGGAGAACGCCGGCCTCTTCTCCGTGGGGAGCCCCCAGGAGGTGGAGATGTTCTTCTCCCGCCGGATTGGCATCGGTCCTGAAGGGAGCCTGGTACCCATCACCGGCGGCGGGCGACTGACGGGCAAGATCGGGGGCACCGATGTCGGCATGCTGAACATGTCGACCGAAGCCGTTGCCGCCACCGGGGACCTTGAGGCCGTCCCGACCAACAACTTCACCGTGGCCCGGGTGAATCGGGAACTGCCTAACCGGTCGGCCCTGGGCGCCATGTTGGTGAACCGCCAGGGACTGGGCAACCTCGCGCCGAAGGATGATGTCAACCGCACCCTGGCCGTCGATGGGCGCCTGGGCATCGGCCGGTATGGCCAGATCATAGGTTTCGCGGCCCAAACCTCGACGCCCGGACTTGAGGGGGACGACGTCGCGTTCAAGCTGGGGGCCAACTATAACTCGGAAGCCTGGCAGCTGGTCGCCAATTACACGGAAGTGGCCCGGAATTTCAATCCCGAGGTCGGCTTTCTCCGGCGGGATAACTTCAGCAAGGCCGACTTCCTCATCTGGCGCCGGATTCGCCCCAAGAACTTCTTCGGCCTCCACGAAATTCGGCCCCACACTTCCTACCGGGGATTCTGGAACGATTCCACCGGATTCCATGAAACCGGATTTTTGCACATCGATTCCCACTGGGAGTGGGAAAACGGGAATGAGGTCCATACGGGAATCAATTTTACCCGGGAAGGTGTAGCCGAGAGCGACACTTTTCCGATTTATCCCGGCATTGTTGTGCCTCCCGGGACTTATGACCACGTTGAAACACAACTGGTGGCCTTCACCAATCGGGGACACTGGTGGTCCCTCGGGTTGCGCTCGGTTATCGGGGGCTATTTCGGCGGCACCCGCATCAACCTGGAGCCTACCGTTGACATCCGGACCGGTGAAAAGTTCAACTTATCGGTGAGTTGGAGCCGCAACACCATCGATCTGCCGGTAGGGGATTTCATCACCAACCTTGCGCGGACCAAACTCTCCTATGCGTTCACGCCGCGACTGTTTTTATTGGGCCTCCTGCAATATAATGACCGCGACGAACTGTGGTCAGCCAATGTCCAGCTGCGCTGGCTCCAGGATGCCAACACCGGGCTGTTCATGGTGTACAACCAGGGGGGTGAGGTTGCCGGGCCCGGCGGCGCCATAAAGTCGACCCGCGACCGCAGCCTGATCATCAAGTATACCCACCTGTTCGACGTCTTCAAGTGAGGGCCGCAGCCATGACCTGATCCCTTCACCTGAGCCAAACCTAAGGGAGAACTTCACCATGGGCCGCTTCACAAACACCGGCCCTCGCGCCGAGCGGGGCGTTATCGACAACCTCAGTCCACTTGCCCGGCTCCGATATGGCGGCCTGGTCACCTTTGCAAGGAATCTGCTGATCGGTGGGGCCGTGCTCCTCACGATCCAGGCCTGCGGTTCCGGCGGCAACAAGACCATGGGAGATTTCCAGATCCACCCGGACTTCCGGATCGAGCTGGTGGCGTCCGAGCCGGTGGTGTTCGACCCGGTCGATTTGGAATTCGATGAACAGGGACGCGCCTATGTTATCGAGATGCCGGGATACCCCTTTCCCGCCGATACGGGCCGGGTGGTGATCCTGAATGACGAGGATGGCGATGGGGTTTTCGAAAAGCGGACCGTCTTCGCCGAAGGCTTTCCCGTAGGGAACTCGATTCTCCCCTACCGGGGCGGCCTGCTGGTGGGCTCGCCGCCGGACCTTCTGTTTTTAAAGGACACCGACGGTGATGATGTGGCCGACCTGCGGCAGGTGCTGATGACCGGGTTTGTCGTCGACAACACCCAACACAACTACAACGGCCTGACCCATGGCCTGGACAACTGGATCTACGGGGCCAATGGAGGTAATTCCGGCAGTCAGGTGACCTGGTCCGGCCATGAGAGCCCCCCTACTCCCTTGCGGCGCGATGATTTCAGGTTCAACCCGGATCGCAGGATCATTGAACCGATTGGCCGGTCGTCCGGAGGATTTGGCATCACCTTTGACCCCTGGGGGCGACTATTCGAGACCCATAACACGCGCCATATCCTCTATCAGGTGTTCCCCGGCCGCTATGCGGCGGGACTGCCTGCCCG
>CAZJBG010000076.1:0-11862 GCA_964543925.1 uncultured bacterium
ATTAGACCGTAGAGACTGGTCGTGACAATGGATGCCAGGGCAGTCGCCAGTCCCGCGCCGGGCGCACCCAGGGCCGGCAGCCCGAACCGGCCGAAGATCAGACCGTAGTTAAGAACGACGTTCAGCACGTTGGCGGTGATGGTGACGATCATATGGATACGGGTCTTGCCGATGCCGTTGTAAAACCCATAGAACACCGATCCCAGCATCACGATGCCCATGCTCCACCCGCGAAATTGCAAATAGCTTGTACCTATGGACACCACGTTCGGGTCAGCATTGAGCAGGTAGAAATAACGCGGTGCGGCCAGGACGTAAAGTGCAGCCAGCAGATTGCCGGTGATAAGCGTGAAATAAAAAGCCACCCGGAAACTCTCTACAGCCTCGGCCGGTTTCCCTTCACCTCGACGCCGGGCTACCAGTGTCTGCACCCCGGTTTGGAGTGCGTTGAACAGGGAACTGATGGCGAAAGTGAGGATACCACCCAAGCCGACCGCCGCAATGGCGGCGGCTCCCAGCCGGCCCACCATGGCAATGTCGATGAGGCTCATCAAGGTTTGGGACAAGCTCGCCAACATGATGGGCACTGCCAAGCCGAGAATTTCCCGGTTGAGGGCTCGGGTTGGGCGTCGCATGAAGCTCATACTGGTTTGGGGGCTGCCGGGCTGGGGTTGAGATCGGGAACTGAGGCTGGGCGAGCCCCCTCAGGAATCCAGGTCATCCTCGCGATGGCCGGTATTGGATAGGGCACGCCTCAGTGTGGTGAGGTGCGGGAAAAACTGTCCGGCGTCAACTGCGTAGGTCAGGTAGGTCTCCCCCCAGCGGCGGATAAGGGCCTGCTCCTCTAGGCGGACCAGCCACATCCACCACAGGTGAAGAGGGACCACCCCGAACAGCACCAACCAGGATTCAAAGGCGAAGGCCACCGCGCCGGTGCCGCTTAGAAATAAGGCCGCGTACATGGGATGGCGGATAAAGGCGTACGGCCCGGTGGTCACCAACTGCGGGTCGTGCTTGGATGCCGCCAGGGTGGTGAGACTCCAGATAAAGGTGGCGAAACCATCGGCGAAAAAGAGCAGGGTCAGACCCCACTTCCAACCTGATGAGAGCTGTAGACGGGGCAACGGGAATGCATCCTGAATAGTGATCAATAGTCCCCACACAGCCAGGGTAACGATCAGTCCGGTGGGGCCAACTCCCCCAAACCGGCCATAATTTTGATTCACGGGTACCTAAGGTTGGGCGTCAGCTTCGCGGAAATAGCGCAGAACGTCTTCGCTGTGGGAGGTAACATCCACGTCGGTAATGATCTTTATAATGCGACCCTGCCCATTAATCAGAAATGAACGCCGGATCGCAAGGGGATAGACACCTTTGGTGCCGTAGGCGGTGGCAACCTTCTTATCGAGATCGCTGAGCAGGGTAAACGGCAGGTGGTATTTTTCCCGGAACCGTTGATGGGACTCAGGCGTGTCGAAGCTGATCCCAAAAATGACGATATCAGCTGCCTGGTAGTCCGAGTAGGCATCCCGGAGACCGCAGGCCTCCTTGGTGCAACCGGGAGTGTCGTCCTTGGGATAGAAATAGACCAGGACCTTCTGGCCACTATAATCGAGGAGGCTATGGATCACCCCATCCTGATCGGGTAAAGCAAAGGGGGGCGCCTCATCCCCTACAGCCAGGGTACCGGACGCAGCACTTAACCCACTTGCCATGATCAGCCATCCGCTAAGCAGCAACCCTATTCGAATGCGACCTTTCATAGTGCCAACAAGTATACATCCATTTACCTTCAGGATTCAAGCAAATTCGATAATCCCTGGTCCTCCAGGGGTATGAGCACAGCTGTGGCGCTAGGCCAGGATGCGGTCGATGGTTTCGATCTGCTCCGGTGAAAGGCTCTGACGCCCGGCCGCCAGGGTTTCGTCGAGTTGGCCGGGACGGGTCGCCCCTACAATGACCGAAGAGACTTCGTCCCGGCGGAGACACCACCGTAACGCCAGCTGGGCCATGGTCATCTCAAATGGTTCAGCCAGGGCGCTCAGCTGTTCCACCAGGGCCAGGTTCCCTTCCGTCAGATAGGGGCTATCCCGGTCCCAGCGGGCCAGGCGGCTCCCTTTGGGCAGCACGCCGGGCTTGTATTTCCCGGTGAGTACGCCGTGGGCCAGGGGCGAATAAACGATATGTCCCACGCCAAGTTTCTTGCAGGCGGGAAACAGTTCCTCCTCGGGGTCACGGGCAAAGATATTGTACCGTGGCTGGCTGGAAATAAAGCGGGCGCCCCCCTGGGATTTGGCGGCCTTGTTGGCGGTCTCCAGCTCTTTGCCGGAGAAATTGGAGCACCCGATGTAGAGCACTTTGCCCTGGCGCACCAGGAGGTCGAAGGCTTCCATGGTTTCTTCAATGGGCGTCTCAGGGTCGGGAGCATGGGCCTGGTAAAGATCGATATAATCCACATCGAGGCGGCGGAGGGAGGCCTCGCAGGCTTCAACGATATGTTTCCTGGATAGACCCCCGCCCATGGGTCCCGGCCACACGGGCCGGTGGCACTTGGTCGCCACCACCACCTGCTGCCGGGGAAGCTCTTTGAGCGCCTTGCCCAGGGTCACCTCGGCGGTGCCGTCCGCATAGATATCGGCGGTGTCGAACAGGTTGACCCCGGCGGCGAAAGCCTGGTGGATCAGGGCGAGGGAGGTTTTCTCTTCCACCCAGTCGCCGGTGTTGAGCCAGCTGCCCAGGGCGATTTCCGAGACCTGGAGACCACTGCGGCCTAACTGTCTATATTGCACGATGCCCTTTCATGCCAAAGTAAATAAGTGCGAGGTTAGAAAGATTCAAACTTGGAAAAGGATAGTCAATTTACAGGCGCTGGGAGTAGGCGGCAACCGCTGGCTGGGACAAGCGATGAGATTCGGTTGAGCAGGACCCTGACCTCCATTAACTTAACACTTACTCATCCGGCAGGCTTAAGCTATATCCGGTGAGACCGCTAACACCACCAATAGAATAAGGATACGACATGCTACTCGAACCGGGCGTCCAAGCCCCCGATTTCACCCTCCCCGATGCCTATGAAAAGGCCGTGTCCCTGAGCGACTTCAAGGGCCAGAAGCTGGTCTTGTGGTTCTTCCCCAAGGCCAATACCCCCGGCTGAATCACCGAGGGCAAGGGATTCCGTGATGAATTCCAGGAGTATACGCAGCGGGACATTCAAATCGTCGGTGTCAGTGCCGACCCGCCGAAGAAACAGCAGAAATTTACAGAGAAGTACGACTTTCCCTTCCCCATGCTGTGCGACGAGAGCCACCAGATGCTCACCGCCTACGGCGTATGGGGTCTCAAGAAGTTCATGGGCCGGGAATACGAAGGCACCAACCGGACCACCTACCTTATTAATAAAGATGGCACCATTTTCAAGGTCTACCCCAAGGTGAAACCGGGGGAGCATGCCCGGGAGGTGCTGGCGGATTGGGGATAAACCGGGCGGTTAGCTCTTAGTAAACTTCCGGCTCCTTATGCCGGCCATTTGGCGGACTCAGGGCAGCGCTTTCAGCCCCTCGGCGTGGGCCTGGATCTTCAGGATGGCCTCCGCAATACCGTCCATCAGGGACCGATCCCCTAACAGCTCGAACTGGCGAATCCAAACCCCGTCGCGACAAATTCGTTCGGTGACGGGCAGTTCCGCCTGTTGCCCAGCGGCCTGTTCCATAAACGCTAGCCGGTAGAGGGGGCGATAGCCCTCTGTAGCCACCACCCCTTCGGCGTTGAGCGCTTCCAGGAAGCGCGCCTTGGGCAGGTCGTGGAAATGACGGTTATCGTAGGTGAAAATAAACAGGTGGTAGGCGTTCCGGGTAGTGCCGGGGTAGCGCCGGGCACAGGTGATCCCTTCAATGGCGTTGAGGCGCTCCTCAAGATAGAGTCCGTTGGATTCACGGGTGGCGGCCCAATCGTCCAGGTGGGACAATTGGTGCTGCAATAGGGCTGCCTGAAAGGCGGAGATGCGGAAATTGAGCCCCGGGATCACATGCTCGTACCACGGTCCAGTGAGCGTGCGGCCACAGTTATACACCTCGAAAGCTCGCTCATAGATGCCACGGTCGTTGGTCAGAAGAATGCCGCCCTCACCGGCGGTCATATTCTTGGAGGACTGAAACGAGAAACAGCCCACGTCTCCCAAAGCACCGACCTTGACGCCGTTGTAACCGGCGCCATGGGCCTGGGCGGCGTCTTCAACAATCCGTAGCCCGTGTTTCTGGGCCAGGGCCTGGAAGGCGGCCATGTCTGCCGGGTTGCCCCCAACGTGCACCGGCATGATGGCCTGGGTTCGCGGGGTGATGCGCCGGGCCGCGTCCTGGGGATCCAGATTGAAAGTGTGTGGGTCGATATCGGCGATAACCGGGGTGGCGCCGGTGTGCATCACTGCCACCGCGCAGGCCATAAAGGTGTAGGCCGGCACGATGACCTCATCCCCCGCTTTGATGCCCAGGGCTGCCAGAGCGGCGTAGAGGGCCACGGTTCCGTTGGCCATGGCCAGCCCATATTGGGCGTCGTGGTAACGGGCGAAATCCTCTTCGAACCGCTGGATGGCCGCCGATCGCACACCCCATTGATCGTTTTCCACCACCTGCTTGAGGGTCTCTACCAAGCCGGGGAGCCGTGGCGGCCAGGAGGGCCACTGGGAGCGGTCGACGGCTGGATGGCCGCCCAAGAGAGCGGGAACCGGTCTAGCTGGCTCGGCCAGGCGGGATTGAGCAGGGGAAGTCATTGCGCCTCATATGATGAAGTTGTCAGCTGCGAACAATAATAGCCTAAAGCTAATTGGCCGAAATGGTGATTACCCCTTTTTTCTAACTGGTGATAAACCTATTTTCCGTAGTCTAACTGACTGCATTTTTAGTCTTCAACTATGGCGCCGGCCGTAAAAAAATTCGCCTATAACGCCACCCTCGTTCTTCGGGAGGATTTAAGCGACACCCTGACGATATTTCGTATTCAGCCGGATGGGGATACTGACGCATCGGGGAACAGGGGACCACCTGTACCCGAATTCGTCGCCGGCCAATATGCTGTCCTGGGCGCTTACAATGAAGACGAGCCGGAAAAGGGGCTTGTTCGGCGGGCCTATTCCATCGCCTCACCGCCGGAGGAGCGTCACTGGCTGGAGTTTTACATTCGCTTTGTGGACCTACCGACCAGCGACAATCCCCTTACCCACCTGTTGTGGAAAATGCAGGTAGGCGCGCGTCTTTGGCTGGGACCCAAGATCACCGGGCGCTTTACCCTCGCTCATACAGTTGGCGAGGAAGACCCGCGCCAGAAAATATTTGTGGCCGCTGGGACCGGCCTGGCGCCCTTTGTGTCCATCTTGAAAAATGTGATGCAACAGAAAGTGGCGGGGGACGGAAGCCAGGCCTCCAATTTTATCCTGCTCCATGGAGCGAGCCATCCACATGATTTGGGGTATAAAGAGGACCTCGAAGAAGTTCTTAACCTTGTTCGACAAAAGTACTTTCCGACCATCAGCCGGCCCCAGCTGCACCCCGATTGGCAGGGAGATACGGGGCGCGTGGAAACCTTTTTCGATGCTGAAAAGCTGGAGGATCTGGAGCGGCGCCTGGGATTTGAAGCCGGCCATATCGCGCCAGAACGGTGTGTGGCTTATATTTGCGGTTTGCAGGGCACCATCGCGAATACGTTGATCGCCCTTTTTCGACGAGGCTTTATACCCAATGATCGACGCATTAGAGCAGCCCTCGGTCTGCCTAAGGATGTGGTCCCATCCCTTTTTTTTGAACAGTACGATTCCATACCGATTCTTGATCTCAGCAATGCGGCGTTCATCCAGCGTCTTCGGGCAACCTTTCCTGCGGGCTTGTTAAGTTAGTCCCCATTTCAGCCTCAAGATCGGGTTAAGCCTGCTAAGCGGATGCCTGCCATACGCAAATAATTGGCTTGTGATCATCTTTTACCTTGACAGTTTGGTTGGCCTTTATCCAATTTTAAATGCGCGGGGACATGTGTGAATAACTTGTGGATAATCTTCACAAAGCCTACCCCGCTTCCGTATCGCCATAACCTTTTTCAAGAGTACCGTTGGAACCTGCAACCGTCTGGCAGAACTGCCTTTCACTGATTAAAGGGCGTGTAGCCACCCAGACCTATCAAACTTGGTTTGAGCCGTTGATAGCGGCAAGTTTGGAGGACTCGAATCTGACCCTTCAGGTGCCGAGCCAATTCTATTATGAGTGGTTGGATTCGCACTACCGGCCCATCATTGTTGATGCTCTTAGGCAGGCTGCCGGAAAGGAACTGCAAGTGAGATATAGCGTGGTTTTAGGCGATGCAACTATGGAGGATCCCCGGCCTTCATTTCCGACGGAAACTGTCGAAAAAAATGGCTTTTCAAAATCTACCCAACTGAACCAGCGGTATACCTTTGAGAACTTCGTGGAAGGGGCGGGCAATCAGTTCGCCAAGGCAGCGTCCTTATCCATCTGTCAGCGACCTCAGAAGAACCTGTTCAACCCGCTGGTGATCTATGGTGGGGTGGGGCTCGGCAAGACCCACCTGCTCCAGGCTGTGGGCAATCAAATGCTGGCCAATGATCCGAACACCAGGATTATTTATACCACCAGTGAAAAGTTCACGCTGGACTTCATTACGTCCATCCAAAAGAACCGAACAACGGCATTTTCCAAGTATTACAGAAATGTGGATATGTTGCTGGTGGACGACATTCAATTCTTCCAGAAAAAGGAACAAACTCAAGAGCAATTTTTCCACACCTTTAACGATCTCTTCCAGCGCGGTAAGCAGATTATCATGACCCTTGACCGCCCGCCCAGTGAGCTCTCGGGCCTTAAGGACCGCCTCATTTCCAGGTTCCAGTCCGGCCTTATCGTGGACATTCATCCCCCCGATCTGGAGACCAGGATTGCCATACTCATGCGGAAGGCCGAAGAGGACGGTTTGGATATCCCCTATGATACCGTGGAGTACCTCGCCAGTTGCATTAAATCCAATGTCCGGGATCTGGAGGGCGCCCTGATCCGGCTGCTGGCCTACAGTTCTCTGCGCAGGCAGGAAATCACACTCGATCTGGCCCGTAGCGTCGTGCAGGAAATCCTCGGCAAGAAAGCCACCAAGTCTGTAACCGTGGACGAGATCATCAAGTTGATCTCAGAGGAATTCAACATCAAGGAGACGAACCTGGTTGGCAAGGGACGTCGTAAAGAGTTTGTTCATGCCCGGCATGTGGCTATGTACTTAGCCCGGGAGCTCACCGGCGCCTCCCTGGTGAGCATCGGCTTGCACTTTGCCGGGAGGGACCACTCTACAGTGATCCATGCCTGTAACAACGTAGAGACAGCCATGGCGGTCGATCCTGCCTTTCAGGCCAAGGTCGATACCCTACGCAAAGGCTTGACCAACATGGTCTTTTAGGCGGAGCGGGGTCACATGGCAGCCCGTCCCAACCCTCCTAAACCGACCCGCGACCGGCTCCTGCCGGAGGAGATCACGGCCTTTCTGGAAGCCCATCACCGGTGGCGCTTTGCAGAGGGCTTCCTTACCTGTTCCGTCCAGTTCAATACCTACATGGATGGGATTGCTTTCGTCAATCGGGTGGCGGAACTGGCTGAAGCCGCCAATCATCATCCCGACCTGGTTGTGACATGGCGGAAGGTGGACCTCTCCCTCACGACCCACGACGCCGGTGGCGTCACCCATCTCGATGTCGATCTGGCGGGACGTCTCGAAGACCTCATCGGCGCGGCTCGCTAGTTATCTGAATTTGCCCGATTGTCTCAGGCCGTGCAGTTTCTTTGATGAAGTGGTTTGCTCTCCCGGCACTATTTCTTGGCCTGGCCGTGCTAATGACCCTGGCGGGTCCCCCAGCCCCTGCTCCGACGGCATCCATACCTAACCCTGGCATGTCACGCCAGTCCCACCATACCGATACCGGCTTCCGCAATCCGTGGCCCGACAGTTCGCCGGAACACGGGTTCAAGGAGTTCCTCAAGTGGCGGCGGACACGAAAGAGTGGCACCCGGCCGCGTTACAGGGAAGTGGTCAATACGCTCCCGCTACAGGAGCCGCGTTGGGCGGTCGTCAACGCCCCTCGAGACAGCCTGGTCGTCACCTGGCTCGGCCACGCCGCCTTCCTGATCCAGATGGACGATCTCAATATCCTCACCGATCCCAACTTTAGCGAACGGGCTTCGCCGGTGCAATTTGCCGGACCCCGGCGGGTAACGCCCCTGCCGGTGGAGCCTGACCAGCTGCCCCGCATCGATGTGGTGGTTATCTCCCACAATCATTATGACCACCTGGATAAGGGGACGGTGCTGCGACTGGGGAACGGCCCCACCTGGTATGTGCCCCTCGGACTCAAGGGGTGGTTTGCCCGCCTGGGAGTGACCCGCGTGGTAGAGCTGGACTGGTGGGACCGCGTCGATCTAAATGCCGGCCGGGAGGTCATCTGTGTGCCGGCGAGACACTTCAGCGGCCGAACACTCCGGGACCGGAATGAGACCCTATGGGCCGGCTGGGTTCTGACCAGCGCCAAGCATCGGATCTTTTTCGCCGGGGACACCGGGTACAGCCGGCATTTCGCTGACATCGGGGAGCGGGTCGGACCCTTGGACCTGGCGCTGCTGCCTATCGGCGCCTACAATCCTGAGTGGTTTATGAATCCCATGCACATTACCCCTGATCAAGCCGTCCAGGCCCATCGGGACCTTAAAGCCCGGCGGACCATCGGTATGCACTGGGGCACCTTCATTCTCACCGACGAACCGTTCCTGGAACCGCCACGACGATTTCGGGAATCGGCTGCCAGCGCGGGACTGAACGCGAAGGAGGTTTTGGTCATGGTGCACGGCGAGACCCTGATCCTGCCTTAGACCCGCGTCTTCTTACCCTGTCCTCAATTAAGTGGCTCCCAAGCGCGACGGCAGGTGTCCGCCTGTTGATATTCCCTGTTGTTTAGGCTAGATTCAGCGGTGGGCTCACACCGGGTCGGTCCCGCTGTTGGCCTAGCCAACGAGACCGTCGCTTAGACGGCCGGTTGTCCATCCTAACTGCAAAGGTTGAGTGAGGTAGCTATGACCAATTCATCCAGTCCCAAGCCCAAACGCCCTGATAAACCGGCCAAAAAGCCGCGCGAGTCGCGGATAGGGCAACTGCTGTCGGCCTTCAGTCATAATCTGTTCCTGGTGATTATTTCCGCGGTCCTGGTGGCGGCCGGCGCCGGTGTCACTTACGTGATCCAGCGGGACGCCTGGGCGCAAAAGGCCCATCATGAGTATCAGAAGCAGCTCGTAGACAAGCGCATCGATCTCATGGAACGCACGGCCGTGCTCATGAGCAAAAGCCTGGCGGTGCAGGATATGGAGAGTGCCAGTCGGCGAAGTTCCCTGGCGGCCATTGCCCGGTTGGGCCTGGACCCGGGCTCCATCGTAGACGTCATCACTGAGAGCCTGGACAAGCAGACCCTCGCTAAATGCCGGTTCCTGGAATCCCAGGCCGAGTACGAGACCCTGCTCAAACTGGATGCCATCTTTTTCGGGGCCCGCACCCGGCGCGTGGTGAAGGAGCTGATGAACATCAACCCGTGGTGGAGCGTCGACGCCGCTCAGCGGGCGAAACTCGTGGCGGCCCTGGATCAGGATTTCTTCCAGGACTATGCCGCCAATCCCTAAGGCGGGCACCCAGTGGCATTGGCGGTGGCGTAGCAGCAGGTGAGCTGCCGGGCGCAGGGAGCGCAGGGAGCGCAGGGGGCGCAGGGGGCGCAAATAACGTATCAGGCGAAAGGCTGGAGGGGCGCTGGGACAGTGGGGAAAGTGGCAGTTGCAGTGGCAGTGGAATAAGGGGGATGCTTCAACTGCCTGCGAGATTGCCACCCCTCGACGGGCTCGGGGCAGGCTCTCGCTTCGCTCCCTCGCAATGACAGACACAATGCTCTGTGCTGACCGCTGGCCGCTCCCCACCGCTTCGCTTTTCGCTCTACCCCCTTACCCCTCAAGCACCTAAATTCCCCCCCATGTCCAAAGGCGTCACCCCCCGTTCACAGGATTATGCCCGGTGGTACACCGACGTGGTCCAGAAAGCCGAGCTGGCCGACTACGGTCCCGTGAAGGGGACCATGGTCATCCGGCCCTACGGCTACGGCATCTGGGAGGCGTTGCGGGAGGCCTTCGATAAGCGCTTCAAGGCCACGGGCCACGTGAACGCCTACTTCCCCCTGCTGATCCCCAAGTCGTTCCTTTCCAAGGAGGCGGCCCACGTGGAGGGCTTCGCCAAAGAGTGCGCCGTGGTGACCCACTCCCGCCTCATGGCCGACCCCGAAGGCAGCGGCGTGGTGGTGGACCCGGACTCCAAGCTGGAGGAGGAACTCATCATCCGGCCCACCAGCGAGACCATCATCTGGCACATGTACAAGCAGTGGATCAACTCCTACCGGGACCTGCCGATCCTCATCAACCAGTGGGCCAACATTGTGCGCTGGGAGCTGCGTACGCGGCTGTTCCTGCGCACATCCGAATTCCTTTGGCAGGAAGGCCACACCGCCCACGCCACCTCCCAGGAGGCCCAGGAGGAGACCGACCGCATGATCGCGGTCTACCGGGAGGTGGTGGAGGATGAGATGGCCTTGCCGGTCATCGTGGGGCGCAAGACCGAGGCCGAAAAATTTGCCGGGGCGGTGGACACCTTCACCATCGAGGCCATGATGGGCGACCGGCGGGCCTTGCAGTGCGGCACCTCCCACTACCTGGGGCAGAACTTCGCCCGGGCCTTCGATGTCACCTTTCGCAATGAGGCCAACGATCAGGAGCATGTCTACGCCACCAGTTGGGGGGTCTCCACGCGACTGGTTGGGGCGATGGTCATGGCCCACGGGGACGACCAGGGTCTGCGGCTGCCCCCCCGGGTGGCCCCCATTCAGGTGGTGATCGTCCCCATCTTCAGGGACGAGACCCGGGACCGGGTTTTGCAGGCCGTCGGCAGCCTTGCCGATGCTCTGCAAAAGGCCGGTGTGCGGGTGCAACTGGATGACCGCGACACTGTCTCCCCCGGTTTCAAGTTCAACGACTGGGAGATGAAGGGGGTGCCGGTGCGCCTGGAGATCGGTCCCCGGGATGTGGAGCAGGGGGTGGCCGTGGTGGTGCGCCGGGACACCGGCGAGAAGCAGTCCCTGCCACTGGACCAGCTGACGGCGAAGATACCGGACCTGCTGGAAGAGATACAGACGAGCCTCTACCGGCAGGCGGTCGATTTCAGGGCCGAGCATACCCAGCGGCCCGATGATTGGGAGGCGTTCAAAGTATTGATGAAGGATGGAGGCTTTGCCCGGTGCGGCTGGGACGGCGACCCTGACACCGAGGCGGCCATCAAAGCCGAGACCAAGGCCACCATCCGGTGCATTCCCCTGGATGAGGACCCCACGGGCCTCAGCTGCATCTATTCGGGTAAACCGGCCAAACATGAGGTCGTGCTGGCCCGAGCCTATTGATGAGGTCTCCGGCCGGTCGCCTTGCCTGGGGGCTGTTGATTCTGTCGGGGGTGGTCCAGGGCGGTGACAGCGACCTGTTCGGGGCCAAGCCGTTACCGGGCATGTCCGCCGTTACCCATACCTTCAATTTGGCCGATGAAAAAGTGTGGGTGCACATTTATGGAGGCGCCCAACCGGGACTGACGTTTGTAAACCTTCACGATGATGAAAACACCGGCGTTGAGGCTGCCAAGCGGTACATCCAGCAGCACGGCGGCCGCCTGGTGGAGCTGCGTCACGGCCGGGGGCGGAATGTGGCGATCCGCCGCAGCGGCAGGCTCGCCTGGTTTGACCCCAATCGCATGTTCACG
>CAZJBG010000076.1:11872-12393 GCA_964543925.1 uncultured bacterium
TGAGGCACTTCCAGAGCCTTACGGAGGCGAATTTGGCCCTGGCCTACAACTTCGGCCAGGAGCTGGCGGAACTGACAGTGGTTGAGCGTAACCAGATTATCGTTGCCGTCCACAACAACACGGAGGGCAAGCTCACCATCGATGACTACCGGAAGGGCGAGCTGTACGGCGCGAACACCAAGGAGGTCTATACCAACCCCCGGCACGATCCCGATGACTACTTTTATGTGACCTCGCCGGGACTGTTCCGCGCCCTGACGCAGCTGCGCTATAATGTGGCCCTCATGGAGCCCGAGCCGTCCATCGATACGGGCAGCCTGGCTTATTTCAGCTATCTGCATGGCGCCCACTATATTCTGGTGGAAGCCCAGCATGATCATGAGCGGGAGCAGCTGCACATGCTGGAAAGCCTGGGACTGTTGCTGGCCGCCGGCATGCCCGGCGGGAACTGAACCGGGCTTGGCGGCACAGTGCTGGAAGTGCCGACCCCGGCCACAAAACATAAAACCGGCATTATGAAG
>CAZJBG010000077.1:0-12386 GCA_964543925.1 uncultured bacterium
CCCCGGCCGTGTTGACCCTGGCCATTGGGGCCATCATGGCTGTCGCTGCCGCCGTTACCGGCACGGCCCAGGAAGAGCTGGTGGGCCGGCTACCGGGTATCCATGACTCCCTGGAGCTGCATGAGACGCTCGGTAATATCACCACCTGGCTGATGGGGCTGGGAAGTCTGGTCATCATTTATCTTCATCTCAAGGGCAAATTGCATCCCTGGGGCTTTCTTTTAGCCCTCATCGCGCTCACTACGCTTGTTCAGGTGACCGGTCATTACGGAGGCCAACTGGTGTACCAATTTGGCGCGGGGGTGGACCTGCTGGGCAAGGTCAAAAGCATCATTCCTTTGCCATGAGCATGCAGCGCCGGGGTGGGGGGCGCCCAGGGGCCGGCAGGGTGGAAATTCCATCTAAAAAATATGGACTGCGGTGAACCGCAGAGGTAGGTTGAGGTGAGCGGTATGGCGCCAAAGCTATTGCTACTGCTGGCGGCCCTGGTGTTGGGTGTATGGCTGCTGCGGTGGGGTTGGGCCTTTCTAAGGGCCCTGGGAGCCATGTGGTTCTTCCTCCAGACCCAGCATACCCGCGTGCCTCGGTGGGTTTATTCCATAACGGTCGAAACCGCCCATTACCCCCATAACGAGCATGGGGTTATGCCCTACCGGGTCTACCGGCCGGTGTCGCGGCATTCCCCACCCGCCGTGGTGCTCTTTCATGGCGCGACACCCTTCGGCGAGGAACACCCCGCGTTGGACAACCTGGCCCGAGCCCTGGCGCATGCCGGCTTTCTGATCTTTATCCCCCGACTGCCCCAGCTCAAGGAAGTGATTATTGATGGGACCAATATGGCATCGATGACGGCCTTTTACCGCTACCTGCAGGGTTGTGAGGGGGTTTCCCCGCACCGCATCAGCTTGATAGGCACCAGTTTTGCGGGTGGACTCATGCTCAAGGCGCTCCTGGACAGCCCCGCCGAACTGCCGCCGCCCCGGGTGGTGGCGACCTATGGCACCTACTGTGACCAGGAGACCACCCTGCGGTTTGCCCTGAGCGGGAAAACCATCCAGGACGGCACCGAGGCGGCCATCGATCCCGATCATTGGGGACAGATCATTTTCTTTTACAATTTCCTGGATCAGATTCCCGGTTCATTTGACACCGCAACCGTGCGGGAGGTGCTGGCATTCTACGTGAAGGGCCATGCCGAACAAGGGGATATGGCCAAGGCTGAACTGCCGGACCGGGAACGCCGCCTGGCGGACCTGGTCCTGACCCCCACCAATCCGGAGAGTATGACCCTGGCCGAGGAGATACTACGGCAGGTGCGTCCACGCCTGGAAGCCATCTCTCCGTCACACTTTTACCGGCAGATTCGATTCCCCATCTGGGTAATCCATGGGCGTAACGATACGATGGTCCCCTATACCGAGGCGCTGGCCCTGAAGCGGCTCATGCCCCGGCAGGTCCGGCTGCATATCTCCAATGTCTACAGCCACAACCAGCTGGCCTTCGGAGAACATCGCTGGCGGACGGTACGGGATGTGGCCGGACTGCTGCTATATATGGGGAGGTTATTCCACGCCATGGAGGGTCGCTGGTGAAGATCGCCACCTTCGAAGGGGGGTATGACCGGAACTTCGGGTACCTGATCTGGTGTCCCGGGACCCACAGTGCCGCCCTCATCGACGCGGCAACGGAGCCGGCGCCGATCCAGGCGGTCATCCGGGAGCAGGGCCTCAAACTGACCTATCTGCTGTTGACGCACACTCACGGCGATCACCTGGCCTATCTCACCGATTGGGTGGCGCTGTATCCACAGTTGGAGGTCGTGGGGCACGCCCGGCCCGTGCGTAGCGGTCACCCGAACTACCGTGGCCTGCCCGACGGCACCGATGTGAAACTGGGGAGCTGCTGCATCAACATGCTGGCGACGCCCGGCCATTATCCAGACTGTGTCTGCTGGTACGATGAAGCGGGTGGCAACCTGTTTACCGGCGATACGGTGTTCATCGGCCGCACCGGTCGTACCATCGGCCCGTTGAGCAGCACATCCCAGCTGTATCGAAGCGTCTACACCCGGGTCCTGCCCCTGCCGCCGGCGACGGTCATCTACCCGGGTCACAATTACGGTCCCGCACCGACGGCAACGCTGGCAGAGCTGCAAGCTTCCTCGGACTTCTTCGGTTGTGCAACTGAGGCTCAATTCAGTGAGGTCATGGCGCGCTATGAACGGGAGCGACGGCCTGGAGATTGATGGCGGAACCGGTGACTGTGGCGCCACCGCCTGATCGGTTTTGGATGGATCGCTCCAGACGACGGAAACCTCGGCCCATCGAAAATAATTGAGGGAGCCCGGCATTTGAATATTTATGGATATATTTGTTAATATACAAGTTAGGTAGGGATACAGGGCTAAATCCCCGGTCGAGGGAAAAGTTGGAAAACTACTTGACATTCTCGACGAGAACATCAAAATTCACGACAAGAGATGCTAAGCATATTTCAATACCGTTAAACTTCATATAAGGAGATCCTGGTAATGGCAGAAAAGGTCAAAACCGTAGGCGTACGCAAGGAATCAGGCTACCTATATTACCTCGGCAAAGACGGCCATGTTTGGCGCTCGAAGATGGCCAGGGCGGGACAGAAGGGTGGTCAAGCTGCAAAGGTAGCTGATGCCGGTGTTACCCGCGAGTCCGGCTTCTTGTATTTTATTGATAAGAATGGTGATGTTTCGCGTTCCAAGATGGCGCGCGGCCGCAAGTAGACACCACCACATTCCGTCCATACGTAAAAAGGGTCTCGATGCTGAATGAGACCTTTTTTACATCCCCGATGACGGTTGCCGGGTAAACCCCGCGCCGCGTAAGGGTAGGCCGGGGACCGACCCTGTGTTACAGGGTGATGCTCGTCGACGCATCGCAGGGACCGATCCAACCTTGATTTCACCCGGGGCGGCGGTGTAGTTTGCTGTCCATCGAATATGGGCGTTGCCCAGCGCCTTTTCATTTCAACGACATGCAGCTGTTGGGCAGGGCATAACAACTAAAGTGCGAACGGAAACGGTGTACGTGTCATTCCGCCCCCGTCGGAGAAGCTACCGGAGGCTGCCGAGATGATTGGCCGCCTGCTCCTTGTGCTCCTGCCGGTCGGTTGGCTCTGGGCCCAGGCCGATCCACCGATTATCGTCAGTGTTGTGATCGAAGGCAACGAGGTGACCCGGGACCACGTTATCCTTCGTGAACTGTCCCAACCGCTCCTTCAGACGTTCGACTCCACACTGGCCCGGGGCGACCGGAACCGCCTCTACAATTTGAAACTATTCGAATCGGTCGCCATCTATCCCCGTCCAACCATTCCCGGGCAAGCCGACCTGGTGGTGGAGGTCGTGGAGACTGTCCGGATGATACCTCTTCCCATCATCTACTACCTGGACGATGTGGGCTGGTCTTATGGCGGCGGGGTGTTGTATTCCAATTTCCGCGGGTTGAATGAGCAACTGGTTATCAGCAAGACCTTCGGGGGGGAAAACACCTATGCCCTCGCGTTCTCCGATCCCTGGTTCATCGGCAACCAGATCGGTGTCGCCGGCCAGGTGGCCCAGATCTTTCGGGGAGACCCGGTGTATCCGTTCCGGACCCGGCTGCAGCTGTTGACGCTGGGCATTGGGAAAACCTCGCGCAAGAAAACAGTCGGCATCACCGGTGAGTTGAGATTGGAGCGGCGCCTGGTCCGCTGGTTCGACCCAATCGACTCGATTTTCACTGTGGATACCAGCGATTATCGACACCAGGTGCTCCGTTCAAAAATTGAGGTGATCTGGCGCATCACCGAGATCTGGCGCGACCCGACAACCGGTTTTCGAGTGAGTTTGGCTATCTCACCGGTGACGGGGCTGGATCGTCAGTCGCCCAGCTACACCCTGCTATGGGCAGATGGGGGCTGGTTCACCGCTCTTCGCCGGGGAGCGAGGCCGTTGGTCCTGGGAATCGGGCTGGCGGTGGCCCATTACGATCAGGAGACGCCGCTCTATCGTTGGCAATACCTGGGGAGCGGCTGGGTGCGCGGACATGACGAGCGGCCGCCATTATCCCCATCGCAGACGGCCGACCCAGCCTATACGGATCAGCTGCGGGACTATCTTGCAACCTATGAGACCACCAATGTAGCCACTGCCGGCCTGGAGTTGCGTCAGACCCTGGTGCCCCGGCGGTTATGGCAGCAGATGGAAGTTGGACTGGCGGGGATTTTATTTGTGGATGCCGGGTGGGGCTATGGCCCGGGCAAACCGCTAAGCCAGGCAGAGCCCTTGATTGGATACGGCGCAGGGGTTCGCATCTACCTCCCGGTGATCAATGTCTTGGCCCTTGATCTGGGCACCAACCCCGATGACGGCCGTTGGCGCTACCATGTGAGAGTGGCGCACAAGTTCTAGGTCATGGCAGCTGCCCGGACGTAGCTTTGGCCGTCAGTGAGAAAGATGACCTTCAATGACGCAAGTTCCCGGCGGCGACCATGACTCACCGGCCCCTGATATCCATTGCCGTACGGTCGTCAACTGCCCAACGACGATTCTCATGATGGCCCGGTGGCACCGAGTATGGTCCATGCTGGCGGCTGCCGTCGTCGTTCTCGCTGGTCAAGTCCCGACGGCAGAGGATGACGGGCCGGCACCGGCCGATTCGGCCGCGCAATATCTACCTGGTCCGCATCTGAGCCCCAGCACGGATGAGCTGTTTTTTGAGGGACTGATTCCCGGGGAATCGCGCACCCTGTTCATGGATCTGGCGAACCTGGGGGATGGGATCATTCGCCTGGACTCTGTCACCATTTCCGAGGGGGCCGTTCAATTCGGCCTGCCCCTGCGGGCCATCGAACCGGGGCAGTTTGTTCGGTTCCCGGTGACCTTCAATCAAAGCGATCTGGATACCCACCAGCTAACCGTGGCGATCTATTGGCGATCTCTCCCCTTCGATGTGAAGGATACGTTGCTGCTGACGGTAAGGTCTACGGCCCTGCCGCCCCTGGAGGTTTCACTGCCCGGGGTATCCTGGGTGGGCGCCGCCGGAAGTAAGCAGTCTACAACCGTGAGCCTGCGTAACCGGGGGACGCAACCGATCTACTTTTCCCGCCAGCCTGCGCCACCACCGCAGGTGCAGCTATCGGCCCTGCCCCAGGTCCTGGTGGGTGGAAGATCCACAACAGTCACGCTCACCTGGTTGCCGACTGATGGGGCGCCGTTGCAGTCACAGTTGGTCATTCCCTATCGCGTGGGAGCGGTGGCTGGGACCGTGGAAATAGCCCTCCGGGGAGAGGCGCAGCACCCGGTTCACCTGGTGCCCGAGACCCTGGTGTTCGGGTCCACCTCCGCCGGTGACAGTTATCGAAAGCAAGTGGCGGTGGTCAATCGATCTCAGCGGACCGTCGTTCTTAACCGGGGTGACCTGGAACCGGTCTCCCCAGAGGCCGGTGCTCCGGAAGGTCTGGCTGAATGGTTTGAGCTCCCCGCCACGGTGCAGATTGAACCGGGTGAGGTGGCCGAGCTGACCGTGATCTTCTCACCGCAACGGGCCGGGGCCTATGAGGTGGAGGTCCCCTTTGGGCAGGCGGCGCCGGCCGGTCAGGAGGGGGCTGAGACCTCCCGCCCAGTGGTACTGACCATCCGGGCCGATGTGGATCTGCCCCTATACCTTTTGACCCACCAGCTGGATTTTGGGGACCAGCCGGTACTGGAGATGACCCGCCGTCCATTACTGGTGGAAAACAGGGGGTCGGCCCCTCTCGACCTCTCCCTCAGCCTGCTGCTCAGGCAGGGGGTGTTCTCCTACCCGCCCCTTGATTTCACCCTGGTCCCCGGGGAGCGCCTGGACATCCCGCTTTATTTCCGCCCTACCGATATGATGAGTTATGGCGATACGCTGGTGCTGCGCTACACCACGTTCGATGAGGCGCACGAGACGAAGGTGGCACTGGAGGGGGCGGGACTGGATCGGCCCCTTCAGCGTCTCGCTCACATCGAGGACGTTATTCTGGAGGAGGACTTTCCCGGATGGCACCAGGTGGCCGACTTGCGCACGATCTTCGAGGACGCCAATCACCAGGTCACCTACCTGCTGTCCCACCCGCTGGGCCTGGCAGTGGGGCTCACGGTCAGTCCCGGCGACCAACTCATGCTCTCGACCGCGCCGCACTACCACGGGTCAGGGGAGGTGGTTGTGCAGGCGATCAATGAACTGGGCGACGTGGTGGCCGATACCTTCAGGCTGGTCATCACGCCGGTGAATGATCTCCCCCGGCTGGTGGCGCCGATACCCGACCTGGTGGTCAAGGAGGACACCCCCCCGTTCGTGGTGGGCAGACTATCGGAGATTTTCGTTGATCCCGACCGGGCCCTCGACACGGTGGTGACCGACTATACCATTTTTAGCCCCACCGACGAGGACCGTATTCGTCTCACCAAGCGGATGGATGACCTGGTGCTGGATGTTGTTCCCGACTGGCACGGCACCGCGTCCTTCGTGGTGACGGCCAGAGATGCCAACGATACGAACGTGGTGGTCTATGACGGCTTCAAAGTGACCATCCTGGCGGTGAACGATCCGCCCCAGCTCGATGCCATGCCCGACCTGTTCCTGGATGAGGACGATACGCTGCGGGTGGACTGGCGTCCCTACATCCATGACCGCGACAACGCCGACCATGAATTAGCGCTCAGCTTTGCCGGTGAAGGGGGTGGAACGCTCCCCATTGTCTTTGAGCAGGATAGCCTGTTGACCACCGTGGTGCGACCCAGGGCCGACTGGTTTGGGGAACTGCCGGTGAGGCTGAGGGTCACCGATCCGTCGGGGGCCACCGCGACCCGGGAGTTCTTCATGAGCGTTGGGTCGGTCAACGACCCACCCGGCCCGTTCAGCGCCCTGGAACCGATCACCCTCGAATGGGAGGAGCGCATGCGCTATAGCGGTCCCGATACCCTGTTGACCTTCAAGTGGGAGCTCAGCCCCAACCTGGACCCGGATGATAACCTGGTCTATACCTGGCAGCTGCTGGATACGACGGGTCAGCGGATCCTCCAGGAGCGGCCGGCGGGATTGGCCAACAGTGTGCAGACCCAGTTGAGCGGCACCGGCCTGTTCTACTGGACCGTCAAGGTCCGTGATATCGAAGGGGCTACGGCCAGCAGCGACACCCTGCCCATTATGCTGGAATCGCTGCGGCCCCAACCCATGACCGGAGATGCCGAGCTGGCGTTGGGTATCGGGCCAAACTATCCGAACCCCTTTAGTGAATACACCCAGATCGAGTACAGTATCCCCAAGTTCTCGAATGTGGCCATTGCCATCTATGATGCCACGGGGCGGAAAGTGCGGGTGCTGCTGGGGGATAGGCAATACCGGGGCCAATACGTGGTGGACTGGGATGGACGGGACCAGCAAGGACAGCGGGTCGCCTCCGGGCCGTACGTGGTGGAGCTGCGTGCAGGCGCGCTGATGGCCCATTTGAAGCTGGTGGTGGTCCGTTGAGGGGGCCGCCGTGTGATGAAGCTCACAGAGTACCGAAAATACTATCCAATTTTGCGCCAAACCCCTATATTTCAGTCTATCAAGAGGCAATCGGGGCAACCAAATAACACCGGCGGGTGTCTATAAACATGTTATGCGCTACCTAACCGCCCTTCTACTGCTTGGCTTCACCCATCTCGGGGCTCAATCCATCAGAAATGTGGACTACGAGGTGTTGCCGGGCGACCTGATTGAGGTGACCTATACGCTCTATGACACCGAGGCCAACGGCGTCTATGGCATCGAACTTTTTGCGTCGCTCGATGGGGGCTACGCCTTTCCCTTCCAGGCTAAGAGTGTCGCCGGAGATGTGGGGAGACGGGTCCGGGGCACCGGCCGCAAAGCGATCATCTGGAAGGTGTTGGATGATATGCCCGCACTGGTCTCGGACAACCTGGTGCTCAAAGTTGTGGGCCGATCTCGACCCAGCGTGGTGGGGTTTCTCGTGTCGCTGATCGCCGGTAACCGCCTGACCAAACGGCTTAGCAACGGTGTGACCTTTTATGGCGGCGGCGGGAGGTATACGGACATAGGCGGCGGGTCCTTTGGCCAAATGCTGGATGATGGGACCTTGCTTCCCAACCTGAACGGACGATTTGGCCTGCGCATCACAAAAGTACCTTTCGTCTATCGGTTTGAAGGGCTTTACCGAAACTGGGATCTTGATGTGACTGAAGGCAAGCAGATGCGATTACGGCGCCTGGCTTATGGCATCGACAGCTACAAGGGTCAAGATATTCTGCTGCACTATGCCGGGTTTTCCTTCGCGATGGCCTACACCCCCTTGCCCATCTTCGGCATTTTCCTGCCACAGATTGGCGGCGGCTTCAACCTCAGTCAATTTCAACTGGGGTCGTCCTTTGGAAAGCCGTTATCAGCCATGACTAATTCAGGCCTGTTTGCCGAGGTTGGCGTACAGGTTAACCTGTTGAGGCGGATAAAGTTGAATGGGGGCGTGCGGCAGGATTTCCTGAATCCCCTGGTGGGCTTCCGCGAGTTTTTTCTTGAAGTAGGATTGCACATCCCGACGCGATGAAGCCGATCCGCCCACCCCAATTGACACTGACGCTTCTGTTCGTGCTGGCCGGCTGCGTTGAGCAGCAGCCGGAGATCCTCGATAACTTTATTTTCTCCCCCAGAGATCCCTGGGTCGAGCGGGATGTGGTTGAAGATCCCAATGAACTGGTCAACGGTGTCTGTTGTAACGATGATACGTCCTTCCCACTGGCGATCGATAGCACCATCCAGGGGGTCATCAACCCGGCCAGTGACCTGGATTACTACGACATCCGGATCACCGGGGCCAACGCCGGGCAGCTGTTCCTCTTTCCCAGGGATAACGATCTGACGATGCGCCTCTTCACCCGGGAGGTGGACGAGTATACGGAGCTTGCCGTGGACACGGGGACCCTGCTGTCCGGTGAAGCGGTGGTCTGGACCACCCTGGTGGGCACGGAAACCAACCACACGGTGTTAATCGAGGGTGCGTCCGGGGGAGCCAAAGGGCGGTACAGCCTGTGGTGGGCGCGCTGGGTTCCGGTGACCTACCTGACGGTGGAAGGCCCCGCCGCCGGTGATCGGATGCAACGGGGAATGGAGCGTCGAATCCTCTGGCAGCAGGACCAACCCGGGGCTATCTCGTTGGCGTTGATGAAAGGATCGGTGGTGATCGATATCCTGAAACGAAATCATTCCGTGATGCCCCATGAAATCCGGTGGATCCCTTCCGAGGATCTGGAGCCGGGCATTGACTATCGTATGATGATTTATTTGAGCAGAGACCCAACAGCGGTGGATATTTCCAATGCGTTTGAAATCTATTAGCCTACGAGCGATGTTGATAGTAGGGCCGGGCCTTATCTGGGCCCAGCAGTTTGAAGGGGTCAGCCCTGCCAAGAAGGTCATGATCGGGTCCCCCGTCTCGACCGGAGTTGCGGGCACGGATGAAGCGCCTGGCGAGCCGTTTCCCACCAGCGATGTGGATATTAATATTCCCGTCACGGCGATGCAGCGGCCCGACGCCATAGGGGTGGTCATCGGCATTTCACCCTATGCCCACCCTGACGTGCCGACGGTGGACTACGCCGAGCGGGATGCGTTGCTCATGCGGGACTACCTAGTTACGGCTATGGGCTTCAGTGAGGAGAACATCATTATGGCCCTGAACGAGTCGGCCACCAAGGCCGCCTTCAACCGCATCTTCGAAGGGCAGCTCCAGAACTACATCAAGCCCGGTGTCTCTGACGTGTTTGTCTACTACTCCGGCCACGGCGCCCCCGATCTGGAAAATGCCGGCGCCTACTTTGTGCCTCACGACGCCGATCCCAACTATGCCGTCCAGACCGGATACGGCCTGGAACGGTTTTACCGCCAGCTCAATGACCTGGAGGCTAAATCGGTGACGGTGGTGATCGATGCCTGTTTCAGCGGCGGCAGTGAAGCCGGCATGCTGATCCAGGCGGCGTCGCCCATTTTCATATCGGTGGAAAATCCCGCCGCCAACCTGAAGAACGGGGTGGTCCTGACCTCCTCATCGGGGGATCAAATCAGTTCATGGCATCGAGAGGTGGGACACGGACTGTTCACCTATTATTTTCTCAAAGGCATCCGAGGCGAGGCCGATGGCGACCAGGACGGCCAGATCACCTCGTCGGAGGTTTTCGGCTATATCCTGGAGCATGTGCCCTACCTGGCCCGCCGATTGTACAACCGCGAGCAGACGCCCCAGCTCATGGGTGAATCCCTCGACCAAGTGTTGGTGGCGTACTGATGCGTTGGCTATGGATATCCGGTCTGTCGATCCTGATGCTGGCGGGCTGCAGTTCGCGGTCCAAAGATGCGGGCCCCGAGGGCGAAACCAGGGCCAGATTGGCCGCCGAAGGAGCCCTCACGGAGTTGGAGGGCGGCGAGGCGGCGCCCCTGCCCGGCATGTCCCCCGGCCCGACTGAATTGGGACTCGTGGATGAGGGCGGCAACCGGGCTTCCGAGGCGGCCCGCGCCGCGGCCAGGCGTCTGGACTACGAGGTGAGACCAGGGTGGTTCATGGTCGATACTTCCCTGGTGTTTCCCAACTCGGTTGCGCCGGAAAAGGCCCGGCAGGAGGCCCTGATGGTGGCCCGCGCCGCCGGTTTGGAGCAGGCGCTGCCCCCGGAGATTTCCTTCACTTCGCTGCTGAGCGATATCATGGACGAAACCGCCGGGGTGGCCTTCGAGAAATCCACCTGGAGCACCTTCGCCCGGTCGTCGGTTACCGGTCACCTGATCGATGAAAAAATTCTCTCCACGACGCTGGAGCAGATCGTGGGGAACGCCTACAGCTACCGGATCGTCCTTGAAGCCCGGGTGGTGCCGGTGAAGGGTCAGCGGGATCCCTCGCTGTTCCTGGAATTGGAGGTGAATGAGCGGCTGTTGGCGGCAGGGGACGAGTTGGTGGTCAGGGCCCGGCCCAGCCGGAACGGCTACCTCTACATCTTCGACTTCCTGAGCGATAACTCGGTCATGCTCATGTTCCCCAATGCCTATATGACCGACCACGCCGTCGCCGCCGGGACCTGGCTGGAGATCCCCACCCGGCAGGAGCGTGACCGGGGCGTTCATTATCGCGTGGCCGTCGCGCCCGAGGTCCCCACGGCCAATGAGACCATTTATGCGGTGTTCACGCGACAACCGATTGCCGATCTATCGAGTCTCATCGATGTGCAGGAGGGGTATGCGACCTTTTCGGCGGGCGAGGAGAGTTTTACCACCTTCCAGCGCTGGCTGTGGGAGATTCCCTTAGGGCTGCGGGTCGAGAAGGCGGTGCAGATACACATTGTAAACGACAAGGAGTAGAACCATGAAGAAGCTATTTATCCTGGCAGCATTCAGTTTGCTGGCCCTGACCCTGGCCGGTTGTGCCGGGTCCAAAATGTCGGGCACCACCGAAGCCAGAGGGAGCCGGGATGCGCCGGAGTGGACCTTCAAGCCCCCGGTTGAAGAAGGCATGCTCTATGGCATCGGCCAGGCCAAGAAGCAGAACCCCAGCCTGGCCAAGAACGTGGCCGCCCAGCGGGCCCGTGACGAGATAGCCGCAGCCGTGCAGATCAGGGTCGAGTCACTGGTGAAGGATTTCATGCAGGAAAGCGGCGTTGGCGAGCGCTCCGAGGCGCTGGAGTTCACCCAGGCGGTGAGCAAAGGAGTCACCGATGCCACCCTCACAGGGGCCATGATCAAGGAGACCTTCCTGGCCAGGGACGGCACCTACTTCGTCATAGTGGAGTATTCCCTGGACCGGGCTCGGCAGGCGGCCATGGAGTCGGCCCGGCAAGAGGAAGCGCTCTGGCATGAGTTCAAGGCCGAGCAGGGATTTGAGGCCCTGGAGCGGGAGCTGGAAAAGCTGCGCTAGGGTGGATTGAGCCTACTTGTAGGTATCCGGCAGCCGCCGGATGCCGGGAGGTCCCCTGCACGTCCACGTCTCCGCCAAGGTTCGTGACCGCAGGGGGCCTTGCTTTATATGGGCGCATTATCCTTTAAGGGTGGTCCCAGTTTCCACCATGAGCAGTCGGGCTATTTTCGTGGCCGCCGCAGGATCATGGCCTTCTCGAAGCGGTTCTCCGTCCCGGCCAGCAGGCGCTTGATATTGCTGCGATGCATGATCCAGATGAACAGGGCCATGACCAGGCTGAAAATGCCCGGGGTGGAGTTCAAGGTGCCGTCGCGCAGGTAGGTGATGAGGGGGAACAGGGTGACGGCCGTAACCGAACCGAGGCTCACGTAACCGGTAGTGATCAGGACCAGAACCCAGACGCTCAGGCCGATGAGGACTGCAACGGGGAAGAGGTGGAGGAGCATCCC
>CAZJBG010000078.1:0-12338 GCA_964543925.1 uncultured bacterium
ACCCATCAATAGGATACTTAAGGGGAACATCGATGCCCTCCATGAGGCTGAATGCCAATTGATCGCCCGGGATGGAACCGAGCGCCCCATCTCCGGCAGCTCGGCCCCCATGCGCGGCGAGAATGGCAACATCAGGGGTATGGTATTGGTCTTTCGGGATATCAGCGAACACCAACGCCTGGAAGCGGAACTACTCAGATCGCAGAAACTGGGGTCTCTTGCCGTTCTGGCCGGTGGCTTGGCCCACGATTTCAACAACTTTCTCATGAGCATTATGCTCAATGTTTCCACTGCGAAGCTGAAATCCGCTGACCACTTGGAAATCCACGACTTGCTGAAAGGTGCGGAGGGATCAATCCAAAGGGCCAAGACGATCACCCAGCAGCTGCTCACCTTCACCCGGGGGGGTGATCCGGTGAGGAAGATGATGTCGATCCCGTGCCTGGTCAAGGAAGGGGTAAAGTTCTCTCTGCATGGCAGCCGGGTCACCATTGATTTCCACCTGCCTGACGATTTGTGGCCAGTGGAAATTGACCCCGGCCAGATCACGCAAGTGATCCATAACCTGACAATCAACGCCGTCCAGGCCATGCCCAGGGGCGGGCGATTGACCGTAACCGCCCAAAACATCACGGTAGAGGGGAATGAACCCCGACAGAAACTGAAGCCCGGAAACTATGTCGAACTATCCTTTCAAGATGAAGGGGATGGGATTCCCCCCAGTATCATGGACTCCATCTTTGATCCCTACTTTACCACCCGCCAGGAGGGAAGTGGCTTGGGGCTCTTCTCATGCTACAGCATTTTGAACAAGCATGCAGGCTGGATCACGGTAGCTTCGCAGGTGGATGTAGGTTCCACCTTCACGTTTTACTTGCCAATGGCGGAACAGGAGACTTTGATGGCAAACACCAAGCCTAAAAGCATAGACCACGGAAATGCCCGGGTGCTGGTGATGGACGATGATGAAACCATCCGCCTGGGCCTGGTGGCCCTGCTGAACGAGTTGGGCTATAAAGTAACCGCTACCTCAGACGGGGAGGAGGCTATCGGGACTTACCAGGCGGGGCTCACCTCCGACCAACCGTTTGACGTGGTCATCCTGGACCTCACGATACCTGCGGGAATGGGTGGCGCCGAGGTCATACAGCATCTAAGGAAACTGGATCCGGAGGTCAAAGCCATTGTCTCCAGTGGCTACGCCGATGATCCCATTATGGCCAATTACAAAAAGCATGGTTTCCGGGGCATATTGCCCAAGCCATTCCGGCCTGATGATTTAAGTAGCGTCATAGAAGAAGTATTCCATTGAGAGGGGTGAGTGTGGAATCTCGCGCCCAACATTCCTATGGGTCATGGACATCCCAACCTGTTTTCCAGCGGCACCTCCGGGGTGGTCTGGCCGGAGCAACGACCTGTCAACGCCCCTACCCTCGGGACGGACGCTCCCTGGCCTCGTTGATGCGTAAGGTCCGTTCACCAAACTGCGTTCCATCGAGCCCCTTGATAGCCGAGGCCGCGCTCTCATCCTCCAGCTCAACAAAAGCAAAACCCCGGAACCGTCCCGTCTGACGATCGGTCATCATATTGATCGATTCTACCGTGCCATATGCCTTGAACAGCGCACGGACATCCTCTTCCGTTGCGCTAAAAGGTAAATTCCCCGTATAAATCGTTTTCATGGTCGGTTCCTCATCCTGCGCAAGTTCTCATGCAATGTGGCGGCTTCTGCCATCCGCGGTCAGGGACCCCTTCTAATGATTGATCTACCCCTCAGCCGGCCGGCCTCGATCCCGATGATCCGACACGTCCTCCCCCGGAGCCACCCACCTTATTCGCCGCCCGACCAGCTAGGTCAACAGGGTAGGAAAGAAAGGCGGGCCTGCATGCGCCATGACGCATACAAGGGAGATGATCAGACCATAATTAGAAATACAGGTTACATTGGGCTCAAGAGGAGTGCAAGTCATTCTTACAGAAGCCATTCTACAAACACCTGTTGGTTGCCGACCGGTTGCCGGAGCCGATGGCTGACTGGAATCAATCCGGCGATCCACCCCGGGATGATATAGACATCTTGACGGACCCATGTTCGGGTGGCTAACCTGCACACTATGGCATGTCTGCGAATTCTATCTTTGGGGCTTGGATTGCTGGTCGTCCTGGCCTGTATACCGCGTTCAGGCGCGGACATGATCCTGACCGGCGGGACCATCCTGACCATGGACAAGTACCTCCCCCCGTCCGAAGCCCTGGCCATTGTGGACGGCCGCATCCTGGCCGTAGGGCGGACAGAGGAGATTCTCCCCCTGGCAAACCGCCGCACGAAGCGCATCGACCTGCAGGGGGCGGTGGTGGTGCCGGGCCTGATGGACAGTCATCTCCACCTCGTCGGTGTCGGACGATCCCTGGACCAGCTGCAACTGGTCGGAACGTCCTCCGCTGAGGAGATTGCCGGCCTGGTAGCCGCCAGGGCTGCGGAGCTGCCCCCCGGTACCTGGATCCAGGGCCGCGGCTGGGATCAGAACGATTGGGACCACCAGGCCTTCCCCACCCGGCAGGTGCTGGACCGGGCCGCTCCGGACCACCCGGTGATTTTGTCGCGGGTGGACGGACACGCCATCTGGAGCAATAGCCGCGCGCTCACACTGGCGGGAATTACCGCCGGCACCCCCAACCCCCAGGGAGGGGTCATTCTCAAGGACGAAAGCGGTGACCCAACCGGCGTGTTGATCGACAACGCCGCCCCACTGGTTAGAAGGGCAGTGCCCCGGCCTACCCGTGATGACATCCGCAAGTGGGTGTTGGCGGCGATCCAGCAGTTAAACCAGCTGGGCCTGACGGAGATCCACGACCCGGGAGTCGATGACACGACTCTGGAAGTGATCAGGGAACTGGTGGATGAGGGCAACTTCAACCTGCGGTACTACGGCATGTTGCACGGCAGCGATGCAGAGCTCCTGGAGCGGCGTTTGAGCGAGGGACCCGTCATAAACTACGGCGGTCGCCTCACCGTCCGGACGGTCAAATTCTACCTGGACGGCGCCCTGGGCAGCCGGGGAGCGGCGCTCCTGTCACCTTACAGCGACGACCCCCGCAACCGGGGGTTGATCCGCACCCCACCCGATCTGTTGGAGGCCCTGGTCACCCGCACCCTGCAAGCCGGATTCCAGCCCGCCATTCACGCAATCGGTGACCGGGCCAACCGCCTGGCCCTGGATATCTATGAGCGGGTCACGTCCCGGATTGAAGGTCAGGACCCCCGGCCCCGCATCGAGCACGCCCAGGTCATTGCTACCCGGGACATCCGCCGGTTTGCCCGGCTGGGCGTGATCGCCGCCATGCAGCCTTCCCACGCTACCAGCGACATGTACTGGGCTGAGGACCGCCTCGGGGCTCGGAGGGTGCGTGGCGCCTATGCCTGGCGGCGGTTGCTGGACGCTGGCGCCACCATCGCCGGCGGCTCCGACAGCCCGGTGGAACCGGCAAATCCCCTTCTGCAACTGTATGCCGCCCGCACCCGGCAGGATACCACCGGCTGGCCCGAAGAGGGGTGGTACCCCGATGAAAAAATGGGCGGCCTCGAGGCCTTGAGAACCCTTACCACCGGGTCCGCCTATGCGGCGTTTGAGGATTCCACCCGAGGCAAAATTTTCCCCGGCTATGACGCTGACCTGACCGTGCTATCCAAAAATCCGGTCATCGGCGACCCCAAAGAGCTGCTGAGCATCGATGTGCTTATGACCGTGCTGGCAGGCCAGGTGATCTGGTCTAACCGGCCAGGGTGGCGAGCCCTGGCTGACCGGAATGACGCGCAGGCTGACGCCGACTCATCATCGCTTGCTGAATGAAGCACACGACCAAGAGGACCAACACCAACCGCCTATGCCAACACTCCTTTCATCTGAGGCCGTCGTGCTGAAAACCATCGATTATTCGGATACCTCCCTCATTGTCCGCCTGTTTACCGAGCAGTTCGGCAAAGTGACGGTGATTGCCAAGGGGGCCCGCCGGTCCAAGCAGGCCTCGGCCGGTATCCTGCGACCGCCCAACCATATTGCGGTCTGGTACCAGCACAAGGATCAACGGGATATTCAAACCTTGACCAAGTTTGAGTTTGTGACGCGCTATTCCAGATTGGCATCCGACCTGGCCAAAAGCGCATCGGCCATGGTGACCATAGAGATGCTCGACCGGGCCGTCCACGATTTTGATCCCCACCCCATTCTGTTCAGGCTGGTCACGTCTACGCTCCGTCACCTGGACCAGTCGGAGGAGGACGTGTCGGTGATGCTCCATTTTTACCAGCTGCAGCTAAGCCGGCAACTCGGCTTTGCACTCCATCTGAATACATGTATGAACTGCGGGCGACCGATCAGCGAGGCCACGCTGGACTTGACCACCGGCGATCTGATGTGCATCCAATGTCGCTCCGGAGGGACCTTACGGCTGAGCCCCCCGGCTGTAGGCTATCTGCAAGATCTGGCCCGCACCCATATCACCCAATTGGGCACGGTTCATCCAGCTGACCAGGCCAAAAAAGAAGTCGGGCAGTTCCTCCTAAAATACCTATTCTTCCACGTGGACGGCATGAGCAATATGAAGTCGATGACCTTCTGGCAGCAGGTCCAGGCCTGATGACGGCCGAATCACAGCGCATCTCGTCCCGCGACATCGAGTTGGGTGAGGGATCGGTAGGCTGCTTCCTGATCCACGGCTTCACCGGCTCAACCTACGAGCTGGAGGGGCTGGCGGAATTCCTGGCAAACCGGGGGTTTCGGGTGCGGGCGAAACTCCTGGCCGGGCACGGCACCACCATCGAAGAGTGTAACCTGGTTCGCGCTCACGAATGGCTCGAGGAGACGGAATTTTACCTCACCGAGTTCATGCTGGAATGCCCCACTACCTTTATCATTGGCCTGAGCATGGGCGCCGGGTTGGCCCTGCACCTCGCCCGCCTTTTCCCGGTGGCGGGGGTGGTGGCCATGTCCCCCTCCCTGCTGCTTAACTCCTGGAAGATGCGCTGGCTGGCTCCTTTGATCGCTCCCTTTATCCAGGCCATGCCGAAAACACGCGTCTATGAGCAGCGTGATTTGAATCATCACCCCTACAACGGGTATCCCGGTTATCCCCTGCGAGGACTCAGGGAGATGGTCAAGCTCAATAAGTATATCCGCAGCAGGCTGCACGAGGTGACGGTGCCCACGCTGGTGATGCACTCTCACGCCGACCTCACGGCGCCATTTGAAAATGCCACCTATGTACACGATACCATTCAGACCGAGGATAAAGCGCTGGTTGAGTACACCGATCTATCCCACGTGCTTCCCGACAGCTCCGGGAAGGAGCAGGTGTGGGCCGATATTCTGGACTTTCTGAACCGCCAAACCCACAAGCAGGACCATGCGGTACCAATACACGAGCCCCGGTAGCCACGACCTCTTCGGTTGGGGGCGCCCTCGATCTACCATGATCAAGTCCCTGTTGATCATCAACCTGGGGATTTGGGGTCTGCTGGCACTGTCCGGCACCGAACGCCTGTTCTTTCCCCTTCTAGGCCTGGTGCCCAAACTGCTCTGGTCCAGGCTCATGGTATGGCAGCCCATCACCTACATGTTTTTGCACGCCGGCTTCTGGCACGTGGGACTCAATATGTTCGTGCTCTGGATGTTCGGATCGGAGCTGGAGCGTGAATGGGGCGGGGCGGCCTTCCTGCGCTATTATCTCATCACCGGTGCAGGGGCGGGGTTGGTGACGATGTTGTTCAGCCTGCAATCGACCACCCCGGTCGTGGGGGCCTCTGGCGCTATTTACGGCGTCCTGTTGGCCTATGGCCTGGCGTATCCCAACCGGGAGGTCTACATCTACTTCATGTTCCCGGTGAAAGTGAAATATTTTGTGAGCTTTCTAGCCATCATGGCTTTTATGGCCTCCTTCCAATCAGGACCTTCCACCGTGAGCCACCTCACCCATCTATCGGGCATGGTTATCGGGTGGTTCTATCTCAAGTCGGGATGGCAATCCACCGGGACCAGCTGGCGCAAGAGGCTGGTGCAGTTCCAGGAAGAGCACCGGGCACGAAAGCACCTTGCAGAAAGCCTGGAGGAGGAGCAGCTTCACAAGCAGGTGGACCGCATCCTTGACAAGATCAATGCCGACGGCTACAACAGCCTAACCGAGGAGGAGCAGGAGATCCTCTACCAGGCCAGCACGCGCTTTGCCCGGAGAACCCCCAAGAACTGACCACGACCGGCCTTATGGGGCTGGGTGATTATCCGCGAGCAATGATCTACTTGGGAATCATGGCCACGGCCAATCGGTCGGCCCGCTCATTTTCGGGGTGACCGGCATGGCCCCGGACCCATTGGAAGTCCACCTGATGCCGGTCCAGGAGGGGGAGGAGCTGCTCCCAGAGATCGACATTGAGGACCGGATCGCCCTGGCCCTTCCGGGCAGCCTTGCGCCAGCCTCGGGCCATCCAGTTGTCCAGCCAGCCCTTACTGATGGCATCCACAACATACTTGGAGTCCGAATAAACGACCACCCGGCACGGCTGCTTGAGGGCTTCGAGTCCCTTGATGACGGCCGTCAGTTCCATGCGGTTGTTGGTGGTGTCCCCTACGCCGCCGGACAGTTCCTTCTCAGTCCCTTGATAGCGCAGAATGGCCCCCCAGCCACCGGGTCCGGGATTGCCGGAGCAGGCGCCGTCGGTGTAGAGGCTCACCTGAGGCTGGTCAGGCCCGGAAGGGGTTGAGCCGCCGGTCACGGAGCGCTCCCTAGACCCACCATCCACCTCGATACCCGGTTCGGTTATAACGCGGCATACTCTAATTCGACAATACCGGTCGCTTGATCGTAGCTCACAAAGCGGAGCTTGTACAGGTCGACCCCTTCCGTCCCCGGATCGACGATATAGACCCAGTCGGGATTCACGACGACCACCTTCTGCTCCGATGACCGGTAGGCGATCACCTCACGGGAGCCGCCAAAGCTCAACGGCCGGTTGGTGTCGGTGTCCTCCAGCCAGGTCAGATCGGCGGGGGCCGCCGTGACATCGCCGAAGGAGCGGTTGGTGATTATGCCGACCCGGGTACCGATGCCGGAGTTCAAGATCACCGTTGGCATGGGCAGGGGAGACCCGGGGACCGGCGCGGTGATCAGACCGATGTGCCATTCATCGGGGGTGCTGGCGAGGTTCCGGGAAAAATCGAAATGGGCGGGCTCCTGCTCGGAGTAGGCGACGGTCTTGTCGCGGGCAGCTGAGGAGGTTGTATCGTTTATCATGGTGGCGTACAGGATGTGAAAGACGGTTGGCGATGCAGAAAGGACCATGAACTTCACGATGTCATAGCCGGTGCTGCGCACAAAATAGAACGATCCGTTGGTGGATATACTGTTGTCGTCAGGATCATGGGTGGACAGATCCATCCAGCCACTCCCGATCACATAGTCGGTCCCCACATCATATTGGATGGCAGCGGTGCTGTCCACCGTAGCGGTGGCGAAATCACCGAAGGCCCCTGCCGTGGACGACACATTGGCCGCCGAATTTAGGGCGACCGTGTAGATTCCGGCTTCCAGCTTGAAGGTCAGATCATGGACGGCCGTCACTGCCGCCCCGCTCGACAGGGAGAAGTAGAACGGCGCCAGTTCAATGCTGGGCGTCGTAACCTGAACCCCCGGCGGACCCGGCTCCTCGCATCCCCAGACCAGCAAGACCAGGGCGGCCACGGCCGGGAAGTTGGCTGTTCCCCGGGCCAACAGTCGCAGCCTCGTTACGGATGCACGTAAAGTCGTTTTCACGGCCCCAAGTTAGGGGCGGCCGATGATAAAGTGAAAATAAAGGTCACCCATAGGTGGCACCGGATCATGGCGGCGCTCCTGGCGCAGGACGCGCAGGTAACGTATGGGGCGAAAGGTAACGGGGCATTGGCGGCCGCCAGGGCCGTAGCGCCTGAACCGCGGGGTGCGCCCAAGTCCCGGGCCGCAATCCACCAAGAGCACCAAGCTGATGATGCTGAAGTAGCATTTGCCCCTGGGGCAGTATGGGGGACAAATTACCAGCGAGAAAATGGAGAAAATTGGCATAACGGCTCGCAAGGCCATCCGCCGCCTCAGCGTCGTCATCCGGCGCCGGTCCCTGGGCAGGTTCAACTTCGATAAATTAGCGACCCTGGAGACCGCGTTCGCCTCGTTGCGGCCGGCCCCGCTGACCTTTGCCGACCTGGGGGGCGTATGGGGCGTCCACGGCGCCTACACCTTCGAGGCTCTGGACCGCCACACCATCAAGGCAGCGTATCTGATCGATACCGACTTCACGAAGAAGGTCCTGCGGAAAAAGCAGCGCTATCCCAACTTGAACCTCATCAACGAGAACTTCGGCTCTCGGGCGGTGCCGGCGCAAATGGGACCGGTGGACCTCATCATCCTCTACGATGTGCTCCTGCACCAGGTCAAGCCTGACTGGGACGAGCTGCTGGCCATGTATGCCCCCATTACCCGCGCCTTCGTGATTTTCAATCCCCAGTTTCGCGGCTCAGACCGAACGGTTCGGCTGCTGGATCTGGGCAAAGAGGCATACTTCAAAAATGTCCCCTACCGACGCAACAGCCCCTTGTATCAGGACCTGTTTGCCCGGCTGGACGAACGCCATCCTCAGCACGACCGTTCCTGGCGGGATATTCACAATATCTGGCAGTGGGGCATCACCGATAAGGACCTGCGCGACCAACTGGCTCAACTGGGTTTCGAAGAAATTCATTACCGGAACTATGGCCGGTACGATTCCCTGGAAAACTTTGAAAATCACGCCTTCATTTTCGTGAAAAGATAGCCGAAGCGGCGCGGCGCTCACCCCGCCTGGAGGTCGAACCAGAACCGGCTGCCCGCCCCCGTCTTCGATTCGACCTTGATCTCCGTGCCCAGGGTGCGCATGCACTGCTGCACCAGCGAAAGTCCCAGCCCCGTACCCCCCTGCTCCCGGCTGCGGGCCTGATCCACCCGGTAGAACTTGTCGAAGATGTGGGCCAGCTGGTCAGAGGGAATGCCCTCCCCCGTGTCGGACACCTCCAGCCGCACCTTGCCGTTGTCACGGCGGGTGATGGCCATGCGCACCTCACCCTGGGCGGTATGGCGGATGGCATTGGACAAGAGGTTGGATAGAACGATCTTTAGCAGCTCGGCCTGTCCCTGGACGGCCTGCGTGTCCGCCTGAATCTTTAGAGCGATCCCCCGTTCCTGAGCCTGGGGCAGAAAGGTCTCTTCCAGCTCGGCCACCACCTGATCGAGGGGGATGCGGGTCAGCTGCACCGGCTCCTGATTAAACTCCAGCCGGACCAGCTGGAGCATGTCGCCAAAGAGGCTGTGGATACGCAGCAGGTTCTTGTGGCTCTTCTGCAGGTACTCCCGAAGCTCATCGCGCTCCCCGCCCCATTCGGTCTTGGCCGAGATTTCCTCCAGAGCCATTTCCAGGTAGCCTCGGGCCGAAAAGACGGGGTTGCGTACTTCGTGGCTCAGGGCCGCGATAAAATCTTCCTGGGCCCGGTTCAGCCCCTTCAGGTCCTGGATGTCCTGCTGGAGCCGGTCGGCCATGGCCGCCACATCACGGGTGAGGTCGCCGATTTCATCCGTTCGATCCGATTGGGGGAGGGGCACCATCTGCCCCCCGGCGATCTGCCGGGCCGCACCGGCCAACTGGCGGATGGGCAGGGATATCCGGTCGGCCACCACCCAACTGACCACCACGGTGAGCAGGAGAGCGCCGAAGATACCCGCATAGATGATGTAGCGCACGTTGGTCAGCGTATCCCTGATCTCCGCCTCGCTGGCGGTGATACGTACATATTGCCGGTCCTCCGTGGATGAGCCCGGCAAAGCGGAGATGCCCGAGAACAGGGGCAGGGTCGAATCTCCTATGGCGCCGGCTGACAGGTGCACGCGAAAATTCGCATCGAGCAGCTCCACCGTATGCTCCGTGTAACGGGCATAGTCGGTCATCATGGCGAGGAACTCCTCCTCGTCGGGGTAGCTCACGAGGAGGGTGGCCAGGTAACGGGCCTGTTGGTCCAGGCTGTCCCGGGACGTGCGCAGCAGGTGACTGCGGACAAAGAGAATGGAATAGCTGCTGATGGCCATCACCCCCAGGAAGACCAGGCTAAAAAAGGTGAGCAGAAACCGGCGGCGCAGGCTCATCACAGGGGACCTAGTCCGTCCGACGGACCCGGTAACCGACCCCCCGTACGGTTTCAATCAGGTCGCCATTTTCCCCGATCTTCTGCCGCAGGTTCTTGATATGCACATCCACGGTGCGCTCGGTAACCACCACCTCATCCCCCCACACGCGGGCCAGTAGATCCCCCCTGGTGAATACCCGGTTGGGATTCTCGGCCAGCAGCAGCAGGAGGGCGTACTCCATGGTGGTGAGCGACAGGGGTCCCGCTGTATCGTGCACTTCCTGCCGGGATCGATCAATGGTCAGGCTGCCGAAAGTGAATCGGTCACTGCTCTCAGCCAGCGGTTCCTTTCGTCGAAGGACAGCCTTCAGGCGCGTGGAAATGAGACGGGGACTGGCGGACTTGGAAATAAAATCATCGGCGCCGACCTCCAGGCCGATGATCTGATCCATTTCACTGTCCCGGGCGGTGAGCAGCAGGATCGGCATCGGCCGCAGCTGGGGGTCCTGCCGGATCGCCCGGCAGAGGGCCAGACCGTCCATCCCCGGCATCATCACATCGAGGATGGCGGCGTCGAACGGCTTCTCACGCAGCAGATCAAGGGCCGACTGGCCGGTGGCGGCAGTGGTGACCAAAAAACCTTCCCGGCCAAGGTTGAGCTGAATAACCTCCCGGACGTCGGCTTCGTCGTCCACAACCAGAATGTGCGGTTTTTGTGTCATGGCTTCAGCATCATCCCGATGAGTTCATCATAAGCAAAGGGACCCGTTGCGTCATCATACCCTCCAAAATTAATCCCAATTGTCTCCTTCTCTCACCTGAAAAGGGGCGGGTGCCGTAGCGCTTCAACCGTTCAAGATACATCCGGGTCAGCTGGGTGGCGGTAATGCGGCGGGTGCGGATCAGCTCCCCGAGCTGGGCTACCGAATAGTAGGCCAACGCTTCCAGGTCGTCCGGTACCGACAGCTCCTCCACCGGCGACAGGACCAGCGGCACCTGTTCGATCTCGAAAGTCATGCCTAACGGGACGGGATTAAACAGCAGGGACGGGGGCACGCTGTTGGGCAGCGACAGGTCGCGCAGGGCGGTATAGTTGGACCGGCCGTCATGCAACTCGTCAAGCAGGGAATCCCGCTCGGCCCGGGTCAAACTGAGCCCGATCAGGCGTTCGGCGGCTGCCACGTGCCTGCGTTTGATGGGGGCGTTGCCCTGGGGCCGTGTCGGTATCAATGCAACCAGGCTCAGCAGCAGCGCCACGAGCAGCGTCGCTTGCCTGGATAAATACCCATTCATAGGTGTCCTCCGTCTGATTATTTGGAGGTTAAGAGGGGAACCGGCCGTGGCGAATTACCGAGTGCCTCCCCATCCATAACCACGTTCCTCACAATTTATTGTCATCCCAACGGCATGTCGGATTTTTATTCACAATTATTTGGAGGTACATTTAGGATATTATTATCGTGTTTTTTGCCCTTATTAGCAGCTGGCTACCCCCGCCCATGGAACTTGACCCACCTGGTGGAGGCGGTACCAATAGAGGAGGTGATCATGGATAGTTACTGCAAAAGTAGATTTGCCATTCTTACGATCCTGGTGGGATTGAGCTTCCTGTCAACCGGGCACGCCCAAACCGTCATCCCTTCGGAGCTGTCGGAGGAAAGCGAGACCTGTATCACCTGCCACGTGGTAGAGACCCACGCCATCTACGAGGAATGGGGCACCTCCAAACATTTCCGGGCCAATGTGGGCTGCTACGAGTGCCATCAGGCCAAGAAGTCGGACGCCGACCTGTTCGATCACGAGGGCTTTAATATATCCATTATCGTCTCCCCGAAGGATTGCGCCCGGTGCCACCCCAAGGAGACCGGGGAGTTTGACGACAGCCGTCACTCCAAGGCCGGGTTGATCCTCGGTTCCCTGGACAACTTCCTGGCGGACGTCGTCGCAGGGGACAAGAATTTCTACGGCGGTTCGGCCCTCACCGTCAGCGGCTGCAATCAGTGTCACGGCGCAGTGGTGGAGGTCAACAAGGACGGCACCCTCAAACCGACGGGCTGGCCCAATTCGGGCATAGGGCGCATCAACCCCGACGGCAGCAACGGGGCCTGCAGCGCCTGCCACCAGCGCCATGCCTTTTCCGCCGCCCAGGCCCGGCGGCCGGAAAAT
>CAZJBG010000079.1:0-12318 GCA_964543925.1 uncultured bacterium
ATAAATAATATCCCAATTGACTGGAACCAGCACTTCCGTCACCATTGTTTATTACCGTGACACTAATACCTACAGTCGTGCCGTTAACTGTTAGGTTATCGGTAGACTTGGTCAAATTGGGCGCTCCAGTAATCGTTACCCGAGGAGTTGACCAATAGCGGGTGTTGTCATTGTCATTTTCATTTGATTCGGAAACCTGGCTGAGATGGTCTATGAAATACCCGACATAGTAGGTGCCAGGGGGAATGGCTGGAGAAACCGTGGTGACATCAATACTAATACTTTCAGGACTGGTACTCCCGACAGATAAACCGGGAACAGCATCGGTACCTATTAAATAATCGGAGGTAGTTATGGATGCATCGGTAGATAAATAATATCCCAATTGACTGGAACCAGCACTCCCATCCCCATTATTAATCACCGTGACACTAATACCTACAGTCGTGCCGTTAACCGTTAAATTATCTGTAGACTTGGTCAAATTGGGCGCTCCAGTAATCGTTACCCGAGGACTGGACCAATACCGTTTATTGTCATTTTCATTTGACTCTGATACTTGACCAAGGTGATCTATAAAATACCCAACATAATAGGTCCCTGCGGGAATGGATGGAGTAATCGCCGCTACATCGACCGAATGACTCTCAGGGCTAGTAGCCCCCCCGGGAGATAAACTGGTCACGTAGTCCGTGCCAATTAAATAATCAGAAGTGGATATGGTTGTATTGGTGGATAGATAATATCCCACCTGACTGGAACCGGCACTCCCACCCCCATTATTTATCACCGTGACACTAATACCTACAGCCGTGCCGTTAACCGTTAAGTTATCGGCAGATCTTGTCAGATTCGGTTCGGTGCGGGGCTCGCCCTCAACAAGAATATTATCAACGTAAAATCCTTCGTCGGTTACTGAACCGTCACTTATAAAACGATAAAGTAGATTTAAATGATTCCATCCTAAAGAATTATTATTAAAATTGTAACTATCAGTCCACCAATATGAATAATCTCCTGACAATTTCTTTATCTGATAGATATTTGTTTGATCTTTTGCTATATAGAAATATGCAAAATCATAATTTGCTTCAGATTTTAGCCATCCCTTATAGGTTATATCAATATTTCCATATCGTGATATATCTATCCAGTATTCGTATTTAATTTCAAGCCAGCTATTCATATTGTTGGCATAGACAAATCCAAGTGGATCGTCCCCTCCATCGGCACAGTACGCTCTCCAATAAATTCCAGTATATACTTCATCCCAATATACATATCCATCACTAGAATTTAGATCATATGAGGTCCATACACCGGTCCCATTTATTGAGCCAGAGCCAAAGCTTTCTGAAAACAGTATAGTTTGAGTTGATGGGGGAGAATAAGGATTTTGATATTCTATTAAGTTCTTCGCTGGTTCTAAATTGATATTTGTGAGACGAATAGAAACACCTAGCTTATGCAGCTGCTTAACTTGATCTCCAGTTAAAATAATTTTTAACCTGCTGTTTTTTGATAAAGGAAAATCTTCACCAATCACATCTTGTACATCTTGTATGAAGACAGAGTCTGGGATGAGTATACTATATTCGAGAGATTCTAAAGCCTTATTTAATGTCTGGGGCAGTATATCTTTTTTTTTAAGCGTTTCTAAATTGATACTCTCGGCAATATTAAAATATGTTTCACCACGATACCTGATATAAACCCGTTCATCCCAAGTAAATATTTGGGCATCTCTAGATTCTAACGGATATCTCTGCAGTAACTCAAATTTCTGTCTTATTATTTCTTGTCTTTCTGATTCAATAGAAATTTGTGAGCTGTTTGAGTTAATTACTGCAATTTCACTGGATGAGTACTTTCCACGTAGTTCTTCAACATAGGGGATCTTTCGCTGAACTGCGTCCTCTTGCGCTTGAGTGACGCTAACCATTATGGAAAGAAAAAAAAGTAAAATCAAAGATCGTTTCATTTTTTCATCCCCTTTCCCCTGCTCTGGACGACTGAACGTTTCAAAGCTTATCGGTGACAAAGGCGAGAGCGAACCTTGCATTGCGACTGAGGCCAGCCTCGCCACGATTGAGGCTGGCTACTACTGCATCATCCCCCCGCTTTCTCATTGCTCTCTCGCCCGGTGCTCCCTACCTTCCAATCGGTGATAAAAGATCGCCGCCCCCTGTCCAATAGGTGTTAGATGAGGGGGCGGCGGTGCACATGGCGACTGCTGTCGTCGAGGCAATTTTGTATCTGAGGGTAATAGCGACCGTCCCACCTGTCAGATAGCTGACATAATTCAATATAGTATGATATTACGAACTTGACAAGCACTAAATTCGATAAATCGGAATTCGCAGAGCGGCTTCAGCGACTCATTTCATCCCTCGATGAGAAGCCTACCCCCTTCGCCAAAAAGATCGGGGTATCACGGGCATTTATGAATGATGTACTCCACTTACGGTCGGGGCCTTCCGTTCAAATGATGTATGGTATTACGAACCATCGTTCGGATATAAATATCCGCTGGCTCCTGACAGGTCAAGGGGATATGCTGCTCAGGGGGAAGAGTGAGGTTGAGGAGCAAAGATTATTGGCCGAATACTGGCAGACGAACTACCGCCTGATAGAGACGGCTCTAAAGCTCGCCTACCAGCGGGTCGTGGACAACTTTGGGAAGGAAGGGGCGGAGAAGATTTTCAAAGAGGTGATGCCATCACCGAGGATGGAGATGATGTTTTCCCATCCCGCAAGTAGGAAACCCCACACGGGTGCGGTTGCAGAAGAGAAAAAGCGGGGGAAGAAGGGCTAAATCCTACTCCCCCGCCGCGTACCCCAGCTCGTTCGGCTGACGTCCTGTGGGCAGCTCGCCCCTGGCCTAAAGCGCGTCGAAGAAGTCCACCATCCGTTTTCTCATCTTTTGGTCGGGGAGCCCGCCGTGCATGGCGCCCATGTTGTCCTTCAGGTGCTTGGGATTCGACGTGGCCGGGATCGGGCAGGTGACGGCGGGATGGGAGAGCACGTACTTCAGGAAGAACTGCCCCCAGCTCTTGGCATCGAATTCCGCGGCCCACTCCGGGACACTCTGACCAGATACCGCCCCGAACATGCCCCCTCTCTCGAAGGGCCGGTTCACCAGGACGGCCACGCCCCGGTCCTGGGCCAACGGGAGTAGACGCTCCTCCGCCTGCCGGGTGCCGAGCGAGTAGTTGAGCTGGACGAAATCCAGGGTTTCGTTCTTCAGGAGTTTTTCAACCTCATCGAACTGCCTCAGCGAAGAAGTGGTAATGCCCAGGTAGGAGACGCGTCCTTCCTGCTTCCACTCGCGCAAGGTGGCGAGGTGGGTGTCGGTCAGGCCAAGATTATGCACCTGTTCGAGTTCGATATGGTCGCTGCGAAAGCGCTCCATGGACGTTTCCATCTGCCTGATACCAGCTTGCCGGTCCCCGGCACGGCTTATCTTGGTTGCCCAGAAGATTTTGTCTTGCAGACCAAGTTCGGCGGCGAGGTCGCCGGCGACGGCTTCCGATCGGCCGTAGGTAGGGGCCGTATCAAACAGGGTGCCCCCCAACTCGGCGAAGAGCCGCAGCACCTCCTTGATCGGCGCCCGCTCCTCGTCTGAAGATCCCACGCTGAAGGTCCTGGAAGACCCCAAGCCGATGGCGGGGAGTTTCTCCCCCGATGAGGGGATGGTGCGCATAATCGGGGCGGCGGATTGGGCGAAGAGGGGCAGTCGGCCCAGCATGACGCCTGCCCCGGCGCCCAGGCCGAGTTTCAGAACATCCCGGCGTGTCAGGGTTCTCGATTTACGGTCCATTTTAGTGATCTCCTTCCTGCGATTGAGGCGTCCGAATAAGGCGCCGTCATGGCCAAAAAAGGCGGTGAAACTCCAGCAAGTTAGAACCTGGTCGCATCGCAACCTGCATCAATTATTTCCCATATCCCCGAATCGCCAGATCGGGGAGTCGTCCCCGGGAGGACGGGCGGGTTCATTGCCTGGCGAGAATCTTTCCAGGTAGGGATAACCACTGTTCAGCCGGCGCCCTTGGCCAACTGTTCCTGTCGTTTGCCCAGCCTGAAGGCTATCCAGGCCCATAGACCGGCAAGGGGCACTGCAATAAAAGCGATGGCTGCCAGGCTGGCGCCCAGACCGCGCAAGCCGGTATACACCCAGGCGCTTACGGCGTCGCCGCCCCGGTAAACGACTGTATCATTAAAATTTTTCGCCTTGTACTTCTCTTCCTTGCCCAGCACGACGTAAAGCATCTCGCGGGCCGGTCTCATGATGGCGTAGTTACCGGCGCGGCGAAGCACCTGCACCACGATCAGCACGCCCAGCACCGGCCTGAATCCCAATATGAAGAAACCGATCCCCAAGGCCAGAGGTATCAATGCCAGGGTCCAGCCCATACCCAATCTCTTCACAATGCGTCCCGTCAAGAACACCTGGATGGTGATTGTCAGGGCATTGACGGCAAAATCCATGGCGGCAAAAACAGTGGTACGCTCTGCCGAATCGGCAAAACTATCTCGAATGATCTGGGCCTGTTGAAAATAAAGGAACGTCGCCAGGGTGGTGAATAACAGCATGAGCAGGCCAATTCCGAGCAAATAAGAGGAACCTGCGACCAGACGGATGCCCGCAAATATCCCGCCCCCCATGGCTTGGTCTTTGGTTGTAGCCCCAGTTCCGCCATCGGCTTTTACACCGGAATCGGATCGATGGGTCGTCAATCCTTCCTGCCAGGCTATCAACCGCGTGATGCAGAACACCGCCCATGCCAAAAACGCCGCCGAAATGAGTAGCAGGTTGGTGGGACCTAAAGGGATGGCCAGGGTGGCGGTCAATGCGGGGCCGGCCAGGGCACCGGCGGTCCCCCCGGCGGCGATAAAGCCAAATAGCCGCTTCGCCTGCCGGGTACTGAAAATATCCGCCATAAAGCTCCAGAATACCGATATGACGAAGAGGTTGAATACGCTGGCCCAGATAAAAAACGCGCGCGCGACATAGGCATGGGTCAGGTCCGATTTAAACAAAACGAAGAACAACAATAGATTGGCGATAAAGAAATAATAGACATAGGGCAGAAACTGTTTCCGGCTGTAGCGTGAGGCCACCCAGCCGAACAGGGGCACGGCCGTCAGCATCACCAGAAAAGTGCCGGTAAATAGCCACTGTATATTCTCTATACCCCCGGCAATGGCCATCTCATCGCGCATGGGGCGCACGATGTAGTAGGCGCACAGCAGCGAGAAAAAGTAGACCGAGGACCAGATCAGGGCCTTTAATTCTTCAGGCTCGACCTTGACCAGCCGTTTGAGCCAGAGATAAAAAGGTGAATATCCAGCGTCCGGTGCCGGCAGCTCGGCTTCTGAAGGCGGCGTCATATAGGTTTCGTTATGGTATGTCTAACTGATCTGTGGTTGAAGGCCTTACGCCTGATCAATTTACCCAACTTGCAAACCGTTAACAATAAGCTGATAACCCCCCGTTCGTATAGCGGTCGCCGCCGAATCCGGCGGGACCACTTGCTCCTGCTCACCCGCGAGAATCCTGAAATTATTAGGAAATAGATAATAATACTTAAAATATTATTGCATTCGTGCGGTGGCCTTGGTAATATCAAATCGGCCCATGTTGGATCAAATCGACAAGTTCCTCATTGAACACCTGCAGGAAAGCGGACGGCAGACCACCAGTGAGCTGGCCCAGCAGGTGGGGATGTCGGTCCCGGCGGTCGCCGAACGGATCAAGAAGTTGCAGGAGAATGGTGTGATCCTCGGCTACGGTGCCACTGTGGATCCCAAGAAGATCGGCATGGATGTGGGGGCGCATATCACCTTGATCAGCGAGAGTTCGGCCCACTACAAGGAGGTGGTCGAGCTCGCCATGGCCCATCCCGAGGTATTGGAATGCGTGACATTAACCGGGGAGGGGTCGCACATACTGATTGTACGAACCGAAAACACCGGCACCCTGGAAAAACTCCTGTCAGAAATTCAGTCCTGGCCAGGGGTCAAGCGGACCGAAGCCCGCATCATTCTGTCTCAATACAAGGAACGCGGGGTTGTCCGGGTCGCCGACGCCGCTATTAAACACCATTAACCGAACGGACGGAAAGGAAACTCCATGACACCTGTGGACCTTATCAAACGTGTAGCTGATGAAAATATTGAGTTTATCGATTATCGTTTTATCGATATTCAGGGGACTTGGCATCATTTTTCTACTCCGGTAAGCCAGTTTAACAAAAGCATATTCACGGAGGGGGTCGGTTTTGACGGCTCCTCGATCCGGGCCTGGAAGGAAATTCACGAGAGCGATATGCTGATTGTGCCGGACCCTACCACTGCCCGTCTCGATCCTTTTTTCGAGCGCAAAACCCTGGTTCTGGTTTGTGATATTATTGACACGATCACCCACGCACCTTATCACCGGGACCCGCGGACCGTGGCCAAAAAATGCATTGACTATCTTAAATCCACGGGAATTGGTGATCAGGCTTACATCGGTCCCGAAGCCGAGTTCTTTGTCTTTGATAATCTTCGATTCTCCAATCCGAACGATGGCTCGGCCGCCTTTTATGCCATCGATTCGGCCGAAGCCCACTGGAACAGCGGTGAAGATTCGGAGCTGGGCAATTTGGCCTTCAAGATTCGAGAGAAAAGCGGGTATTTCCCTACACCACCGGCGGATACCCTGCAGGACTACCGGGCCGATGTGACCAGCATCCTGGAAGGCATGGGTATCGAGGTGGAAGCGCTGCACCACGAGGTGGCCACGGCGGGTCAGGGGGAGATCGACATGCGCTTTCAACCCCTGATTGAAATGGCCGATAACCTGCAATGGTTTAAGTATATTGTCAAAAATACGGCCCGGCAGTATGGCAAGACGGCCACCTTCATGCCCAAGCCGCTCTACAACGACAACGGCTCAGGTATGCATACCCACTGTTCTATCTGGAAGGGAGATACAAATCTTTTCGCGGGAGACAAGTATGCGGGCCTCTCCGAAATGGCGATGCATTTCATTGGAGGACTCATCGAACATTCCAAGGCCCTGATCGCCATTACCAATCCCACCACCAACAGTTACAAACGGTTGGTGCCCGGATTCGAGGCACCGGTGAACATGGCTTACTCAGCCCGGAATCGATCAGCGGCCATCCGGATACCGACCTACTCCGACAATCCCAAGACCAAGCGGTTCGAATTCAGGACCCCCGATAATTCGAGTAATGCCTATATGGGCTTTTCGGCCATGGTGATGGCCGGATTGGACGGCATCCAGAACAAAATTGACCCCGGCGAGCCGTTGGATCAGGATATCTTCTTCATGTCGGCCCGGGATCTGGAAGGCATCATTACCGCGCCCATGAGCCTGGACCAGGCCCTGGATGCCTTGGAGGCCGACCACGACTGGCTCACCAAGGGCGAGGTGTTCACCGCCGACCTTATCGAGACCTTCATCGACTACAAGCGCCGGGAGGAAGTGGACAACATGCGCCAGCGGCCCCATCCCTTCGAGTTCGAGCTGTACCACGACTGCTGATCTGTTGGGGATCGTTTGAAACACCTGCGACGGTAGGGGCTTACTGCAGTAAGCCCCTACCGCAGCTTTCGCTGATGGGGAATATCCATGCGCATCCTGATCCTGTGCACCGGCAACTCGTGCCGCTCCCAGATAGCCGAGGCTTTCCTAGGGCATCTGCAGCCCGGTTGGGAGGTTTTCTCCGCCGGTACCTTTCCCGCCACGGAGGTCCATCCCCTGGCCATCAAGGTCATGGCTGAGGTGGGGCTGGACATCTCCCGCCACCGGCCTAAGTCAGTGGGGCAGTTTGTATCCCAACCGTTCGATTATGTGATCACCGTCTGCGACGAGGCCCGAGAGGACTGCCCCGTCTTTACCGGCCGAGTAGCCCACCGGCGGCACCTCGGTTTTCCTGACCCTGCACGGGCCACCGGTACGGATGATGAAGTCGTGACCGTCTTCCGGGAAGTCAGGGATGCGATCCGGGAGCGGTTTGGAACGCTGGTGGGGGAGCTGAGCCCTTAGAGGGGCGCCAATCTGACGCGCGTCCCTACGACCCCGGCTCTTCGTATTTGTAGCCGATGCGGTCGAAGGGGTTCACCACGCTGGTGATGATGTTCCGCGAGTGGGCGGCGATACGCTTTAAGTACCGGGCATAGAGGGCCACGGCGGCGGCATCGGCGCTGGGCAGGTCGGTCACCTCGCCGTTGACGATACGGATGGTGATCTGGTCGCAATTATTTGAAATCCCCCCCTTATAGGCCGCCATGAGCTGACGAGCCTTATCCTCGTCACTGTTCTTGAAAGTCTTGATCATATCACTAAACAGGCTGGTGACCCGGGTCTCGACGAGCTGAAGGTCTTCCTCCATACTCCCGGCCACCAGGCGCTTGGGGTGCTGCTGGGCCATGTCGTTGATGTTCTTGGTGTAATCGCCGATGCGCTCGATATCGATGACGACACTGATGAGGATCAGGCCCGGCGCCAGGTCCTTGGCTCCGGTAACGCTCAGGTGCGTCATGACCTTTTTGCGCACATCCCGCTCATAGGCGTTGATCTTCTTGTCCAGCTGGTAGATGTCGATATTCAATTCACCGGTGTCGGAATGGCGCAGAGACTCCACCGAGGCCTCGTACATGGACAGGTCCAGGGCCAGCATCTCGTAGGATTCCTTGAGGGCCTGGATATAGAGGTTATCCTCTTTAAACAGGCTTGACAGGAGGGATTTCCACATACATTACCTCATGAGAATGAACAAAGTTAAGGGTAAAGCGAAGAACACCAAACCGACATATACCAGAGGGAGAAGCCGGTTTCGGGTCGCCTGTTCCGCCATGTGCTCGGCCAGATAGATGGGGATTTGACGGAGGGGCCGGAAGGGCAGGATGATGGCGATGCCGATAATGTTAAACAGCAGATGGGCGAAGGCCACGGTGATGGCCGCCACGTTGCCCGTGGACAGGGCGGCCAGGATCGCCGTCACGGTGGTGCCGATGTTGGCCCCCATGGTGTAGGGAAAAACCTGGGACAGGCGCAACAGGCCGGCCCCCACCAGGGGGACCACCAGAGAGGTCGTGATGGAGCTGCTCTGCACCAGCACAGTGAGTATAATCCCGAAGGCCAAGGCCCGCAAAGTGGTCTTGAAGAGGTAGGTGTCGAAGAAGGCCTCCACCTTTTCCAGCACCAGGCTCCGCAATACCTTCACGATGGCCATCAGCATGGCGAAGGTGAGGATGGTGGCTACAATGAACAGCAGGGCGGGGTGCTGGCCCACCAGGTCGGCCATCAAATTGATGGCTGGTTTGGTGGCCGCTTTCAGGGGGTTGCCCAGCTTCATACCGCCCATACCTTCAAAGGCGGTGCCACTCCATCTGGCCATGCGCGAGAGGAAGCCGGTGGCCATTTCCAGGGGGAACAGTATGGCCAGGGTCAACAGGTTAAAAAAATCGTGGATGGTGGCAGCGGCGAATGCCCGGCGAAACTCCGTCCGGCGGGTCATGTGCCCCATGGATACCATCGTGTTGGTAATCGTGGTCCCCACATTGGCCCCCATGATCATGGGAATGGCCCCTTCGATGGATAGGGCGCCCCCCGCCACCATACCCACAATGATGGAGGTGGTCGTGGAGGAACTCTGGACCAGGGAAGTAGCTAGGATTCCGATGACCAAGCCTACCAGAGGCGAGGCGGTTGTCGTGAGGATACGCTCCGAAAATTCCCGGCCAAAGAGCTTGAACGAATGCCCCATGGCGCCGATGCCCACAATGAACAGGTAGAGGAACAGGATGATGCTTGCGGCTTTTAAGACTGTCAGGAAGTGAGATCTGGACATATTTTATTCAGGGTCGGTTACCGGCCGCCCACCGATTTCCTTGGTCGTAGCGCCGGGCGTGTTTGCCGGGCATATGGCTGGCATCGACCTGTGCCGTGCAACTGTGCAGGTCAGGTCTATTGCATTCACGGGCCGTTCGGGAACAGGGTTAAGGTAGGGGGAGATAATTTTAGTTGGCTCTCAACTGAAACATCAGTCCAAATTCGCCTCGGTGATGTGATGCGGGCACGAGCAACAGGTGAAGTTAGATACGCTGGGCCAACAATCAGCAACGAATATTTTGGATCGAGGTCGTTTTTCCCCGGCCTTTATTTCGATGTCTGGCGGAGGTAAGTTAACTTTTCGCAAGGGCAGCAAAGAATAAACTATGGCAACGATACATCCCTTCACCGCGACCTTGTTCCATCCCGATAAAGGGATCGACGTCAGCTCCTTTGTGGCCCCGCCGTACGACGTCATCCGCCCCCCCGACCGAGAGCGCCTCAAGGAGCGAAATCCCCGCAACGTTGTGCGGCTGATCCTCCCCGAAGCCAAACCCGGTGGCGACCCCTACAGCGAAGCCGCCCGGTTGCTCAAGCAGTGGCGAGAGGCGGGCATTTTGTTCACCCAACCCGGGCCGGCCCTTTTTTTATGGGAACAGGAATTCAGCCATGAAGGCCGGACCTTTATCCGCCGGGCCCTGGTAGCCAAAGTGACCTGCGATCCCTACCGGCCGGGGGAAGTGATGCGTCACGAGCAGACCCATAAAGGTCCCAAGGAGGATCGCCTGCGTCTGTACCAGGCCACCGGCGCCCAGTTCAGCCAGATGTTCGGGATTTTCAGGGACGACAAAGGCGCGGTCCGGGATCAACTGGCGGAGGTGGCCCACGGATCGCCGCTGCAAACCGCCCGGGGCGATGACGGCCATAGCTCGCGCCTGTTCAGTATTACCGGCAGCGAGCTGATTGCCAGCCTCCGGGCCAGCCTCGCAGACCGCACCATTACCATCGCCGATGGCCACCACCGCTACGAAACCAGCGTGGCCTACTACCAGCACCTGGGCCGCCCCGGCACGACCCTTATGACCCTGGTTCCCAGCAGCGATCCCGGCCTGCTGGTATTGCCCACGCACCGCACCGTCAGTCTGCCGCTCAACGGCCGATCGCTGGAAGCCGAATTGGCCAAGGAATTTTCTGTGGAGCGCCATCCGTTGAACGATTGGCCTCGACTCTATCAGGAGGCTGCTCAGCAGTCCTCCCAGGGGATCGTGGTCGCCGTGTCGCCGGCCCTCGGACAGGCGGTTAAAATCGGGTGGCGCCGGGAGGGTGAGGCCGGCGCCTCATCCTGGAAACCGGCCGACCTGCTGGGCGATGTGGGGGTGCTCCACGAGGGGATTTTGCCCCTTATCTCAGCGGCTACCGGGTCGGAGCTGCCCGACCGTTTCGGCTATTTGCACGAAGCCGAAGAAGCGGTGCAACTGGCCGGTGAGCGCGGTGATTGGGCCTTCCTGCTGCGCCCGACCTCGGTGGAAACCCTGCTCCAGGTGGCCGAGCGCCAGGCGGTGATGCCCCAAAAATCAACTTACTTCTATCCGAAGTTCCTGGCAGGTTTTATCAATGCCGACCTGGACTAGGCGGCCTTACGGAATGTCATGCCGGTGGACAGCACGGTTGGCATTCATCCGTCCGGTGGCGGGCAAGCCATGACCTTTGAAATTTTCTTCATGCTCGCCCTCATCGTGGTGACCCTGGTGATGTTCGCCCTGGAGCTGTTCCCCATGGAGGTTACCGCCTTCGGCATGTTGGCCATCCTGCTGCTGACGGGCCTGGTAGATGGCGAACAGGCGGTGAAGGGCCTGAGCAATCCGGCGGTGGTGACCATCGGCGCCCTGTTTATCCTGAGCCACGCGCTGACCAGAACCGGCCTGCTGGAAGTAGCGGCCGGGCAGTTGAGCCGAATGGTCGGTCCCAAGAAATGGCTTGGGATCAGCATTTTCCTGATCGTGGTAAGTCTCGCGTCAGCCTTTCTCAGCAACACGGCGGTAGTGGCCATGTTCATTCCCCTGGCCATGGACCTGTCTCGCCGCTTCCATATCAGCCCCAGCAAGGTGCTCCTGCCCCTGTCGTACGCGGCCATTATGGGCGGCACCCTCACACTCGTCGGTACGTCCACCAATCTCATCGTCAACTCCTTTGTCATCGCAGAGGGGCTGCCCCCTCTGGGCATGTTCGAATTCGCCCGCCTGGGATGGGTCTTACTCGTGGTAGGCCTGTCCTATACCCTCATCTTTGGACGACGCATTTTGCCGGCCAGGGTGGGCATCAGCTCCCTGACCCGGAAATACCACATGGGGACCTATCTTACCGAGCTTAGCGTACAGGATGACTCCGCGCTGGTGGGGAAGAGCTGCAAGGAGGTAGGGGTCAACGAGAACTACGACATCACCGTGCTGGCCATTCTCCGGGATAAGCGC
>CAZJBG010000080.1:0-1729 GCA_964543925.1 uncultured bacterium
CCCTCAGGTAGGTCCTGGCCGATGGTCTGCTTGATGACCCGAGCCCCGGCAAACCCGATGAGGGCGCCCGGTTCGGCCAGGATGATATCCCCCAACATGGCATAGCTGGCCGTAACGCCACCGGTGGTGGGATCGGTGAGAATGGAAATGTACAGTCCCCCCGACTGGGCGAACAGACTGAGCTTGGCGCTCGTCTTCGCCATCTGCATGAGGCTCAAGGCCCCCTCCTGCATCCGGGCGCCGCCGGAAGCCGATATGATGGCCAAAGGATAATTTTGCTCCCGGGCATAGTCGATGGCCCGGGAAATTTTTTCGCCTACCGCCGATCCCATGCTGCCCCCGATAAAGGCAAAATCCATGACCGCCAGAACGATGGGATAACCCTCAATGGTCGCCGATGCCGTGATGACCGCTTCATTCAGGCCCGTCTTGGTTTTGGCCGCCGCCAACTGTTCAATATACTTCTTGCGCCCTTTAAACTTCAGGGGATCGACGGATGAGAGGCCGGCGTTCAGCTCGGTTATACTGGACTGACCATCCAACAGCAGCTCCAGGTACTTATGGCAGTTAATACTGAAATGGTGGGAACAGGTCGGACAGACCGACTGGGACCGCTCCAGTTCCCGGCGATAGATATACTCGCCACAACTCGGACACTTTGTCCAAAGATCCTCCTTAAGATCTTTTTTCTCGGTAGATAAGATCTTCCTGGCACTACGGCGAAACCAAGCGGGCACCTAATCCGACTCCAACTCTTTGGTATATAGGTAGCCATCCCGGCCGGGGCCATAGTAATCCTTGCGAGTTCCTACCGCCACGTAGCCCCTGCTTTGATAGAGATGTTGGGCGATTTCGTTATCCTGCCTGACCTCCAGGAGTATGCGCCGCAGATCATGGCTGCGGCAAAAGTTGTCGGCGGCCTCCAGGAGCCCTTTGCCCACGCCTTTCCCGCGATAGTCGGGATGCACCGCGATGTTATGCAGATGAAGTTCATGGACCACCGCCATGCCCAGCAGAAACCCTACAACCAAACCCTCCTCTTCGGCCAATAGGCCGACACCGACGTCCCCGTGCTCAACCTCCTCTTCAAAGGCCTCCCTGGGCCAGGGATGATCATAGCAGAGCTGCTCAATGGCAAGGAGCTGGTCGATGTCTTGAACGTGCGCGTCACGAATGAGCATGGTTGATCCGAATGTTCGGTTGGTCCCCAGAAGATCGCCTTGCGGGAATCCCCTTCCCGGAGGATCTCTCCCGGAGCGGTTTCAGCTGAAATTGATGATGATAGTCCGGTATCAAGGTCCCGAGGTCAGAAGCCGGCGACAGCCCCCTTTCCAGGGCAAATTTACCTATTTTCGCCGCCGAAGGACAGGTCTCCAACACCGTCATGTCCCGGCCGGTCTTGGTGGGTCCCCCCGAGACGAGAAAGCGGTCCAGCAGGTAGCCGGCCACGGTCTGTCCCCCTGCCAGGGCGGCGAAGGCGTCCCAGGTCATCGATTGAACCTCCTCGATGCGGTCCAGGTGCTCTACCCGGACGGCATATATCTTGGCGCCATGGGACCAGGTGGCCACCCAGTAGGGTGGGCGGAGCCTTTCACCCACCAGCAGGCTGGGCAGCGTTGGCACCGGGATGACCGGGAGGCCCGTACCCAGAGCAAGACCTTTGGCGTAACTCAGCCCAATCCTGAGCCCCATATACGATCCCGGCCCCACCGATAGGGCGATGCCATCC
>CAZJBG010000080.1:1739-12204 GCA_964543925.1 uncultured bacterium
CAGATCGCTGAGCCGCCGGCCCGAGTTGGCCAGCAGCCGATCCACCGAGACTGCCAGCAGCTCATTGTGCCGACGCGGGGCCACCTGTTCCTCCAGGGCCTCCACCCCGGACGCATTGACCAAAGCGACCCCGCAGACATCGTAAGCGGTTTCGATGGCCAGTAACATCACTGCGCCACCTCAATAATTCGCTCGCTCTGGTCTGCGCCGTGGGACAGCGTCACATGAATGGCGTTTTCCGGTAGCAGGGGCGCGATGATTTCGGCCCATTCGATCACCGAGATGACTTCGTCGCCAAAATAGTCGGCGAGTCCCAGTAGCTCCCACCGTTCCAGGGCGGTCTCCCGGTAACAGTCGAGATGATACAGTTCCGGGGGATCCCCGTACTCATGGATGAGGGCAAAGGTGGGTGACGAAACCGGTTCGTCCAGCCCGAGAGCCTCCGCTATCCCTTTAATAAAGGTGGTCTTACCACTGCCTAATTCCCCGTGCAGGGCCACCACCTCCCCGGGCTTCAGATGCGCTGCAAATTCCGCACCGGCCCGCTGGGTCTCCCGGGGGCTGTGCGTGCAGGCGCCGCTCCATCCATATGGCTTTTTGGGGGACATACCGATTCTAGACGTTCCGGGAACGCAGGGTCGCCACCGGAACGATCATCTCCTCCAGCGAAATACCGCCGTGTTGAAAACTGCCTTCAAAACGTTTGACATAGCGGTGATATTCGGTGGGAAAGACAAAGAAATTACGGTCTCGCGCGATGATGTAGTTGGTGGTCACATCTTCCGCCGGCAGGTGGTAGTCGGCGGGGCGCTTGATGGTCAGTCCCCCTTTTTCGGGACTGTTGAGATTGCGGCCATGTTTATAACGAACCCCCGAGGAGGTCTGCCGGTCGCCCAGGATCCGCGCCGGCTTGTCTACCTGGATGCTCCCATGGTCGCTGGTGATCACCACGAGCGTGTTTTCCCACCGGCTGATGGTTTCGAGCAGTTCGCGCATCCATGACTTCTCCAGCCACGAGCAGATAGTGGCGCGATATCCGGATTCGTCGGGCAACATCTCCTTGATCACATCGCTTTCGGCCCGGTGGTGGGCCAACAGGTCCACAAAGTTCACGACCAGGGCCAACAGTTGGACGCTCTGGTATTCCGACAGGCGAGCCAGCAGACGCTGGCCCTCATTGGCCGTGATGATCTTGAAATACTTCATCTGTGCCGCACCGAGGTTACTGCGCTCCAGGTAATCCCCCAGGAACTTCGACTCAAACTGGTTGACGCTCGTCTCGCTCTTCCACATATCGGCCCAGATATCGGAATACCTTAGGGGCAGCTCATCGGGCAGGAGCCCGCTGAAAATAGCGTTCCGTGAATAGGGCGTAGCCGTTGGCAGGATCGAAAGGTGGACATCATCTTCAATGGCAAAGGACTCCTGCAGGAGCTTCCGCATGGCTTTCCACTGGTCCAGGCGTAGACAATCCACCACCAGAAATACCACCCTCTGGCCGGCCTGGAGGTGGGGAGCCACGAACTTATCCAGCACCTGATGGGAGAAGACCGGTCCGTCCCGGCCATCCAGCCAGTCCCGATATTGGTTCACCACCAACTGCCCGAAGCGTTGATTAGCAGTAAGATGCTGTTCTGATAGCAGTTGCCCCAAGCTAATATCCCGGTGGTTGTCAAACTCGATGTCCCAGTCGGTGAGCTCATTGTAGATCGCGATCCACGCCTCCAGGTCGTTGGTCCCGTCGACCCGTTGGCTCAGGTCCTGGAAGACTTCCAGGTAGCGACTAGCCGCCTTGTCGCTGCGGATGCGGGCCTGCTCCAGGGTGGACTTGCACGCCATGAAAATCTGGCTCGGGTTCACCGGCTTGGTCAGGTAACCGGCGATGTTGGCGGCGATGGCCTCATTCATGAGCCATTCCTCTTCATTCTTGGTGATCATGATGATGGGCAGCGCCGGGTTCACGGCCTTGATCTCCTGCAAGGCATGCAGGCCGTCCATTCCGTCCATCATTTCATCCAGCAATACCAAGCTGAAGTCACTATTTTTTACCGCGTGAAGCGCGTCTTCGCCGGAATGGACCGGCGTGACGTCATAATCCCGCTCTTCTAGAAACAAAATGTGGGGTTTGAGCAGGTCAATCTCATCATCCGCCCACAGGATACGGCCGCGTTGTGTCGTCTTTTTTGCCATTCGCCGGACAGTTCCCTCGTGTTTGAAAGGAGTATACTACTGCAGCGGGTTCGGAAGGAATAAAATTATTTCGACGTCAATGTCCAGGTGCCATCCCAATCCGGGCCGGGCGGGTCGGCTTTAAACTGGCCGCACCGGTCGATGTAGACCCGGCTGGGAGTGTTGGGCCGTTTGGGGAACGTTTCTTCCAACGGTTCTGAGGCCGTAAACTTTTCGATAGCGGCATCCCATTCTTGTTTGCGGTAGAGTTCCAGGCCTGCCTGGTAAAAATCGCGCATGCGCACCTGATCCTCCGGCAGTTCACCGGAAAGGGCCATGACCTCAACCGCCTCAATCGCCTCGCTTTTGCCGACAACTTTTACCTTATCGATATAGCGCCACTCGAATTTATCCGGCCCGGCCAACTCCAGGGTGGGGAGGGTGGTCTGGATATAGATCCCATACTGCTTGGCGGAAGCCTCCAGCCGGGCGGCGGTATTCACCACATCGCCCATCATCGTATAGTTCATGCGGGTCCGGCTGCCCATGTTCCCGGTCACCATATCACCGGCGTTGATACCGATTCGCATGCGCATCGAATGGACCAGTGCGGGCCACTTCTCAGCTTCGGCTTCCCACTTCTCCCGCAGGCCAGCCAGCGCCTCCTGCATTTTCAGCGCCACTACGCAGGCCCGATAGGCATGATCATCAAAGGGCATGGGAGCCCCAAAGAAGGCCACAATGGCGTCACCCTCGTACTTGTCCAGGGTGCCCCGGTACTCCAATAGAACATCGGTCATGGCAGTGAGGTACTCATTGAGCAACGCCACCAGCTCCGAAGCTGACAGAATCTCCGAGAAACTCGAGAAACTCTGGATGTCGGTAAAATAAGCCGTATGAATGCCCGACTCTCCGCCCAGCTCGGGCATCTGCTTGGCATCGTGCATCTGATCGATGAGCTCCGGCGATACGTACGTTTTGAAGTTGCTTTTGAGGAATCGTTTGTCCTTCTGTTCCATCAAAAAGCGATAGATGACGATGCTGCCGTAGGTAAGGGCAATCGTAGCGAGTCCTGGGATGGGGGGCACAAACAGGGAAGCGTTAATCTCCGGCGTGCCAATCATTAATGCCTCCGGCACTGTCTCCACCACGAGCTGCATGAGGTTCGCACTGACCAGCTTCAGCAGCCAGAACGGATCGCTGGTAAAGAAGCTCAACGAAATATCGAGAAACGCCATCAGTTCGAAAAGGACCAGCACGGCGCCAAGGATCGGCGAGACTTTCCGGATGAGCAGGAAGGTTATCAGCCCAAGGATGGTGATGATCAACAGGTTGGTCCCCAGCGACTTCCGGGTCAGCTCCAACGTGCCACCGGCTATGTGGATATAGTTCTGGTCAAGGATGGTCTGGATAGCATGACCATGATACTCCACCCCGGGCATCAGCTGCTGGGTGCCGGCATAGTTATAGAAGGGGGTGGCCTTAACATCCAGGAGGATATTCACGGAGACGCCGATGAGGACGATCTTATCCAGGAAGGGGCTCTCTCCGACAAAACCGTAGAGGTCGCTGTCGAGCTTGAAAAAATCCATCCAGTCGGAGTCTTCTTCAATAACGCGCAGGTCGAACTCAGCGTCATCCAGGACATTGGAGAGCGGATACCGGTCGAAGGTCTTCCAGGCCTCTCCATCCCCCAATGATGCCCCGGAAGGGGGGCCGTAAAAATTCACCATGATACTGGCGGATGGTCCATAGGTTTTAATAACCGATGGCCCGTAAGTGATCTCATTTCGATCCAGATTGGGTCTGGGCAAGGTGGAGTCCGCAAGGCCCCAATATTCCTTGAGGGCCTTGAGCGCCAGCGGTAGATACCAGCGGCCCGGTTCGTCGCTCAGCTCGTACGCCAGGGCATATTTCCGGGTGATACCGTCGAAATCCTTGACCTCATTGATCAGGGCCGGTTCCGGCCCAGCCTCCATGAGCCGATCAACGGGGTACTGAATGTACTGGGGAGGTATGCGGGTCGGTTCAGTGACCAACTTGGAGGCCAGTACCACCCGTGAACCCTTGTCTTGGGCATAGCGGATGGCCTCGGCCAGGACCTCATCACCGTGACGAAATTGGATATCGCTGCCGGACCGGTTCAACGCCTCCAGGTAGTCTGACTTGGTGTCGGGTTTGTCAAACTCAAGATCGAAGACGATCACCCGGGCGCCGGCATCGGTCAGATTACGCACTACACGCGCCCAGATGTCATCCCGCGGATAGGGCCAGGGATAGGGCACCAGCCGCCAGGATTCGTCATCGATGTCGACGATGACGACTTTGAGGCTGTCCCTTGGAATGGGCCGGTGAGCACTCCAGCCGGAGAGGGGTCCCCGGACCTGGGCAAAGGTGAAATCCAGCACCTTATAGTTCAGCAGGTCAAACAGGCCCAGAACGTGGAGGAGCGTGACCAGCAGAATGGAAACGCCGGTCCACAGGAGACCGGCGCCGTAATCTGAAATAAATTTCTTGAAGTTCAAGCGAGACGTTTAACTAGAAGCTATATTGCAGGTTGGAGGTTATAATGGAGCTGCCCACCGATCCTGCGATGCCTTCGATCTGCTTGGTCCTGAATTCCAGGGATGTCACCCAGCGCAGGTTTTCAACCAGTAAGATCTCCACGCCCCCCTTGATCCCCAACCGGCTGAAGTTTGGCGGCAGACTGCTCTCGCTCTCACTGTCGTCAGAATTACTGCTGATACGATTGAAACCGCCGCGCACCAGCAACTTCCCGTCCAGCAATTGATACCGAGCCGTCAAGGCGATGCTGAACAGACTTTGGGCAACGAGGGTTTCTCCTTCGCCAAACTCGGAGGTGTTGGTGGCTAGGGTAAGGTTGGTCCTTAGCTCAGGGGTAATGATCGAGCTGCCCGCCAGGGAAAAAATCCTCGAACTGGCCGACGACGAGGGGGGTGTGGTGAAAAGGGGGTCATCCGGTCGGCGATCGGCAATCTGATCGCTGATATCCGTGTTGGCCACGTTAAGGCTCAGGTCGTGGGTGGATGACAGCAGTCGCAGCTGGTAGGTCAAACCGAAATTCAGCGACTTGGTCAGCGTGCTGCTCCGCCGGTCGATATACGTATCGGCCCCACCCCCAATAGTCGTGTTGCTGATCGTATCAAGAAGGACAATACCGTTGTCGCGCGTATACGTTCTGGTCCCCAGCGACACGCCCGGCAGTCCGTAGCCGAGATTGAGGTTTCCGCTGAGATTCACCGTCGCCGTGGAGGTGATATTATCATCTTCCAATTTCACAATGTCATCGTCAGTGGACCGGTACAATAGGGTTAGAAAAAGCTTGTTGCGAAACAGACGTACGCGATCCGAAAGGGTACGAATCCGGACGTTCTTCTGAATATTCGGATTCGCCAGGGAGTTGTAGTCGGGGCCGACCTGCTGAAATTCCAGGGTGATGAAATTGTTCAGGTAGTTGAGATTGGCCGTCGTGTAGTATGCCAGAGAGGGCATCTTCGCGATCAGCTGGAACGGATGAGCCAGGCTGGCCGAATCGGTGGCAATGGGTAGGAGCGGGACCTGATTGAGATTAATATGGAAATAATCCTCAAAATCGGCTGGATCAGGGATATTGGCAAGGTCAATATTTCCCAGTATGGTGCCATCTTCGCTGGTATCTCCAGGCGCAAAGGTATCCAGCTCCTTCAAGGACAGTACCGGGTCCCAGATATTCTTGTTGAGCATGCTCAAGGCAAATCCCGACTGGATCGTGAACCGACGCTTGCTGAGGACCAGGGCCAGGTCGGAGCCGATCACCAGGTTATCATGGGGGGCCTTGCCGGCCCAATTGCTATCGGGCAATACGTAGTCAAAATTACTGTTCGTATTAGCCAAATTGATGATGTCCTGAAAAGATACGAGCCGGGCATTGGTCGTCGAATCGTAATCTGCATCTTCGAAATAACGCGCACTGAAGGTGCTGTCAGTGATGCTGATAAGCCCATCCACGTCGTTCCGAACCGAGCTGATCACGTCCTTGGCTTTGACATACGAGAAACCCCATTGAAAGCGCTCCCCGGAACCAAAACTGGGTCGTACAGCCAGGACGTCACGCTTGAAGGCATAGCCCTTGCGCGTCAGTCGCAGCGTGTCTGCCAGGCCCGATTCGAAAGCCTGGTATTCATCAACCGCGTAGGCCGACTTCGGGCGGCCCTGGATGTTCCGCTCCAACTCACCCTTCACGATGCGTAGATGGAAATATTTCAGGTTAAGGTCCGCATCGTAACCCCGCACCCGTTTGCCGTCCAGTGTAAAGCGGTTCAGCCGGGGCGTTACATCACCCAGACCGAGATTAAACACGGGGGTTTCAAATGCGATGAAGTAACGGTTGCGAGGAGATTTAAAAGGGTCTTCCTCGGTAGTGAGTTTCAACCGGCTGCGAAACTTGAGCCAGTCCCAGCCTCCCCGGTAAGCAAACCGCAAACTGCTTACATCCAGCACCTGGCCATCAATGTCATCGTGCCGGTAGTTGGGGGTAATCGATCCGGAGTGTTGGAAAGCTCGCTCGGCTGTTCGGGTCACGCGGCCCGCGACCCGGAACGGCCAGGACACGGGCTGATAAACGTTTCCAGCGAGCGTAGTGGCTCGAAATTCAATGTCATGTTGACCCGCACCCAGATCCGGCGGGCTATAGGTGATGATATCGGCGCTTAAATCGGCGTGGGCGGTCACGTCAACACCATCGAGTATCAGTTGGATGGATGAGAGATCGACATCCGAAAGGTTAAAGAGCGATATGGCCACGACGACATCTTCCGGCACAAAAGTCTTGTTGGGCTCGGGAGAGAGGATCAACAGGTCGGACTGCTCAATCATGATGCCGCCGAACATATCTTGTGACCCGGCCATAGCCTCAGGATTGGGACTGACCGGTACCGATACCGGATGGCTCGGCGGGTCTTCCATCGGGTAGGCGATCACGCTCTCATCTTCGAGGACCGCGATCAGGTAATATTCCAGTCCCTCTACCTGGAGATCGATCGCAGAAAGGGTAGCGACATATAAACCGGGGTTGGCCTCCGACATGGCTATCTCCCGGTAGGACGATTGTCCTTTGATCCGATGATAGATGGTCATCGACGCCACCGCCCCATCGATCGTTTCCACCACCGCCTCCAGCGTAAGCGGTGCCTCGGCCATAGCCTCCTCGGGGACCTGGTGATAGATGACCCCCCTGACGGAGACATCGGGCGAATCGGCCACCGTCGCCTGGACGGCCATCTCCAAGACTCCAGCCTCCTCCTGGAGCTGCCCCTCTAGGGATACCTCACTGGTCGTGTCAGGTGGCGCCTCTTCCTCGTCCTGGGCAAGCAGCTCTTCAACGACACCCTCCCCTGCGGCCTGGCCTGCCTGAGCATCCGCTCCGGTGGCCCCGGGTGCTGCCGTCTCTCCTCCTTCGGGAAGCGACTCGTCGAGGTCCTGGTGGGAAACGGCAACATCAGGCCGCCAACTTGCCGATAGACCCACCGATAACACGAAAAGCGCTAGAACGAGCTCACGAGTTCTAATCACTGGCTCCCTCTCATGCCGTGGTTACGCAGATATGTAGGGTAAATTAAACGGTTTTACTGATAAATGATAATGACTTCTTTGGTATTGCCATCCTCATCTTCCAGCTGGATTCGCAGCTCATTGGCGCCTCCGGCGTCCCCAATGGCAGCCTCTTCAACTTCCACCTGGATGGCAATCACCGACCCGTCGTCGTTAGCCGTGCCGGAAATGATGGCGCTGCTGCCCACAGCCGGTTCGGGCCCGGCAAAGGTGGTCTGCTCATTGAGCGTCACCTGGCCGTTAAAAGCCGCACCGCCTGTATCGACCGCCTCCAACGTGAGCAGGTTATCGGCGACCGTCAGGAGCTCCCCAACAATGAGCACATAGGTCGTCACCGAAGTGGAACCATCGGTGCCCGAGAACCCCACTTGCCCGCCGCCGACCTCGATGATCCCGCCGCTGATCAGATTTAGTACTTCGATGAGACCGTCAATGCCCAGAAAAATATCGCCCAGCACCGGGTCGGTCGTGACCCAGAAATCGGTACCTTTCACCGACGCCACCGATGTGGGCGTCGCAATGACAAATTCTCCCCGGCGTTGCTCGGCCACTTCCGCCCTTACCTTGCCGATTTCTATCGTGATGTTTTTTGAAATGGCTGTGGTCGACCGCTCGCCGCCCAACGTGAGGGAGGTATTCTTGTGAATGCGCAGGATGCTCTTGTCGTCAATGAACATGACGACCGCAAGACCGTCGGTCCCGGTCTCAATGCTCATGCCGTCTTCGAGAACCGTCCCGCGCTTGAGCGGCGCAGTCTGCTCTGCAAGGTCAATCAGATTGACCTGACCACTCACTTTGGTGGCCAGGGCGATTCTATCCGCGCCCCAGGCAAGGGATACAGTGCCTAGCAGGAGGTAAAGGCCAATTCGTTTCAGGTTCATCTTATTGCACCTCCACACTGATGATACTAGCCTCGCCCTGATCAACGGCGGTGCTGAGATTGCTCAAGTCGTTAAGACCGCCATCCTCACCATTCAGGATGATGACATTCGTGGGCGTAAAGCCTGCCAGGTCACCCCCGGCATTGAAGGTGATTTCATACTGATCCGAGCCCATGACCGACTGCAAAAATCGTAGAATAGGGTCCTGTATGACCCCGGTGGCGGCCGTGGGATCTAAGACCTTGAACGCGTAGATAAAGCTGTTAATGAGCTCATCCCTCTCCGTGGTGGGGATGGCTTTCTGCACCTGCCAGACATACACCCGCCCCGGCTCCAGATCGGCAGCCCCGGCCAGAGGATATTGGTAGGAGGTGGCGTTACCCACCTCTATAAAGCCCGCCGCCTGATCCAGAGGCAGGACAGTTAAATCCTCAATGGCATCCTCCATGGTGCTGTGCTCACCCGGTTTGAACTGCGCCACCCGGATGAAGTAAGTACAGATGGCGCACGGATCGGACTCCCATTGGAAGAAGGGATAGGTCGTGGTGATGGCCGTATTGGTCGTATCTTCCAGGAACCCACCGGGGGTGATGAGCTCCAGGGCCACCGGGTGGGAGGAGACGATGATCCGATCAAGCTCGTCGCCGGCCAGGGCCAGGCCTTGCTCACCATCGACATCCGCCCAGGCACTGACGCTGATGATGAAGCGATAGGTGCCATCTGGAAGGCGGCCGGACTGGACGATAAGACTTTGCAAATCATCGATATTAGCACCCGAACCCTCGTCAAAAATCGTTTCCACATTTTCATCGAGGATCTCAATAGGCACGGGATCACCGGCAAGAGTCCCGCCGGAATAATAGAGATATTGAGTATTATTGCTGAGCTCGGTGTTGCGGATGTGGATGGGACCTTCCATTCTGAACGGTTCGGTTTGCACTCGCAGGAACGGCGGGTCGCCGGTCAGCCCCAACGCGGCCGAATTGATGCGCATCTCAAACTCGATGGCCACCCAGACCGGGTAGGCCGCCGCAGCACCTGATGGGTCAGACCGGAGTGCATATTCGAAGAGGGGCACATCGGTAGAACCGGTGGCGACGTCGACACTGCTCACGTAAAAAGTGATGAAGTCGGTGAAGAAAATTTCCTGAAGGACAACGGACTGTCCGAAGGCCATATTTGCACTAAGCGCGGCAGCCACGAAGATTGACCGAGCGGTTTTTTTCATCATTCCATCCCTTCGGAAACGAGGACCATCCTCGAAAATCGTGTAAAAATCGTCCTAATGGGCCAGTTTTCCCACACTAAGACCTTTGCAACGGCATATTAGTCACAGTTAACGGATGAAAATGTATCCGATGTCACAAATTGAGTCAAGGAGAATGATTATAAAAAAAGGCCCCTCGAAAGGCGGACTTTCAAGGGGCCTAGATAAAATATCCCGGCGACGACCTACTCTCCCATCCTGCGTAAGCGGACAGTACCATCGGCGCTGTAGGTCTTAACTTCCGAGTTCGGGAAGGGATCGGGTGTGTCCCCTACGCTATCATCACCGGAAAAGATTGGAGAATAAAAGCTGCGCTTAGTCTTTGGGATCAAGGCAAAAAAGAATGTTCAAGCCTCACGGTTAATTAGTACCACTCAGCTGAACACATTACTGTGCGTACACCTGTGGCCTATCAACCCTGTGATCTACAGGGAACCTTCAGTCCCGATTGCTCGGGAAGGGAAATCTCATCTTGGGGAGGGTTTCGTGCTTATATGCTTTCAGCGCTTATCCCTGCCGAACATAGCTACCCAGCGGT
>CAZJBG010000081.1:0-10321 GCA_964543925.1 uncultured bacterium
AGGGATTACGAATCACCAGGTAGAGGTAAACGGAGTCCACATCATCGGTGATTTCATTCATCGTAAGGGGCATCATCCGTGGGGATCCACCCGGCAGCCCTTCGACTTGCGACACCAACATCACATCACCCAGGGCAAGTTGGTCCGAGGGGTAGGAAACAGTTTCAAGCTCTTTCCTGGCGGTATGACGGCGCCGGTTATCCAGATCCACCAAGTGGGTCACGATCTCGTATTTTCCGGTAGGCAGGACCATCGTCGCGGAGGAGTAGTAATACCGCTCACTCGACTTGGTGTCCTTGAATTCGGCCTTGATCACCTCCCCTTCCCGGATGAGCGTCCCACGAACCTGCTCATCTTCGCCGATTGCGAATATGGATATCTCATAGCGGGCTCTGAATTTGTCCTCGTAACGAACGAACACCAGCTGATCGAGGGCTATTTTAGCATGGATGGTGACTTGGATCGAATCGGGCTGCAACACGGGCGATCGGCTGATGGCCAGCGAGAGCGTCGCTAACTCGCCATCCCTTCGTTCTCCCATCGGTCTCCCCGGAACTCCGGCTTGGGCGAATGAATGCCCGGGCACCAGTGGAAGGGCTAACAGGAGAATGAGGATCGGGTATCGCTTAATCAAAATACGCGCTCCAGTTGAATCGGACGACGCCCTCCTTTGTGAGGAACCAGACCCACCGGGCCGTCGGTACGACCGCGTAGACCACATCGGAAGGCAATCCTTCTTGACGGTTAAAAATGAACTGGCGCGTCCCCTTGCGATCCTGGATCACCGCACCTTGTGAGGTTGCCAGCCAAATGTACGATCCATAGCCGCTAATTGCCAGAATCTTGGCCTCGGCTATGTGGGGGATGGGCATGAGTTCGAAATCCTTATCATCCGGCCCCTGGTGAAATACCAAATTATTGGCCACCACATATACGTCCTCACCCGCACCCCACAGGCTGATGGCAGGCAAACCGGACACCCGCCGCCACCTGATAGCACTATCCCGCTTATACTCGTAGATCCCATCGGCGGTTCCAGCATAGAGGAGGTCACCCGTGCTGTGGAGGGCATAGACTTCAGTCAGCGGAGACGCCGAGAAAAGACTATCCTGTGGCACCACGCGGTGGGTGGCCGGATCAATGATATCGACGCCCCGGTAAGTGGCCACAAAGATTTCCTGCCCATGTCGCTCCATATCCCATATGGCCCGGTCCCGCAAGCCGGCACTGGCGCCGATGGACCTCCAATCATCCGTTTTCGTATCCAGCAGGACAATGCCGTTCATCGTGGCCAGCCACAGGTGGCGACCCACCCGGAGCATGTCGTTGACCCCCACATCCCTGATGGCCTCCGAGGCCAGCGAGCTATAGTGACGCCAGGTGGAGATCTCTTCATCGAACGAGCTGAGAAAGTAGCCTCCTCTACTCGTCGGTTGCCTCCCCTGGCGACGGAAGGCATTGTCGGCAAACCAGACCCGATTCCCATCGAGAAAAAAGGTAATCACCGGTTTGGGTACGATGCCCACCTGGAGCGCCTCCAGTTGTCTGCTGAACGTATCGCCGCGAAACAAGATCCCCAGGTCGGTACCGAACCAGACATGATCGTCCCGGTCCCGAATCACGAAGCTGGGCACAGCCGTCATGAAGCCTGGTCCCAGGAACTCGTCAATGCTGGTGCTCCAGTCGCCGGTGGTGAACCAGCCCATCAAACTGGGCGGCTCCAAAAAACCGGCCCGGCTAACGTTCCACGTCACCGGGTTGTCCGGGTAGACGATATCCCGGCGCATAAAAGAGCCGCTGAAGGCGTTGAGCTGGGTATACAGGCCATACATGTCAATCCAGATACCGTCGAAACTGCCGCCAACCCGGGCCACTGCGTCCCCCCGAAAATTATCGGGTAGCGCCGTGAACGGCACGTGACGCCACCGGACGTCGGTAGGCATGCGATAGGCGACGCCTTCATCGTGGACTACCCACAGGGCATTGGTGGTAACGTCGTAGTAAACCTGGTGTAGCCGCCGCGACGGAAGCCCCATGTTGATCTCGGGTTCCAAAGACAGTTGCCTGGTGAAGTAGTCGAAGAAAATGACGCCATCGAGGGTGCTGAAGTAGATCCCCTCGGGGCTCTCCGAAGCGGAGGTAATGGCGGCCATGCTGGGAAAGTACTGCCAATCGTCCGGCTCGGAGAAGGTCCGTTGGGCCCGGACGCTACAGACGTGGCCCGCCAGGAGCAAGGTCAGGACCGGCAGGACACCAACTCTAGGGTGAGGCATAATGCAGCAGCAGCCCCTCAAGATTTTCCAGGGTGACGGGCACCACACCCAACTCTTCCACAACCGTCCCTGCGGCATAGTTGGCCAGGGCCGCAGCCTCCCGGGGGGTCGCCCCAGCGAGCAGACTCATGGCATAGGTGCTGATGACCGTATCGCCCGCGCCGCAGACATCGGCCACTTTCCGGGCACGGGTGGGGATGCGATGATACCCTTCCGGGTCGAAGAGGTCCATCCCCTTGGAGCCCCGGGTGATGAGCACCACCTCAACGTTTAACCGCTCCCGCAGCGCCTTGCCGGCGGTTTGAATATCTTCATCGGTCTGCAGGGACTTTCCGGCAAAGTGTTCGGCTTCGGTCTGATTGGGCTTGAGGAGGCTGACCCCTCGGTAACCGTCCAGGTGATCGACCTTCGGGTCCACGAATACGGGGCAGCCGATCTTTTCGGCATGTGCGCAAACCGGCTCAATGATCTCCCGCGTCAGGGTCCCCTTATGATAATCCTGCAGGATCAGGGCAGTGGCATCCTTCAGAGCCCGTTCAACGGCGGCCACCAGCTCCTGGGCCAGGTGATCGGACGGTGGGACGGTGGACTCCTTGTCCAGGCGGACCACATGTTGAGATTCGGCGATGACCCTGGTTTTTTCAGTGGTGGGCCGGGTTGAATCGGTGATGATGTCATGGGCGATGTCATAGTCGGACAGGGTACTTTCCACCTGCTCGCCCGCAGCATCGACGCCGGATATCCCCACCAGCATCACCTCGGCCCCCAGGGAGCGCAGGTTGTAGGCCACGTTCGCCGCGCCACCGGGTCGATGGTCGACGCGGTCTACCGCCACCACCGGGACCGGCGCCTCGGGAGAGATGCGCGACACCGATCCCCACACATAGGTATCGAGCATGATATCACCCAGCACCACTACCCGTTGGCGAGGGAACTGCTCGCGCAGCTCATGGAACCGCTCAGGTTGCATGTTCAGGTTTGTGCACCAGACGGTTGATACCGGTCATTTCCGGCGGAATATCCATGTCCAGGTAGGTCAGAATGGTAGGGGCAATGTCGGCGAGCTTGCCGGTCCCCTCGAGCCGGGCATTATCCCCTGGGACGGCCATGACCAACGGGACCTTCAGGGTCGTGTGGGCCGTATGGGGTTGACCCGTTTCCGGGTCGATCATCATTTCCACATTACCGTGGTCGGCGGTAAGGAACAGGGCAGCACCTTGTGCCTGCGTAGCGGCGAGAATGCGCCCCACCTCCCGGTCCACGTGCTCCATAGCCGCTATGGCTGCATCCAACTTCCCGGTATGTCCTACCATGTCGGGATTGGCAATATTGAGGATAATGCCCTCATAGGCGCCATCCTCGATGGCCGCCACCGCCCGGTCGCCCAATTCTTCAACGCTCATTGACGGCTTGAGGTCGTAGGTGGCCACCCGGGGGGAGGGAATCAGTATGCGGTCCTCGCCGGGAAAATTTTGTTCATCCCCCCCATTGAAAAAATAGGTCACGTGGGCGTATTTCTCGGTCTCGGCCAGCCGGAGCTGCCGGTATCCGGCCCTGGAAAGGACCTCAGGAAATGTGTTGGTGAGCGATTCCGGCGGAAAGAGGGCCGGGAACGAAAAAGATTCATCGTAGCGGGTCATGGAGCGCAGATCCACATCCAACGGCTCGACAGGAAACTCGGTGAAGTCCGGCTCCGTCAGTGCCCGGATGATCTGGCGCATGCGGTCAGCGCGGAAATTCATGGCCAGCACGGCGTCCCCGGGGGCGATCCTGCCGTCCTCACCGATCACTGCGGGCTGGACGAACTCATCCCCAATATCCTCGGCATAGGAAGCCTGGATGGCGGCCTCAGCGGTAGGGTAGTCTCGCCCGGTTCCCTGTACCAACATGCGGTAGGCCTTTTCGGTCCGATCCCAACGGTGATCCCGGTCCATGGCAAAGTAGCGACCGATAACGGTGGCGATGGCACCCACGCCCAACGCTTTCATCCAGTCGGCCACCTGCTTCAGGTAGCCCTGCCCCGCGCGCGGCGAGGTGTCCCGGCCATCCATAAAGGCGTGGTAGTAAAGCCGGGTGACGCTCTCCGCCTTGGCCAGCTCCAATAGGGCCTTGAGATGGGTGAGTTGACTGTGAACCCCGCCCTGGCTGCACAGCCCCATGATATGGTAGGCACCGCCCCGCCCCGACACCTGGCGCATCTGCTCCAGAAGTTGCGGGTGTTGGTGGAAACGGCCGGCCTCGATTTCGTTGTCGATGCGCACCAGGTCTTGCCGGACAATACGACCTGCCCCCATGTTCATGTGCCCCACTTCCGAATTCCCCATCACCCCATCGGGAAGGCCAACCGCCTTGCCGGAGGTCTCCAACGCGATCATGGGATAATCATGCAGGAGCCGGTCCAGGGTCGGCGTGTGAGCCAGCCGTGCGGCATTGCCCTCCGACTCGTCCCGCAGGCCAAATCCATCCAATATCACCAGAATGAATTTGAGCATATCAGTCCTTCGGTTTCGCATCAGCCGTTTCGGCCACGGAATCGATCGGCTTTTCAGGGAGTGCCACCATCAGGACCAGGTAGAGCAGAATGGTTGCCCCATAGAAGAAGGCCCCGGCCACCCACAGGACGCGGACCAGGGTAGAGTCGACCTGAAAGTACTCGGCAATACCGCCGCAGACGCCCACGAACTTGCGATCGTCACGGCTGCGATAGAGCCATCCCTTACCCGCCGCGGCATGACCGAAGGTGTAGAGAATATAGATCCCCACCAACACCAGTACGATAGGTACAAAATCCCGCGAGTGGAGGTGGACCCCCGGAATGATGGGCCAGTAGATGAAGCGAAATTGGCTGCCCCATAGGACGACGCCCATGGCCACCAGCACCAGACCCCACCAGAAACGTCCCTTGCCAACGCCGCGAGGCGGAGGGGGCGTTCTTTTGGCCACGTCTTCCTCCTCGAGAGGGATGATAACCCAGGCGATGACGTAGAGGATGAGTCCGATGCCGCCAAACAGAATAAGAATGAGCCAAACGAGTCGGATCAGCACGGGGTCGAGCCTGAAATAGTCCCCCACGCCACCGCACACGCCACCCAGAATATGGTTGGTCCTCGATCGATACAGCCTTTTCATGATTATCTACCTCTATAGGGGTGCGTCTTCATTTGTCTATGCAGAGCCCGCTTCACCGCCGGCGGCGCTCACCGATGGCCCTTGGGCCAAGGCCGCCAGATGCCCGGAGACTGACTGAGCCAATCCTCCCAGATGGTAGCCGCCTTCCAGAAAGGAAATGATCCTGCCTTGAGACAGTTCCCCAGCCAGACGCACTACCACCCCGGTCATCCGTGAAAACCCCTCGGCAGTGACACGCATATGGGCTAATGGATCGAGCTCATGCGCATCGAACCCGGCGGACAGGAGGATAAGTTCCGGGCGATAGCCCAGGATCGCATCCGCCAAAGGGCCTTCAAAGATCTGCAGGTAGTCGGTGTCATCTTTATGGGCTGACAGAGGGAAGTTACGATTATAGGAACGCCCCTGCCCCATACCCTCTTCATCACTGCGACCGGTGCCGGGATAGAGCGGGAACTCATGGATACTCAGATAATAGACCTGGTCCGTTTCGTAAAAGATCGCCTGGGTCCCGTTGCCATGATGCACGTCCCAGTCGATAATCGCGATGCGCTCCACGCCGTAGGCTTGGCGGGCATAGACCGCTGCCAGGGCTATGTTGGCAAACAGGCAGAAGCCCATGGCACGGTCAGGGAGCGCATGGTGTCCGGGAGGCCGTCCCAGGATAAAAGCCGTTCGGGACCGGCCGGAAAGCACATCATCGGTGGCCTCCAGGCCGGCTCCCGCCACCCTCAGCGCCGCCTGCAGGGACCCCACGGAGACTTCGGTGTCCGCCCCATCCACCACGGTCGGTCCCCGCCGGGTCGCCTCCTCAATAGTTTGAATGTACGCCCGGGGGTGAACCAGGCCAATCTCATCGAAGGTGGCGGTCCTGGCTTGAACCTTATGGACGGCTTCCCATTGGCCGGTCCGGTCCAACAGGTCCCGGATAGCCTTGAGACGGTCAGGTGACTCCGGGTGTCCCGGGCTCACCTCATGATGGGCGCAGTCAGGACTCCAATACAGGGTCAAGGGAATCACCGCAGACCCGGGAATCTACCTTTCGGATGACGTTGGTCCGGCGGATCTGGGCTGGGAGGTCCGGGACCGCCGCGATCGATCGTCCTGGGAACGGGAACCCCGGTTCCCGCCGCTCCTGCCACTGCCACTGCCACTGCTACTGCTACTGCCACCGCTACTGCTACTGCCACCGCTACTGCTACTGCCACCGCTACTGCTACTGCCACGGCTACTGCTACCGCTACTGTCGCTGCTACGGCCACGACCTCTGCTACCGCCACTGCCTCCGCTTCGGCCGCCGCCCCCGGGACTACGTCTGGTTCGCCCCCCCTCACGTACCGAGCGAATCATGGCGATGCGTCCCCGGTCCAAGGTCACCGACACGCCATTGAGGTGGCGGCTGGTGGCCGGGTTCAAGGTGGACAAAATGATCGTGATACCCTCATAATTGCACTTCCGCTGAAGTTGGCGCTTCACCAGTTCCAGTTCATCGTAACTCATGTGCTGTTCCAGTTCATCGATAATCAGCACTTTCGAGTCGCTGGCCAGACAGATGGCCAAATCGATCCAGCGGCGCTCGCCAGGCGAAAGGGTTTTCACCGCCCGGCCGACCTTATCGCCAAGGTTCATCAGTTTGCTCACCGTCGCAAGCCGCTGATCGGCAGAGTCGGCGGACCAGGACGCCGTACGAATATGTTTAAGCATATACCGGTTGACCGTACCACGTGCCCGGCGTCGTTTCTGCGGGAGGAAACAGACTTCCTTATCGTACTGGCGGCGAGTTCGCGATGTGATCGTCAGGTTACCGTCATAGACGACCGTGCCCCCCGTGGACTTCCGCTGGTTGGCCAGAATCTCCAAAAGGGTCGATTTACCCGCTCCCGGTTGTCCGATAATCGAATAGATAATACCACGATGGATTTCAAATTTTGTGATCGACAGCGCGGTCTTATTCTTGATTTTGCAAGTCAGATTTTTTATCTCATAAAGGGGCTTCTGCATATGAGCTCCTAAAGCGTTATGTGTTGAATAAAATTGGTTAGAACCTGCCGCGCAGTATCGGGATGATCCCGGCGTCCCGTAAGGGGCGGGATCTCGTTTCCTGAGCGCAGCTGCACGTACATTCGAGCAATGTCGATGGTGAATTCCGGGTGGAACTGAACCCCAAAGGCCCGGTCGCCCAGTTGGAAAGCCTGGAGGCCCATCTCATTTTCGGCCAGCACCTGTCCATCTGCGGGGAGGCTGGTGACCACCTCCCGGTGGCTTTCGTAGACCGGGAAACGGGTGTCGAATCCTCGAAAAATCGGGGACCGGCCGCCGGCGTCGGTGAGGGTGATGGTGCCCAGCCCTAATTCCCAGCCGTTGGGGTTTTTCGCCACCTTGCCACCCAGGGACGCGGCCAGCAGTTGGTGCCCGAAACAGACCCCCAGGACCGAATGGCCGCCGCCCACCGCCTGGGCGATCCCTGCCCGGACGGTGCCCATCCCCGGGAGCGCATCGTTCACCGAGGCGGGTGAGCCGGTGATGATCCAGCCGTCGGATTCGGAAACGTCCGGAAGGGGAGCCCCATCGAACAAGACACGAACCCGGTAACGGGCCGGCGCGTGGGTCCGATCCTGAAACCAACGGTCAAAATCGCCATGTTTTTCTACGATGGGCTGCAGGGCGCGACCGGCCATGAGAATATCGATACGGGGTGGTGCGAGACTCATGGGCGCACCGGAACGCCGAGGCCGGGTAGGCCCTTATGGGTCAGGAATGAAATCGCGTTGTTCAGCACGTTCGCAGTGCGTCGTGCCTCGAAAAGCAGGTTCGGCTATGCAACCTATGGTCTAGTCTTGACTCTCCAGAAAACGCTCCCCATCGATGGCGGCCATGCTGCCGGTTCCAGCGGCAGTGATGGCCTGGCGATAGACCGAATCCTGGACGTCGCCGCAGGCAAACACCCCCGGTATGGACGTGCGCGTGGATCTGCCTTCGGTGACGATATACCCCTTCTCGTCCAATGCAAGCTGGCCTTTGAACAGGTCGGTATTGGGCGAATGGCCAATGGCCACGAACAGCCCATCTATGGGAATCTCCTCCAGTTCACCGCTTAAAGTGTCCTTGAGAACCACCGCTTTCAGGCCACCGTTTTGAGGGTCGCCCCGCAGCTCCGCCACAGTTGCATTCCAACGGACATCGATTTTGGAATTGTTGAAAATACGATCCTGCATGATCTTGGATGCGCGGAACTGGTCACGGCGATGCACCACGGTTACTTTGGAGGCAAACTTGGTCAGAAAGTTGGCCTCTTCCATAGCCGAATCGCCTCCGCCGACGACAATGACCTCCTGGTCCTTAAAGAAAAACCCGTCACAGGTGGCACAGGCGGATACGCCGTGTCCCATGAGCCGGGTTTCGGACTCGAGTCCTATCAGGCGAGCGGTGGCGCCGGTGCTGATAATCACCACATCTGCCAGGGTTACCTCCTCCCCCACCCAAACCTTAAAGGGCCGCGTGGAGAAATCGACCTTGGTCACATGATCAAAGCGGGTTTCCGCTCCAAAGCGATGGGCCTGTGCGCGAAATAAATCCATTATTTCCGGTCCCAAAACCCCATCGGGAAAGCCGGGATAATTCTCCACGTCGGTGGTGATCATCAGCTGACCACCGGGTTGGGAGCCTTCAAACACCAACGGTTCAAGATTGGCCCTGGCTGCATAGATGGCCGCCGTAAGTCCGGCGGGCCCGGAGCCGATAATGATAACTTTTCGAGGCTCAGACATTATTCTTTATGTTATACTGCTATAGCTTGGTCGAGCATGGCTTTGATCTGGGCTTTGGGAACCGCGCCCACCAGCTGGTTATCGACCTGGCCGTTCTTGAACAAGAGGATGCTGGGAATACTGCGGATACCGTACTGGGCCGCGATATTGGGATGATGATCCACATTGAGTTTGCCTACGGTCAGCTGGTCCTTGTATTCCGCCGCCACCTCCTCGATCGCCGGGGCAATCACGTGGCAGGGACCACACCACTCCGCCCAAAAATCAACCAATACGGGCTGAGTGGAGGCAATCACTTCCTCATTGAAGTTTTCCTCAGATAACTCTTTCGTATGTGCACCCATGGTGCTTGCTCCTTCGTTGCATGCTTTCAGAAATAATCACACTTGATCAGCAACTAACTTACCGCCACGGCTCGCAGCTTCGCAAAGGCTACGGCTGCGGCTATCTGTTAGATGCTCGAAAGGTCGGAAGCGTTACAAAGGGCCCGGTTCAGGGCAAAGCGGCGGCGGCACAGGCCGGACTGCTTCGGCCTCATTGCCTCCTACCCCGCCCGCACCCACCGGATGATTTCTCTGAATGTAATCTTCTGCCCGTACATGAGGATGGCCGTGCGGAAAATGACCCCGGCCCAACGCAGCAGCAGGACGGTGGTGCCGGCCAGTACCAGAAACGTGGTCACGATTTCCCACCACGGCACGTCAGAAACATCCAGGCGCAGGATCATCAGGAAAGGTGTAAAGGGGGGAAAGTAGGAAAGCACCCGCACCAGAGTGGAATCGGGTTGAAAGATCACAACCGTGGAAAAGACCATGGGCAGCACCATCAGCAGCGTTAGGGGAGCAATCACTTGCTGGGCATCCTGCTCGCTCTCAAACATGCTGCCGATACCCCCATAAAGCGCCGCAAAGAAGAAGTAACCGGCAATGCCGTAAAGCAGATAGAACCCGGCCCCCTCCACGCTGATCAAGGCCCCGCCCGTCCCGGTTCGCACCAGCATGCCCACCACCAGGTAAGTCGTCAGTTGGGTCAGTCCCATCAGGCCGATCCCCAGTATCTTCCCGGTCATCAGGTCCTCCGCAGAGACCGACGACAGCAGGATCTCCGCCATCCGGTTGCCCCGCTCCCCGATAATGCTGCGCATGAGGGACT
>CAZJBG010000081.1:10331-12029 GCA_964543925.1 uncultured bacterium
GATGACCAGCAACATGATCGGCCGCATAAAGCTCATGGCTTCGTCGAAGTCGTCCATATCACCGGGCCCATCCCCGGCCGACGGTTGATAGTCCCGCCAGACCACCCCCCGCGCCAGGGCCTGCTGAATCTCCCCCGGCACCCCGGACGCGCTGAGCACCCGCGATGTCCAGGCCCGGTTAACGGCCCCCCGAATCTGCCCCCGGCTGATCATGCCGCCCACCCCTTCGGAGTAAAAATCCACCTGCCCGGAGCTGTCAAAGTCCGCCCTGATCACCAGGTAAGCGCCGATGACCCCCTGTTCCAGGAGCATGGCCGCATCTTCCTGGGGTGTCCCCATGCCGGTCATTGCCAGGGGAAACCTGGGATAGAGGGGCGCCCCGTCAGCCTGGGTATACATCTGGTCGAGGAGGGCCACGACCGGGCCTTCCCACGCTCCCGATTCATCAATAATGGCGATGGTCAATCCCTCGTTGGGTGTCGCCTGCACCAGCAGGGTCGGCACGAAGATGAAAGTACCCATAATCAACGGCAGCAGCGCCAGTGAGGCGATGAACCCCTTGGACTTGATGCGGGTAAGGTACTCCCATCTTATAACCAGCCAGATGCTTCTCACGACGCGGTCCCGCCTACTGCTGCGATAAATATTTGTTCCAGCGATGGCTCACGCCGGTTAAAAGCCACTACCTCCCCCAGGGCCATCAGACCTTTGAGGGTCTTCGACTGATCGTGGCGCGGCATCCCCACCACGGTAGCATCCTCGGTTTCCAGCACCTCCAGCCATTTATCCAGCCCCGGGGGAACAGTATCACTGAATGTAACCTCCAGGGCCGTAGTGCCGAACCGTGCCTTGATCTCCGCGAGGTCCCCCTCAACAATCACCTGCCCCTTATTGATCAGGCATATCCGGTCGCACATGCGCTCCACCTGTTCCATCTGGTGGGTGGAAAGGAGAATCGTTGTCCCCTGGGCTTGGAGTTCCCCGATAATCTCCTTCAACACAATCTGGTTGACCGGATCGAGTCCCGTGAACGGCTCGTCCAGGATCGCCAGGACCGGCTGGTGCAACACGGCCGCGATGAACTGGACCTTCTGCTGATTGCCCTTCGACAGGGTCTGGATCGGTTTCTTACTGTAATCAGCCAGATCGAACCGGGCGAGGTAGGCATCCACCCGGCTGTGGGCTGTGGCCCGATCCACGCCTTTGAGCTCCGCCAGGTAGGCCAAGGTCTCCCCCAGTTTGGTCTTCTGGTAGAGGCCCCGTTCTTCCGGCAGATACCCGAACCGGCGGCTGTCGCTCCGGGAAACGATGCTGCCTCGGTAGCGCACCTCACCCTCATCAGCCCCCAGGATGCCCATGATGATCCGAATGGCCGTCGTCTTTCCGGCCCCATTAGGTCCGATCAGGCCAAATATGGAGCCCGCTTTCACATGGAAAGAAACCCCATCTACCGCCTTGAACGTGTGGAAACGTTTGGTGAGTCGGGAAACTTCGAGGCCGGGACTATCGACAGCCATCGACCGGTCAGCGGGCGGTCACGTAGTCGATCAAGGTCTGCCCGATGAAGGTGTTGTCCACCACCCCGTCGAACACATCACCCCCCGGCCCGGTAGCGAAAATGGGTACCAGATTGCCGGTGTGCCCACGGGTGCCCCAATAGGGGTCCCTTGCACCACCCTCCTTTTCCCTAATCATCCA
>CAZJBG010000082.1:0-11979 GCA_964543925.1 uncultured bacterium
CGATCCCGACGGTGTGCTGATCCCCAAAGCCGTGATCAGGCCGGTAGATGTCTATCCCACCTGGTCCGTTGATATAGCGATGACCAACAGCATCAGGTGGGGCTATCCCCGGTCGGTGCTCAACTTTGATGATATAACCACGGCGGACTGGGCTGAAGTGAGTCCTGAGAAGCTGGTTGGCACCAGTGCTCAAACAGCGGAGGTGACGACCACCAATTCCTTTGGCGTGCAAATACACCGTAAAGTTTTCGCCTGGGGCCAGCCGTTCCATGACAACTACATTGTGGTGGATGCCGAATTAACCAACAACAGCGGGACAACCCTCAACTCCTTTTATGTATCCATTAACGAGGGGCCTATTTACTGGCGCAAAGCAAAAGGCTCCCAGGGCACGCCCAGTATACCGGATCAGGATGAGGCGGAGCGCGACATGACCTGGCACCATTATTATGGCGCCCGTTCAGGAGACAGTTTGCGCATATTCACCATGTATCATGCTGACGATCCGGACCAGCCCGGTGACCAGATGGGCGGACCGGTTACCGCTCAGGATGGACGACTGCTGGAGAGCGATATTGCCTTCTATACGATTCTCCATGCGTCGGCGGCGCCCTACACCGATCCCGCCGGTGATGTTGATGATTTCCTGCAGCCCAGGGTAACCGATGTCTATAACGAGGCAATTATGGGCGTGGAGGCTGCCTGGGCAGGGGCCAGCGCTCTTGGGCGCGATCTCATTTATGACCTGATGGCGGGGGCCAATTTCGATAATCCACCGATGATTGGCCAGGAGCCCGGTACCTTCCATAGAGGCAACAGTGATGAGCAGGGTGATCCTGACTACACCGCACTGGGTGACGGGTTCAGCAAGACCAGTATTGGCCATAGCAGCGTGTCCGCTTTTGGACCCTATACGTTCGGGCCCGGCGAGTCGCTGCACTTTGTCTATGCCAGCGGTTACACCGGGATTGGCATCAAGCAGGAGAAGAAAATTGGGGAGCAGTGGCTGGACAACACCCTCACGGACGCACCCAACCTGCCCGATGCCGCCACCGGCTACTTTCCGTCCAACTTCGCGTTCCCACCCGATGCCACGGAAATTGACAAGATCAAGGACCGCTGGATCAGTACCGGTATCGATTCGGTGCATCAAGCGGTCTCCCGGGCAAAGTGGAACTTTGAGCACAATTGGCAGGTACCGGGAAGCCCACCACCGCCTGCTCAGGAGATCACCGGATTTGGCGATGGCGTTGAGATTAAATGGTCCGACCCGGCTGCAGAGGCGTTGGACGGATTCGCCGGATACCGGATCCTGAACCGGATCGGCCGTCAAGATACGACATTCTTCGGTGTGGTGCACACCACAGACCCCACCGATCTGGCCGCCGAACATACCTGGAAGGATACCAGCATACTTTTTGGCGCCTCATACTATTACTACGTCCAGGCCGGATACCGCATCGATAGCGCGGATCCAAATGCACATCCTGATTCCCGTGGCCAGATCATCTGGAGCAACCGGCTCTGGACGCCGACGACGGTAGATGTTCAACCGCCGCGTTCACCGGGCAGCGCCTTGGATGAAATCCGGATTGTGCCCAATCCCTATAATATCAGGGACCCCCTGATCCAAGCGTACAGCTGGGACGGCGATCGCGGCTTGATCTTTTTCAATTTGCCGGCTGAGGTCACCATCAAGATATTCACCGAAAGCGGTAATCTTGTTCAGATCATCGAACATAAACCCCTTTCCCAGGCTGGATCGTTAACCTGGGATATGCTTAGTTCCAGTCAACAGGCGATTGCCAGCGGCGTCTACATCGCCGTATTCGAGCGACCCGATGGTGAGTTGGCCTATCAGAAATTTCTCGTTGTACGGTAAATGTTCATTCAGAGGGACAGAGGCATGAGGAAGTATGGTTTAAGCATCCTTTTAAGCGTGTTGACAACAGGCAGTCCGTTGTTGATGGGCCAAAGGATTGATGAGCAGGGTGTCGATATGAAGAAAACCGGTCAATCGACCATGACTTTTCTTCAGGTGGGATTGGTCCCTGAAGCGACGGCCCTGGGTGATGCATACACCGCTATCGGTACCGGCATTACCAGCATATTTTACAACCCAGCCGGGTTATCTGAGATGACCACCAAATTTCAGTTCTTCAGTTCAAATACCGATTGGATTGCCGATATTCACTATGTCGCCGTGGGTTTGGCCTGGAACCTGAATAACGCCGGCGTGCTTGGGCTCAGTTTCTTGAGTGTGGACTATGGAGATATTATTGAAACGACCCTGATTACTTCGTCGGAAATAGCGACCCATCCTCAGGGCTACAATGATACGGGCAATATGGTGAGCAATGTAGGTGGGCGGGCCCTCGGACTGGCCTATTCCAGAGGTATCTCCCAAGAATTCAAATTTGGATTTTCGGCCCGCCTGATACGGCAGCAGCTGGGTCAGAGTACCTTGGCAGCCGGACGGAAGAATAATGATTATGAGCTGCTGGTCTATGATCTGGGCGTGAAATACTATACGCCCTACAAAAGCTTCAGATTCGGTATGTCCATCCGCAATTTCAGCAACGCGGTGAAATATGAGGAAATCACGACCCAACTACCCATGACTTTTGCAGTGGGTGGGGTGATAGACCTGATGGATTTCATCGACCCGGATCACGATGAGAAGAATACTCTATTCGCGTCGGCAGAGTTTACGCACCCCAATGATTATACTGAACGTCTTCATTTGGGACTTAATTACACCTTTCACGGTTTAATTTCGCTCAGGGGCGGCTATGTGACCAATCACGATATCAAAAGCTGGTCCGGTGGTTTTGGTGTACCGGTGAAAGTGGGTGGTTCTACAGCCGACATCAGTTATACCTATTCCAATATGGCCGTTTTCGAAAGCGTCAGTCGAATGGCTATCACGTTCTCATTTTAGGATAATACCCCGGGGCAGCAATGTATTATAAATATCGTCTCATCATTGGAATGATCGTAACCAGCCTGGTCGGTTTTTCAGGTTGTGCGGCTGAGGATGCCCTGTCATTTTATTTACAGGACCTGGCCTTTGAAATGCCGGAGATCAGCATACCCGTATTTCCGTCATACTCTGAAAGTATCGTTGATCATGGAGCGATTGGAGACGGACGTGTCAAAAATACCGAGGCGATTGCCCGAACGATCGCGGCGGTGGCGCAGGCCGGTGGCGGCACGGTCTACATTCCCGCGGGACTATGGCTGACCGGTCCCATACAGTTGCAGAGCAACATCAATCTCCATGTGGCGAAAGGTGCCCTCCTGCAGTTCACCTCCGAGTTTGAGGATTATCCTTTGATCAGGAGCACTTGGGAGGGCCTTGCCGAGGTCCGTTGCATTTCACCGATCTACGGGAAAGACCTTGAGAATATTGCCATCACCGGCGCAGGTGTTATAGATGGTGCCGGTGACGCGTGGCGCCCTGTAAAAAAGTATAAGATGACCGACCGTCAATGGAGACAAAAGTTACAAACCGGCGTGCTCAGCGATGACGGCCAAGTATGGTGGCCTTCGGATGGGGCCAAAAACGGCCGGGCAACAGTGAATAGACTCAATGCCAGAGGCGATGCATCGATTGAGGAGTATGCGGCGGCCCACAAGTACTTGAGGCCGGTCATGGTCAACCTGGTCAGCTGCAAGAATGTGCTTTTGGATGGCCCCACCTTTCAGAATTCACCCGCCTGGAATGTTCATCCGCTCATGTGCGAGAATATGGTCATCCGCAACATCACGGTGCTCAATCCATGGTATTCCCAAAATGGGGATGGTCTCGATCTGGAGTCCTGCCGGAATGTCCTGGTATATGATTGCCGGTTTGACGTGGGGGATGACGCCATCTGTCTCAAATCGGGCAGAAACGAATATGGCCGCCGCCGGGGCATACCCAGTGAGAATATCGCCATCGCGGACTGCATCGTGTATCATGGACACGGGGGCTTCACTATCGGGAGCGAAATGTCCGGCAGCGTGCGTAACATTGACCTTCGGCGGTGCACCTTCCTGGGAACGGATGTGGGATTACGTTTCAAGAGCACCCGTGGGCGCGGCGGGGTGGTGGAAAATATCTATATTAGCGATATCACCATGAAGGATATCCCCACCGAAGCCATTCGCTTCAATATGTTTTATGACAGCAAACCGCCGATCCCGGAGCGGGATTCCGACAGACTGACGGCCTATCACGAACAGCCGGAGGTGGCTGTAAACGAAGAGACACCCTCATTTCGCAATATCCACATTGAAAACATCACCTGCAGCGGAGCCGGCCGGGCGGTTTTTTTACAGGGCTTGCCTGAAATGGCGATCAGCAACGTCGTACTGAATAACATCGTCATTTCGGCCAGAAAAGGTCTGGTTTGCGTGGACGGGGACGGCGTTTCGCTCAATAATGTGACCATATTACCGGAACAGAGTCCGGTGCTGAGCATACTCAGCAGCCGGAACGTAGTGCTCGAGAATGTGTTTGTACCTGACGACAGCCGCCCGTTTATGCTGATAGCTGGTGAAAAATCCGCGAACATTCATCTTCGAGGCGCGGCAGATACCATGACGGAGGATTTGCTCAGCATCGGGAAACGGGTGCCTGCAGATGCGGTCATCCTGGACTAATCGGCGACCGGGGGCGCCAGACCGTTGTCCCGGCTTCAGGAGCTTCCTCCTACATGCAAGGGAACAGTGCGACTGTCGATGGCGGGTGGTTGGCGAGCTGACGCCTTGATAATTTTGCGAGGGAGAATGAAAAATTAGAGTTCCACCCAGACGACGATCCCGGAGTGTCCATGACTAATCTGAATCCTGATCGTATCTTCGATCCCGATCCGGGGATTCGTGAGATAGCCCGTGAACTGTATGAGCGTGTGCGGGATGTGCCCATCGTCAGTCCCCATGGCCACGTGGACCCCAAGCTGCTGGCGGAGAACCTGCCGTTCCCTGATCCCACGGAGCTTATTCTAATACCGGATCACTATATCTTCCGCCTGCTATATTCGCAGGGCATACCACTGGAGTCACTTGGTATTCCAACGAGCGACGGTACCAAGGTCGAGACCGACCATCGCAAGATCTGGCAGACTTTTGGTGAGAACTATTATCTGTTTGCCGGCACCCCCACTGGCGCATGGCTGGATTACGAGTTCCAAGAAATTTTTAAACTTTCCGCAAGGTTAGCCGGCTCGAACGCCCAGGATATTTACGATGAACTGTTGGACAAGCTCGGGACGCCGGAATTCCTGCCCAGGGCCTTGTTTGACCGGTTCAATATCGAGATATTGACCACCACGGATGGGACTTCCGATCCGCTTACTTATCATAAACAGATTCAGGATTCCGATTGGGACGGTAGAGTGATTCCCTGTTTCCGGCCCGACACGGTATTTAACCTTGCAGATCCACGTTGGAAACGCCAAATCGATGCATTAAGTGACGCTTCGGGCAGCGCAGTCAACTCCTATAAGGCCTTCATCCGGGCGATCGAGAACCGCCGGGAATATTTCAAATCAATGGGAGCGGTTTCAACCGATCAGGGGATCCTGAGTCCCTACACACACCAGCTCACGGATCAGGAAGCCGACAGTATATTTCAACGGGCGCTAAAGGGCAAATCCACGGCCGATGATGCCGCCTTGTTTACAGCCCAGATGCTCATGGAGATGTCCCGCATGAGCATCGAGGACGGTCTGGTTATGCAGATTCATCCCGGTTCATATCGCAATCACAATGAGATCATCTTTAACAGGTTCGGGCCGGACATGGGTTGTGATATACCGGTGCAGACCGAATATACGTACAATCTCCAGGAGCTGCTCAACACCTACGGTAATGATCCCAGGCTGACGTTAATCGTATTTACCCTTGATGAAAGCACCTATTCCCGGGAACTGGCGCCACTGGCCGGTCATTATCCGGCTATGAAGTTGGGACCGCCCTGGTGGTTCCACGACAGCTTTTCTGGCATGATGCGCTTCCGGGAGCTGGTGACTGAGACGGCGACTTTTTATAACACCGTCGGGTTCAATGATGATACCCGGGCGTTCCCGTCGATTCCGGCCCGCTATGATTTAAGTCGACGGGTAGATGCCAATTTTCTGGCCGGGATGGTTGCCAGGCATATCATTGAAATAGAGGACGCCAACCGAATGATTCAGGAATTAGCTTACGATCTTGTAAAACGGGCCTACAAACTATAGTGACATCACATGCAACAGGAGAATGGTCTCGGCCATGCTAGAATTATGGACGCATTGAAACAATACTCTTTCGGGGTGGGTGATCGGTTTGTCCACCAGGCAGAAGCCCAGCTGCGAGCTCTCCAGATGGCGAAAACTGCAGGGGTTGACATCACACCCGTATGGAATAAATCTTACCGCGAACATCAGATTATCGGCAGCGATTCGGAATCGACACGGCGGGCGGCCGATGCTGCTGTGCAGGCATTGGGGTGGCGCGATCCCTACTACCTGGACGCCGACCACATCAACAGATCCAACGTGGACTTTTTCAGCGATACCTGTGATTTTTTCACTATCGATGTGGCCGATTTCATTGGGCGCAGTACCGAGAGCTCCGCATTTGAAGCCTTTATGGGGAGGTTCCAGCCATACGTCGGCCCGCTGGCCCTGACCGGCCTGGAAACGAAGGTGGAAATCGACCGGCCATTATTGGAACAGGTTGCTGCGACATATCTGTTTGCAGTCCAGGAAGCGGGAAGGATTTACCGGCACATCCGGGAGCAGAAGGGTGACAGTCCCATCGTCATCGAAGTCTCCATGGATGAGACCGAAACAGCCCAGCCGCCGGTGGAGCTGTTCCTCATTCTAGGCGCCCTGGCCGGCGAGGGTGTTCCGGTCCAGACCATCGCGCCCAAATTCAGTGGGCGCTTCAACAAGGGAGTGGACTATATTGGTAACCTCGACAAGTTCAAAATTGAGTTTGAGCAGGACGTGGCGGCGCTTAAACTCGCGATAACCGAGTTCGGGCTACCCGGTGATCTGAAACTGAGCGTCCATACGGGCAGCGATAAATTCTCACTCTATCCGATTATGAATCAGATCATCCATAAAAATAATGCCGGATTGCATTTAAAGACCGCCGGCACAACCTGGCTCGAGGAGTTGATCGGCCTGGCTGAAGGGGAAGGCGCAGGGCTGGAACTTGCCAGGGAGATCTACCGCCAGTCGCTGGAGCGGTTCGATGAGCTCTGTGGCCCCTATGCTGCCGTCATAGATATTGACCAGTCCATGTTACCCACGGTGGCTGCTGTTGAAACCTGGGATGGGCAGACCTATGCCGCCACCCTGCGTCACGACCCATCCGAATCACGCTATAACCTGCACTTTCGGCAGCTTTTGCATGTGGGATATAAGATTGCTGCGGAAATGGGTGCGAAGTATATTGATGCCTTGGAGAAATATCACGATATTATAGCCAAGAATGTGACTGAAAACCTGTTTGACAGACATATCAAACCACTTTTTCTTAGATAGTATTTTAACTGATCGATCCGAGTCATCATTGACCGCCTTAAAGTGTGAGAAAATGCGTTCGACCAACACGATAATAATAGCAGGGTGTAAATGAGTCCCCTGGACGTTCGCAAGGATGACTGCCAACTGGATTTTCTGTCCCTGGGATCGTTGGTCCATCGTCTCGACCCCGGCGTCGTGCCGTTCCGCAAGGCACGCTCGGTCAACATCCACGTATCGGGTGGTGAGTACAATGTGGCTGCCGGCTTAGCGGACTGTTTCGGGCTCAAGGCCGGTATCGCTACAGCCATGGTCGATTATGGCATAGGGGAGCTGGTCCAGAATCGTGTGCGGGAAATGGGTGTTCAGCCCATTTATAAATGGTTTGAACATGATGGGGTCCGTGGTCCGAACATCGCGACGGTATACAGCGACCGGGGCTATGGTGTTCGCCAGCCGGTGGTTTTCTACAATCGTTCCAATGAAGCCGGGGCCCTGCTCAAACCGGGGGATTTTAACTGGGATGAGATATTTGAAGCAGGTGTTCGCTGGTTTCACTCGGGTGGGATCTATGCCGCCCTTTCCGAAACCACCTCGGAGCTGATTATTGAGGCGTTGCAGGCCGCAAAAAAGTCCGGGGCGATAACCTCCTTTGATCTGAACTACCGGCCAAAACTGTGGGCTCCCATTGGGGGCTTGAACAAGGCCCAGGAGGTCTTTCGCCGCATCACCGAGCACGTGGATGTGCTCCTGGGCAACGAAGAGGATTTGCAGCAGGGTTTGGGCATGCAGGGACCCGATGTGCAATCGAAATCCAAACTTGATACAAACGTGTTCTTCCAGATGATTGACCAGGTGACCAGCGAGTTCCCCAATGTGAAGATGGTCGCCACGACCCTCAGGGAAGTGGAGTCGAGTAACCGCCACCAGTGGGGGGCCGTGGTCTGGTGTAAGGGTGAGCAGGCGGTCAGCCCCGTCTGTGAACTGACGGTCATTGATCGCATCGGTGGTGGCGACGGTTTTGCCACCGGTCTCATTTATGGGATGATCACAGGTAGAAAACTCGATGAAGCTTTACGTTTGGGTTGGGCACATGGTGCTCTGCTCACTACCTTCCCCGGTGACACGACCATGGCCAAACTCCCCGAGGTGGAAGCATTCGCCAAGGGTGGATCGGCCAGGATTCAGAGATAATGGCCAGATAAAGGTGAAATCGGCATGATGACCCATAACCGCCTGCTGTGGAGGGGATTTATCCTCGCTACAGCCTTGATCCTTTCAGGGTGCACCACTGGAAGCAGCGTCACTGTCATCAAGCTGGGGCACGTTCTGGACACCACCCATCCGGTCCACAAAGGAATGGTGTACATGGCGGAAAAGGTGGCCCATCATTCCGGTGGCCGCATGCGTGTGGATATCTATCCCGGCGGTCAGCTGGGGGCGGAACGTGATCTGATTGAACTTCTGCAGATCGGCAGCCTGGCGATGACCAAGGTATCGACGGCTCCTCTGGAAGCCTTCGTGCCCGAGATGAAGATCTTCGGAATCCCGTACGTATTTCGGGATGATGAACACCGCTGGAAAGTACTCCAGGGGGCGATTGGGAAACGGCTGCTGCTTGCCGGTGAGCACTATTTCCTCCGGGGCATGTGCTACTACGATGCCGGGAGTCGTAGCTTTTATACCAAGGACAGGCCGGTATACACTCCCGCGGACCTACAGGGATTAAAGATCCGGGTGATGAAGAGTATCACCTCGATGAGCATGGTGCAGGCATTGGGTGGAGCGGCGACGCCTATACCGTGGGGGGAACTGTATACGTCACTGCAGCAGGGGGTTGTCGATGGTGCGGAGAATAATCTGCCCAGTTTCTACCTGTCCCGCCATTATGAAGTCTGTAAGTACTACAGCATGGACGAGCATACTGCGGTACCGGACATCCTGCTGATGAGCACGGTTGTCTGGAACGGCCTTTCCTCCCAGGAGCAGGCGTGGCTGCAAAAGGCGGTTGACGAGTCGGTGGTGTACCAGAAAGAACTTTGGCAGCAGGCCAGCGAAGAGGCGCTGCGGGAAATTCAAAAAGACGGGGTCGAGATTATATATCCGGATAAAGCACCCTTTCGCGAAGCCGTGCAGGACATGCATGCTTCCTACCAGGGAACGACGATTTTTGAACTAATAGAAGAAATCAACCGGGTTGAATAGAGATTCCCTGAATCGGGTTCTTCCCATGACAGCAAAGAATATGTCAGACCATGGATAGATTGACGACGCTCATCAGCAGGGTTCTGGGCATCATTCTGATCATCCTGATGTCGGTAATCGTGCTGGATGTGACCTGGCAGGTTGTGACCCGGTTTATCCTTCGCAGTCCCAGCTCATTTACAGAGGAATTGGCCGGTTTCCTGCTGATATGGATTGGTCTCCTGGGAGCCAGTTACGCTTATTATACACGAGCCCATCTGGGTATTGATATACTGACCGCCCGCATGACGGGGGCACGAAAGGACCTCGTTGAAATTCTCAAATATTCGGTTGTATCACTATTTGCCCTGTCTGTCCTGGTCATCGGGGGACTTCGTCTTGTAAATCTCACATTCACCCTCAAGCAGATCTCACCTGCAATGGGCATACCGATGGGTTATGTCTATCTGGTACTGCCCATAACAGGTACCCTGATGATCTACTTTTCCATATCGTTTATCGTTGCCATAGTCCTGAAGAAGCAGGCAGTTCCCGAACAGCGCCCCACCGGCGACACCGGCTAAGCCTAAGGACCCATAAATGGAATTATCCGTTATCGTTCTGATGGTCAGCTTCGTCGTTCTGCTGGCACTGAATGTTCCCATCGCCATCGGTATCGGCGTGGCTACGCTGCTCACCATGTTTTTTACGATTGCTCCCGGACCGGCCATCACGACGGTAGCCCAGCAGATGGCCGTAGGCATCAACAGTTTCGCCCTGCTGGCGATTCCGTTCTTTATCCTGTCCGGCCTGCTCATGGGTCATGGCGGTATCGCCCGGCGGCTGATTGATTTCGCCAAGGTACTCGTCGGGATGCTTCCGGGTGGTCTGGCGTTTGTAAACATTATCACATGCATGTTATTTGGTGCGATTTCAGGATCAGCAGTGGCGGCGACATCCGCGATCGGTGGATTCATGATCCCCATCATGAATAAGGAGGGATACGACAAGAATTTCAGTACCGCCGTCACGGTGACAGCCGCAACCACCGGACTTCTGATTCCGCCCAGCAACGTGCTGATCGTCTATTCCCTTGCCAGCGGCGGCGTATCGATCGCTGCCCTGTTCATTGCCGGCTACCTCCCCGGCATCCTGGTGGGACTGGGACTGATCACCGTAGCGGGAGTTATATCACTGCGCAGGGACTATCCCCGAGGGGATTGGACACCTTTCACAGTCGCAGCTAAGCGATTTTTAGATGCAATCCCCAGCCTGATGCTGATTGTGATCGTCATTGGCGGGATCATTGCCGGTATTTTCACGGCGACGGAAGCCAGCGCCGTAGCGGTGCTCTATTCCTTACTCCTATCGGTTGTCATCTATCGCGAGATCAAGGTTAGTGAACTACCGGCCCTATTGCTCCGAGCCGTTGAGACCACGGCCATCGTCATGCTGCTGATTGGCGCCTCGAGGGCCATGTCCTGGATCCTGTCCTACGAAAACATCCCGCAGGATATCACGGCCACCCTGATTGCTTTGACCGAGAGCAAACTCATCATCCTGCTCATCATCAATGTCATTTTGCTGGTCGTAGGCACCTTCATGGATATGACACCCGCCGTCTTGATCTTTACACCCATTTTTCTCCCTGTGGTCGTGCAACTGGGCATGACGCCGCTGCACTTCGGGATCATGATGATACTTAATCTCTGCATCGGACTGTGCACGCCACCGGTCGGCAGTGTGCTCTTCGTGGGCTGCAGTGTCGGAAAAACATCGATCACGAGTATGATCAAGCCACTGCTACCCCTCTACCTGGCCATGATCATTGCCTTGCTGCTGGTGACCTATATACCGGCCATAAGCCTATGGTTACCGGGACTGCTGGGCTTTTAGACCTGCAGCCATCAGGCATTTTACCCGGCCTGGGCGTGATATGCTCGCGTATCCACAGCCGTTGAACCGCGGAGCGACCCGTGGGCAGTGACGTCCTGGTGTCCGGCCTGACCATCGTGCGCAACGGGCAGCGTCTCGACTATCCTTTCCTGGAGGTCATCCGGTCCGCGCTGTCGATCTGCGATGAGTTTATCGCCGTCGTCGGGCAGAGTGACGACGACACCCTCGAGCTGATCCGTGCCATCGACGATCCCCGCTTGCGCATTGTGGAGACGGTGTGGTCAGAGAAGGTCCGGCCGCGCAAGGCCCTTCTGGCGCAGCAGACCAACATCGGTCTGCACCTCTGCCAGGGCGACTGGTGCGTCTATGTGCAGGCCAATGAGGTGCTTCATGAACGCTC
>CAZJBG010000083.1:0-11857 GCA_964543925.1 uncultured bacterium
CGGCTATCGGCGCCCGATTGACCGATGAGATCGACAAGGACATGTACAATTACGGTCAATTGCAGGTGGTCTTTGAGGACAACTCGGTGGGGTGGTATGAGGCGGGCTGGGGTCCTATGATGAGCGAAACCGCCTTCTTTGTGAAGGATGTGGTGGGTCCCAAAGGATGCGTTAGTATCGTGGATCCGGAGGAAAACGGCCAGACCGGCTCCTCTGATATCGACGCCCACACCAAGACAAATGCCCTGTTAAGGCATGCGGCCGACGTGGATTCGGGCGGCAATTTTGCTAAGCAAGACGTACTTATTGGCACCAAGGATGAACCGGGTCACCAGGAGTTGTGCAACCGGGAGCAGGCCTATTTCCTCAAAGCGATTCGTGAGGACCTGGACTTGAGTGAACATATGGAGGATGCCATCAACAGTCTGCATATCGTTCTGGCGGCCGATGAGTCGGTGCGAACAGGACAGGTGGTCCAGCTGTAATGGGCACAGTGTAATCCATGTCTAATGCGTAAGGAAAGGGGCGCTTTGTGAGCAGAACATTTCACGCCAACTTGAGCATCATGATGTTCCTGGAATTCTTTGTCTGGGGGGCCTGGTACGTCACCGTCGGGAACTATATGACCCAAATCGGTATGACGGACGCCATCTACTGGGCCTATACCGTGAGTCCCATCGGGGCCATCATCTCCCCCTTCTTCCTGGGCATGATCGCCGACCGATTTTTCGCCACCGAGAAAGTGCTGGGCACATTGCACCTGATCGGCGGCGTCGCCATGTTCGCCGCACCTTTCGTGGCCGAAGCCGGATCAACGGTGGGCTTTATCATCCTGCTGCTGATCCACATGCTCTGCTACATGCCTACGGTGGCCTTGGCCAACAGCCTGACTTTTCACCATCTCACCGACCAGGAGAAGGAATTCCCCCTCATCCGGGTGTTTGGCACCGTCGGTTGGATCGTGGCCGGTATTCTGGTGAGCAGGGTCCTGCACGCCGACCTCACCGCTCTGCCCCTCAAGGTGGCCGGCCTGGCTGGCCTGGTGCTGGGCGTCTACGCATTCTTCCTGCCCCATACGCCGCCGCCGGCCAAGGGTGAAAAGATTACGGTACGGCAGGTCCTCGGCCTGGATGCCCTGGCCCAGCTCAAGAGCCGGTCGTTCATCGTTTTCATCGTGAGCTCATTCCTCATCTCGATTCCCCTGTCCGCCTATTACGCCTATGCGCCGGTGTTTGTCAACGCCGCGGGGGTGGTCAATCCCGCCTTCAAGATGAGTTTCGGCCAGATGTCCGAGGTGCTGTTCATGATCGCCATGCCCCTCTTTTTTGCCCGGCTGGGCGTGAAGTGGATGCTGATTGTGGGCATGTTGGCCTGGGCGTTGCGGTACACGCTGTTTGCCGCCGCCGCGGTGGATGGCGTTCTGTGGATGATCATGACCGGGGTTCTCCTGCATGGTATCTGCTATGATTTCTTCTTCGTCTCCGGCCATATCTACGTCGACAAAAAAGCCACCCCCGCCATTCGCGGCCAGGCCCAGGGTCTGATCATCCTGGTGACCTACGGCCTGGGCATGTTCATCGGCGCGCAGATTTCCGGTTGGGTGTTCAATGCAGTGGTGGCCGATTCCGCCGAGGAACTCGGCCTGTGGCGGCAGTTCTGGATTATTCCGGCCGTGTTCGCCGGTGCGGTGATGGTGATGTTTGGACTGCTGTTTAATAATAAGGAATCGGCCGGTGAGGCCGCGTCTGTGATCGAGTCCTAACCCGGTCGTAGCACCACCCACCTGGTAGCCGGGACTCTCTTGGTCAGGAGCATGGCCTTCGGTCTTGTGGAGGAGGCTGTGCTCGTCCTCACCCCGGGAAGCCGGGCTTGGTCTAGTTGTAGCTTATCATCGTATAAGGGGGCTTAAAATGTTTGGCAAGACGATAGTGGCCGCGGCCACGTTGGTGGGCATGCTGGCGCTTTTGAGCGCCTGTGCGGAGGCGCCGGAACCTCCGGTAAGCGGCCATCCCGCTACCGACGCTTCTGAAGGCTGGCAGGACCTGTTTGCCACCGATCTCTCCAATGCGGTCTATTCCCCGAACAGTTGGACCTTGGCCGAGGGGGTGCTGTCACGCGAGGGAGGCGGTGATATCTGGACCCGGGAGCAGTACGGCGATTTCGTCCTTGATCTGGAGTTCAAGCTGGAAGAGAACACCAACAGCGGGGTATTTATCCGAACGGGTGATATCAAGCAGTTCGTGCACACGGCCATCGAGGTCCAGATACACGCCACGACCGATGGCACCCCCCATGGCATGTGCGGCGCCATTTACGACTGCCTGTCGCCCAGCATGAACCGGGTCAAGCCGGCCGGTGAATGGAACCACTACACCATCACCGCCCAGGCCAACAAAATATTCGTGGTGTTCAACGGTGAGCAGATCATCGACATGGACTTGAACCTGTGGACCGAGGCGCACATGAATCCCGATGGATCGCCGAACAAGTTCAATACCGCCTACAAGGATATGCCTCGGGTGGGCCATATCGGTTTGCAGGATCACGGCCAGCCCATCTGGTACCGGAACATTAAAATAAAAAAACTGGGAGGTTAAGCCCTTCACCCATGGCATTTTGACGGCGCCGGGAAGTAAATTATAGTCGATCATCTCCAGCGCCGACCCTGCCATGCCCCGGCCCTGCTGACGTCCAGTCGCTGGCTGGCGGGAGGCACGCGTTTGAAATTCGCGAGGATGATCACGAGGCGCTTCATAGGCCTCAGGTGGAGGCTGCCGTAGAATGTTTAGTAATCGTAAATTTTAATTATGGAGATGGATAGGAACATGACTACCGGGAATACCAAAAAAGAGATATCAAGCGCGAGTGATGTGATCGACAGGCGCAGTTTCCTGCGCGTGGCATCCGCTGCGGGCGTGGGGTTGTTGCTGTCGCCCATGGCTCGGGGGCAGGGCGGCGCAGGTAACTCCAACGACTTGAATGTCGCCCTGCTGGGGTCGGGGGAACAGGGCAATATCCTGTTGCAGGCCTGTTTGAAGATCCCGGGGATTCGCTTCAAGGCCGTGTGCGACATTTGGACGGAGTATAACCAAAAACGGGCCTCTCGTCTGCTCAAGAAATATGGCCACGAGCTCAATACCTACGAAGACTACCGGGAGATGCTCGCTCAGGAAAAGGATCTCGACGCGGTCCTGATCGCCACGCCCGATTTCTGGCATGCCGAGCATGCGGTTGCCTGTCTGGAAGCGGGGCTCGATGTCTACTGTGAAAAAGAGATGTCCAATACTCTGGAAGGGGCCCGGAAGATGGTGCAGGCTGCTCAGAAGACCGGCAAGCTGCTCCAGATCGGTCACCAGCGCCGGAGCAATCCCCGGTACATTCATACCTACGAGCGGATCATCAAGGAAGCCAAAATATTAGGCCAGATTACCACCATCAACGGCCAGTGGAACCGTTCGGTCCAACCCGATCGCGGCTGGCCGGAAAAATACGCCATACCCCAGGACATTCTCGAAAAGTACGGGTTCAAGTCCATGGCGCAATATCGTGATTGGCGCTGGTACAAGGGGTTGGGCGGCGGCCCCATCGTCGACCTGGGGTCCCACCAGATCGATATCTACAGCTGGTTCCTCGATGCCAATCCGGTATCGGTCATGGCGTCGGGCAACTCCGGCTACTACGACAGCAAGACCCACGAGTGGCACGACAGCGTCCTGGCCCTGTTCCAATATGAGACCAAGGAGGGGACGGTCCAGGCTTCTTATCAGACCATCACCACCAACAGCAGCGAAGGATATTTTGAGAAATTCATGGGCGATGAAGGGTCCCTGTTGATCTCAGAGGCTGCCGGCAGGGCCGGTATCTATCGTGAGGCCTCCGCACCGCAGTGGGACAAGTGGGTCAAAATGGGTATCTTACAAGCCCCGGCCGAGGAAGAACTGACGGCCCAGGCGAGCGATGTGGTGCTGGATGTCCGGGAGACCCTGGCGCCCCCCCAGCATGATCTCCCGGTCGTGTTCAAGGATCTCTACCATCAGCCCCATCTGGAGAACTTCTTCGCTGCCGTTCGCGGCAAGGCGACACTGAACTGCCCCGCCGAAATCGGGTACGAGACTGCCGTGGCCGTCCTGAAGGTTAACGATGCCATCGAAGCGGCCCGGACCTTGACCTACCAGCCTCAGGACTTTCATGTCTAGGACCGACCAACCGAAGGGAAGCATCGCAGGTTAATGGCCACTCGTCAGCGTGACGCGGGCTGGGTCGCCGCAGGGATCATGGCGATCATCCTCGGTGCTGCTCCCGCCGCTGCCCAGGAGCCGAAACTGGGCGACGTGCCCGATGGGACCCGTGCGGTGCCGGTGCATATCATGGACCTGCTGGATGAGGAGGGCAGCACCATCAGGCCCGATGACGACCCGTTGATGCCCTTCTCCACCGAGGCAACCTGTGGCGAGTGCCACAATTACCAGACCATCGCCGGTGGCTGGCATTTCAACGCCGCCGACCCGGAGGTCCCGCCGGGCCGACCGGGTCAACCGTGGATTCTGGTGGACCGGAAGGCCGCCACCCAGATTCCCCTCTCGTACCGGGCCTGGCCCGGAACCTTCAGGCCCGACGAAGTAGGCCTGGCGCCCCTGGAGTTCGTTGAGAAATTCGGGAGCCACATGCCCGGTGGCGGCATCGGTGAAGACGAGGATGCCGAGACCCCTGACTACTTCATGCGCTGGATGGTCTCGGGCAAGCTGGAGGTCAACTGTCTGGGTTGCCATGACGCCGAACCGTCCTACGATCAGGCCGAGTATGCGGTCCAGATTGGCCATCAAAATTTCCGTTGGGCCGCCACAGCCGCCAGCGGGCTTGCCACCGTGAGCGGGTCGGCCGAGGATATGCCCGACACCTACGATGTCCTCTTCGGCTCCATGTTGGATGATCCCAAGCAGATTCCACCTTCGGTCTCCTACGATGCATCCCGCTTTGATGCCGGGGGCAAAGTGTTCTTCGACGTGGTGCGGGACATCCGTGCCGAGCGGTGCTATTTCTGTCACTCGTCGAAGACTATTCCCGCCACCCCCGCCGAGAAGTGGGAATCCGATGAGGATATCCATATGGTGGCGGGCATGACCTGCGTCGACTGCCACCGCAACGGCCTGGATCATGCCATGACCCGGGGCTATGCAGGCGAGGCCCTGGCGCTGGATAACCCCTTTGCGGCCACATTGACCTGCCGGGGGTGCCACCTGGGGGATGGGTCGGACGGGTTCCCCACGGCCGGACGCCTCGGTTCGCCCCAACCCGACCATGCCGGTATACCGCCGGTGCATTTTGAGAAACTGACCTGCACCAGCTGCCATTCAGGTCCCTGGCCCGCCGAGAAGAACCACCTGGTGAAGACGTCGAAAGCCCACCGGCTGGGCGCTCGCGGGGTGCCCAAGGCCGACGATGCCCTCCCTCATATCCTCTCCCCGGTCTTTATCAAGCAGGGTGACGGCACGATTGCCCCTCATAAACTGTTCTGGCCCGCCTTCTGGGCCACTCTGAATGGGGACGATATCACCCCCCTTGATCCCGAGGTGGTGGGCTTGATGGCCGGCCAGATCATCACCCGGGGGGAGCCCCTGCGCGCCGGGTCGTTCCCGGCCCTGACGGACGAGCAGATTGCCCAGGTCCTGGCCATGCTGGCGGCCCAGCCGTCCGCGGACGGAACGCCGGTGTATATCAGTGGCGGGAAACTGTTCCGCCTGGATGGTTCGGGCGGGCTGACGCAGGCAGATCATCCGGCGGCCCGGCCCTACTCCTGGGCCTTCGCCCACGACGTAAGACCGGCGGCCCAGTCCCTCGGGGTTCGCGGGTGCAGCGACTGTCATGCCACCAATGCACCGTTCTATTTCGGCCGGATCGATGTCGATTCCCCCGTGGCGGCGTTGCAGGGTGCGGTCAAAACCATGACCGACTTCCAGGACCTGGGCAGCGTCTATCCCCGGGTCTTCGCCCTGTCATTCATGTTCCGGCCGTGGCTGAAGGTGCTGGCCCTGGCCGCCTTCGCGGTGATGGCCGCCGTGCTCCTGGTGTTTGGGTTCAGGGGCCTGTCCCGTGTCTTGGAAGCCGTGGCCAGTACCGGCAAGCGGACTTAGGTACAGCGGGGGCCCTAGCATGATTCGCATCGTTGCCGGCATCGGGTTTGCTGTCACCCTGGTGGGGATCGCCCTTCACTACCGGGCCTTTCGCGTCGGTTCAGGTGATAAGGCCCCCACGGCGCCCCAGGCGGATCAGCCCCGTAAGGGCCGGCTGGCGGGATTGACCCGGCTGGCCTACCTGCTGACCCTCATCAGCTTTGTGATATTGGCCGTCACCGGTTTTGGTCCCCTTTTGATTGTGGCCCGGCCCCTCTCCGGTTTTCCCTTGATGACCCACTTGGCAGCCGCCCCGGTTTTCGCCGTTGGGCTGGCCTATTTAACCCTCATGGGGGCCTACCGCCACCGCTTCGAACCTGGCGAATGGCCGGTGCGGCCGGATGCGGGGGATGGGGGGGGACCATCTGGAAGGTTCGCCTTCGGGGAAAAAGTATCCTTCTGGTTGGTGATCCTGTTGGCCCTGCCGGTGATCCTGTCGACCGTATTGAGCATGTTTCCCCTCTTTGGCACCGACGGACAGGAGTGGCTTTTGGACGTGCATCGTTACAGCGCCGTATTGCTGGTGATGGCGATCCTTGTGCATACGTATTACCACACAATATTCCGTGGTGTGGGCTCTGAAACAGGTCGCCGCTAGCCCCGTGGAAGGATGACCCTATAAGTCTATTTGCGCCCGTCAATGAATGCGCGAGCGACCACAAAGCCTTTGGAGTGCGAGCCGAAACAATTCTAAGTTGTTATGACTCCCCGTGTGTCTTATCTATTGAACTTGAGTGCCGGTAATCTTGCATACGCAATCAATCCCTTAAAAGGAGGCTCATGCTATGACAGGCGCAAGTATCAACAGCGAATCCTCTTCCGGCGGTACTTCTGCCGAAGATAAAAGGCTCTTCTGGGCCTGTATGATCGCCCTGATCGCTACGGCGTTCGGGTTCATCGTCAGGGCCCAGATCATCGGCGATTGGGGCGCCCAGTTCAACCTGAGTGAGACCCAGAAAGGGGAAATCCTTGGCGTGGGGCTGTGGCCGTTTGCCATCAGCATTGTTCTGTTCAGCCTAATCATCGACCGGATCGGCTACGGCACGGCCATGGCGTTTGCCTTTGCCTGCCATATCATTTCGGTTATCATCACCATCTTCGCCACCGGCTATTGGATGCTCTACGTCGGCACCTTCATCGTTGCCCTGGGAAACGGCACCGTTGAGGCGGTGATCAACCCCGTCGTGGCCACCATGTTCTCCAAGGAGAAGACCAAGTGGCTGAACATCCTGCACTCGGGTTGGCCCGGTGGACTGTTTCTGGGCGGCATGCTGGCCCTTGCTATTGGCGCCGATGTGGACTGGCGGTGGAAAATCGGGTTGATCCTGATCCCCACCCTGCTCTATGGGTTCATGATGCTCGGGCGCAAGTTCCCGATCCACGAGCGCGTCAAGGCCGGCGTATCCTACAAGGTCATGCTCCAGGAGGCCGGCGTCCTGGGGGCCCTGATTGTCGTAGCCATTATGGTCAGCGAGATCGGCCGCGTATTCGGATGGTCGCTGATCCTGCAGATCGTTGTGGCGGCCGCTTTGATCATTGGGTATGGGGCCTATGTGCGAACGGCGGGTCGGCCCATTTTCATCTTCCTGCTGCTGATTATGATCCCCCTCGCCACGACCGAGCTGGGGACCGACAGCTGGATCACCGACCTGGTCACCCCGGTGATGACCGATATCGGTATCCAAGCGGGCTGGCTTTTGGTCTACACGGCTTTTATCATGATGATCCTCCGGTTCTTTTTTGCCGGAGCATTGGTGCGCATGCTTTCGCCCCTGGGTCTGTTGGCCGTGGGCAGCGCCATCGCCGTTGTCGGGCTCATCTTCCTGTCCAAGTCCGTGGGAGCCGTCATTTTTGTGGCCGCCACGGTCTATGCTCTCGGTAAAACCTTCTTCTGGCCCACCATGCTGGGCGTCGTCGCCGAACGGTTCCCCAAAGGTGGCGCCCTCACCCTCAACGCGATTGGCGGTATGGGCATGCTGAGCGTGGGGGTCATTGGGGTCGCGTTCTTGGGCAATATTCAGGACAAGGAGATTGATCGCGAACTCCTGAGTCAAAATCCTGCGGTGCACGCCGAGGTCGTGGGCGGGGAGAAAGTCAGCGTCTTTGGCACCTATCGACCGCTGGACCAGGAGAAAATCGCCGCTCTGGGGGACGAGGAGAAATCGGTGATTGCCACCATCACGGACGCGGCCAAAAAGAACGCCCTGGCCACGGTGGCGATCTTCCCCGCAATCATGCTGATCTGCTACCTGGGCTTGATCTACTACTTCAAATCCAGGGGCGGATATAAGGCGGAGGTCCTCACCGCCCAGGGAGAGACGTAATGGTCGCCTGGCCCGCGTGGCGGCCTACGCCGTTCTCGATGAAGTAACCTCGGTGCAGTGCTGGGTGAGGTTCCAGCGGCTTAAAAGGCCGGCGTCCCTCCGTCAGGAGAAAGAAAAACACTGACAAACACCGTGTGCTGTATTGAGCTGAGTAGCCCCGCTAATAGCATACAATGAAAAAGCTCGTTGCTGTTACAACGAGCTTAATATGGAAATCGCCTTGCTCGCGGGGTCCACTCCAGCGAATGGTTATCCAGCATTGTCAGATTTTGCTAATGAAAGATCATCTCCTGGTGAAGAGAAAAATAGTGACGAAGAAATATATTGCAGTACCTGCTACTAACGCTATTGAGCCGGCTGGTATCTCAATTGAGAGGACTCTCCCAAGGATCCTTAAATAGAACGTATAATGGCCCTGTCACACTGATAGCGGTCACTACCGCACTGTCCCGAATGGTGCTTCCGCGAGCATCTCTTCGAAGTGGAGACAATGGATGGGTAGTATCAATTAGATACCAACCGCTGTGTGCATACCATATGAAACCGGCAAAGATGAAGGTCCCCATTACAATCCCTGCCAACGGTCCTCTGATGCTAGCAGCGAACCATCCAGCCAGCGCTGCTAGCAGGGCTCTGCTTATATAATAGGGAATGAGCTCTCGCATTATTCATCACCTCCCTTTGGTTTATCATCGGATAGCCAGAACATCTCCTCTACAGACGTCTTTAGTGCTCGTGCCAACATTAGTACCGTCTGTATTGATGGAGTGAAGCGACCCTTTTCAATGGCTATGATGCTTTGACGAGTCAAATCTACTCTCTTTCCAAGATCTTCCTGAGTTATCTCCAGATTTCGACGAAGATCGCGTACTCTATTTCCAAGATTGTGGGCATTACCGGCAGGTGACATTAAAGCACTCACACTTAAAATGTAATCTATAGTTTACATTAAATCAAGAGGAAAGCATCCGGAATCGTAGGCGGTATAATTGTGCAGTTTTTATTCGCAGTGACTTCAAAGGCCACATGCAATTATGACCGGCCGTTCCCGATTCTCGGGCATGGGGAATTACTCTTTGACAAGTACGATGAAATTCGTTAACATTTTCCGCTCATCGAATCCTGGATGAAAATTGTGGCCTTGGATCGGCGTCCTTTCCAGGGCCTCATGGAGTTCCAAACCGCAACCGTTTGCCAACCGTCAGGGGGTCCCATGTCTGCCAAGCCCAAAGATATTACGCGCCGTGAGTTCATTTCGCGCAGCAGTCAGGCTGCCGCCGGCATCGTTGCCGGTAGTGCACTGGCTTCGTCAACCTTTGCCGCCCCGGTCGTCAGCAACCGGGTTATCGGCGCCAATGACCGCCTTTACGTGGCCAACATCGGTATACGGTCACAGGGGAGGGCCCTCATGGGCGGTTTTGCCGGTCTCGATAATGTGGAGGTGAAGACCCTCTGCGATGTCGATCTGAACCTTATCCCTGAAAGGGCCGCGGAAGCAGCGGAGATCCAGGGCACAACCCCTGGCGCCGAGCAGGACATGCGCCGCGTCTTTGAGGATAAGGATATCACCGCTGTGGTCATCGCGACCCCCAACCATTGGCACGCCCTGGCCACGATCTGGGCCTGCCAGGCGGGCAAGCATGTTTTCGTAGAGAAGCCCGTTTCCTACAACGTCTTGGAAGGCCGTAAGATGGTCGAGGCAGCCCGCCGTTACAACCGGATTGTGCAGTCCGGACTCATGAACCGCAGCCGCACTCCCGTCCGCCAGGCCATTCAGTTCCTGCACGATGGTAAACTCGGCGATATCTACATGGCCCGGGGCCTCTGCTTCAAACCCCGCAATTCCCTGGGGAGCTACCCCGACGGTCCTCTTGCCCCCGGGGAGGAATACTCCTTCACGGTCGGTTCCGAGTGGAAGGAACCGCCCTACACCGCGAGCTACCTGGACCAGGTCGACTATGATCTCTGGTTGGGTCCGGCCCCCAAAAGGCCCTTCAACCGCAACCGGTTCCACTACAACTGGCACTGGCACTGGGACTACGGCAACGGTGATACCGGCAACCAGGGTCCTCACCAGTTCGATGTTGCCCGGTGGGGTCTGAACAAGCACGAGCATCCCGTCAAGGTTCGCTCCTTCGGTGGATATTTCGCCTTTGATTCCTCCCAGGAGACGCCCAATACACAGACCTCCATCTTCGAGTATGCCGATGGGAAGATTCTCGAGTTCGGCACCCGGGGCCTCACCACCAATGCTGAGGGGCAGGTTCGCATTGGCAACCTGTTCTACGGCTCCGAGGGTTGGATGTTCATCGATGGGAACGGCAAGGAGTGGCAGACCTACTTCGGACACAAGAACGAGCCCGGCCCCGGTTCCACTGCCCAGCCGGATGCTGAAGACAGCGATCCCATGGTCCTCACCAGCATCGCTGGCGGCCACTACCAGAACTTCACAGACGCCATCCGGTCCGATAAGCGGGAAGATTTGACGGGCGAGATCGAGGTAGGCCATCTGTCTGCCGTATTGCCCCACCTGGCCAACATCTCCTATCGGGTCGGACGGGAGCTCACATTCGATGGGAAAAAGGAGAAGTTCGTCGGTGACCGGGAGGCGGACAAACTGCTCACCCGGAGTTACCGCCGGCCCTACGTGGTGCCAAAGACGGTCTAGCCGAGCCTCGATTGTAGGCGCTTCCCGGCCAACCTGAGCGGCGTGGGTCTCGTTGCGGATTGGCGCAGGGTAGCGCCCTCGACCCGTTCCTATCCCGGCAATCCGGGACGCTCCGGTTGGGGCCTATGGAAAGGGTGTCTGCCCTATAGAAAAATGTTAATTTAAAGGCTCGGTTCCTGGAATATTGACTTGACTCAGGGTCGCCATCGTGAACCCGGCTGTAGGACAACCGGCGGTTTAACCCGTTGGAACACTGAGTGATTTATTTACATGAAGGAGTTAAAACTAGATGCTGAATAAAAGTATACTGGCGAGGGTGAATGTCCTGACAGTGGCGCTATGGGCGGCGACGGCCCTGCTGGTGCTCCCTGCCTGCCAGAAAAAATCCGACTCGGAGGCCGCCATGGAAGGGGCCGGACAGGCTGCGGCCGATCAAATGGCCGGCACGACTGGGGACATGCAGGCAGCCGCCGGCCTGGTTCCCCTGGACATCGTACTGCCCAAGCCCATGTTCGTAGGCACGCCGCAAAATTTGCGGGTCCCCAACCTGCAGAAGCCGTTGGGCCACCCCCGTCCGCCGTTTCTGGCCCCGGCCGGAACGAAAAACGTCGCGGCCAGCCAGCCGGTGGCCAGCACCGATGAGGAACCCATCATCGGGGAGATCGAGATGATCACCGATGGGGACAAGGAAGCCA
>CAZJBG010000084.1:0-11633 GCA_964543925.1 uncultured bacterium
ATGCCTCCCCCAGCTCCTCATGCTCCTGCTCCCAGTATTCGATCATGGCTTCGTTGGGGAAGGGGTTGCCGGGCAGGTCCCTGAGGTTCTGGGTGCCGAAGTAGCCCATGCCCCCCACGGTCACCTTCTTCAACGGGCCGTCAAAGTACTGGGACCAGGCCAGTCGACCGTAAAAATCTCTTTTCGTGTTGGTATCAAAATGGCCATTGGCGCCGTTGACCACCGAAAGATCGTACCTGATGCGGCTCAGCCCGAATGAATGGACGCCGTAGATGGACATGCCGACCTTGGGCGCGGAAAGGCTCACCGCCCCCTGCACCGGCCTGATGCTATAGACCTCATAAGGGGCCAGGGCCGAGCTGAGTCGCCGGAGCGAGGAGAACGGCAGTTCCAGCTCGAACCGGCCGAACCGGAGATTGAGCAGACCGCTGCCACTGTTCAGCACATTGTTAAAGGCGAAGAACGCCTGCTCCCAATGCACCGATGTAGGCGACTTGAAACGTCCGCCTTCCACCTCCAGCTCCTGTTCGATACCGAAGCTGGAAAAGAAGGATAGGTGTTTGCCGAGCACGCCTCCCATCCAGATGTGTCCCCCCATATCCCGGAAGGAGTTCACATTGTACTGGCCATTGGCCGGTAATCCCGTGGGCGGCACGGCCCCCATCCCACTTTTGATCGTGCGGTCCACGAACATCTCATGCAGCATGCCGGAAAAGTGCACGGCCTGTATGGACCACGGCGCCGTCTCTTCGATGGTCCCGGGCAATTGGTAACCGTTTACCCTGACGCGCTCACCAAAATCGTTGAGCTTGGGTATGGCCACATGGCACGTCTGGCAGGGCTTCCCGTACTTGCGCCCGAAAGCGGGAATGGCGAACGCCGCCCTGGGGAGCAATCCGAGGAAAATAACGACCATTAAGACACGAAAAATGTGGCCACGGGGTTGGAAATGCGAGATGTGAATCATATCATCCTCCATGCAAATAATCCCTATTGATGATCGAAATATACAATAATAGGATATTAATATCTAAGTATAATTTATTATGTTCTTCAGCGAGGGTCAAAAAACCGTCTACGCTGAATTAAAAGAAGAAATGCACCTCTACGGCTGCTGTGTCCTGATTCTGGGGAAGGTTCTGAGGGATGAAACGGTTTACGTAGTAAAAGACGGCTACTTGCAGAAACTGCATCGGAAATACTTCTAAACCCAATGCGATACGCTCTTGGCCGTCACGTTTGAGAGGTATATCGAGATTACGGTCGAATAGATCGTAAGAAACTTTAAGATTATAGCCACGAAAGAGGAGGAAATCCAATTCAGCAAAGTAGGCCTGCTGCCGGATTGCGGCCCATGAGATGTGGTCTATTTCGCCGAGCAAAGTGAATCGGCCTGCATGCAGCCCCGCGAAAGCTCCGAACATGCGAGTGTCTGAGCCATCGAGGGCTCTCTGCCATGAGAATCCAATTCGTGCGTGACGACGTACCAGGGAGGCCAGCCCAGAAAATTGAATCATGGTAACAGCCATACTCGCCGAAAAGTTTCCCGGCTCAAATCCCACTTCCAGGCCCAACTCCGGTCCCGAGTACGTAAAACCGGTAGCTTCACGAATGAAGGCATTATCGTCCCACAGCCTATAACCATAAGGAAGCAGTAGCTTACCTGCTTTTATGTAGCTATTAAACGGTAATCCATACAGGAGGCCAAAGGTCTCCCTCGTACCGGGTTCCGGGCTTACCCTCTGATCGAAGTACAATGTGAAGCGATCCGGGATTAGTTGGGCTTCCAGGTAGATATTCCCTTCAGTAATATCAAGAAATGAGGTTGCCGAAGCAGTGTTTCCAGAAGTATCCGAATATTCAAAGATAGCTGTATTTCGCAGGCGGAGGTTGGCACCGATAGAGATGTTTGGTGAAAGACGAGGTGTGAAGGTGCCAAGCTTGGGTGGTTTGATATACCGCGCAGTGATAAAACGCTGTGAATAGATGTTCCCAAAGTCGGTCCTTTTACCACCACCGGTTTTATTAACATGGCACTGGCCACATTTGAAGCCCGTTCGTACTGCTAAGTATGGTTCTGCACGGAGCGAACCTGGGTTCAGCATACAGGTAGTCAGTAAAGCGTAAATACCTAAAATATAGAGAAACTTGGGCCTGTCAGTCGATTTTTTCATTGGAGGGCGCCATCATCGATCCAGTTACGGATCGCCTGGATTTTCTCATCTGAAAGTGGGGGTAGATTCAGTGGCATTTGCCGGCCTTTAATCCCAGTTCTCCCTTCCAGCTTCCATATCATGTAGCTATTCTCGGCATCACCGGGGAGCACACGCATCAACTCTGGCCGTTCCTCACTAGGAATATTCACCAGATTGCTGTATACCAGTCCTGGTTCGAGATTGAGGTTTTTTTTGGGTAAAGGTGATCGATGACACTTAACCGCACAAACTACCCTGAAGATGTTAGCCTCAATACTTTCCAGTGTCGGTTCAAGCGGAATGGAGACGACAAGGGAATCGAGGGGACCGAGGAGATCTCCGAACTCGTTCAGTCCGGTGCCATCCCCCACACAAGATACGCTTCCAAAAGTCCCTGCCATCCCTAGAACGAAGATTAGACCCCAACCCTTCATTGAAAATGAACTCAACCTGGCGCTACGGGCTGGTCCGAAATGCCCAGTTGAACCAGCTCTTTTTGCGAATGAATGATTGTACATAATGCACCAGCGCCCACTCATTTCTTTGGGCGAGGACGGTCAAACGCTCTTCCGAAAGTCCTTCGAGATCTGATTGAGCAGGAAGATTGGAAATGAAACGTTGCACTGATTGTCGCGCATCCTCCGTAAGCCAGGAAAGGTTTATACCTTCCAGGTCTTCTCGGGCGAACAGGTAGATTCCCTGATACGCCGGCATGGGAGTACCGGTAAGGCCCGTAAGAAGGGTATTGCGGATTTCGGCAGAGGAGGAACCACCTTTATAATCCGGGTTAGTCAAATCCGCAGGGATGATTCTTCTACCTTTTTCATCACGCAGGATTCTGGCCGAAGGTCCTTTCCCCCGTCCGTCTATACCGTGACAAGTCCAGCATTCAAAAAGCAGGTAAAGCGCCTGACCATCCTCCACGCTCTGTGAAGTTGGCTCCATGAAGGGTGCAATCGGCATAGGGCTTCCCGAGACCCACTCTTGTTCATCGGCCAGTAGTGTTTTCAAATAGGCTGATATATCGTGGATTTGAGCGTTCGAGAAGACATCTCCCCAACCAGGCATCCAGGTCTTGGGGATGCCCTGGTTGATCACCCGTTCGAGATCCTCGTCGGTGGGCAGTGAGCCGGAGGGTGTTGAACGGAATTTATAGACGCCCTGGGTGAAATCACGTGGCGGTGGGTAGAGTGCGGAGGCGGCTGGTGTTCGGCCGTCACCCGCTTCTCCGTGGCATGCAGTACAATATATTGAAAACAAAGCCGCTCCTCGCTCAATAGGGCGCGAGGGCCCGGATTGGGCCAGAATCGGCTGGCAAGTACAGAGGGCAGCTACAAGTACCGACCAGCCGATTCTGATAACTCGATTACCCAATTTCACCGGGCGAGTTAATTAATCGATGTCAAATTCAAGATGGTTTTGTTAATGCACGTGATCGTCCGCGTGCTCTGGGATAAATTCGTGGTCATCCCCATGGCCCGTATTTCGAACCCGCTGCACCTCTACCAGCCATCCAGAACCAGAGTGCTTGCCCACGGCATTCACATCCGCACCGCTGCCTGACGGAATTCGGAGGAATACACCGGGAATCGTCGCCCCATCCGTGAATGTGGCAGTGTTATCAAAGGGAACCATATCCCACACCATAGAGGGATACGCAGCATTTGCATTGGGATCATTGACATGCATATACGTCGGCACGCCACCTGAGAGCTTATTCTCCACATAGGTGTTCTGTCCCTGATCGCCCTTGCGACCGCTGAAACTCTTCGGCTTATCGGTGCTGGCATTAAAGGCCACAGAATCCTGGTAAACCAGGTGCTTGTCGTGGATGAAACCGACTGGGTTGCCCCGTGAGGCTTTCCATTGCCATGTATCCACCAGCTGACCTTCGCTTTCAGTGAACATGTAGCCTTTCCCATTCGCGGACGTTTCGTCATAGTGGCAGAAGGCATCACAGCCGTTTCCATCGGCGTAGTCACTACCCTCGAAACCCTTGATCGGAAACATGAAGTAGAAGCGGTCCTCGTTCCCGGAGCTGCTCCAACTATCGGTGCTGCCAGCGTAGGAGAGCTTAGCCTTCTCGAAATCCTCCGCGGCATCATCCCAGGTGAGCTGGAAATAAACGAAGGTTTCATCGTACATTGACTTGACGGTCACGGATGTAACGCCTACCGGAGATATGCCGTCGTATTTTTCAAAATCAGTAATTCGCTCAAGCGTAATAATGGTTCCGCTAGCTGGCCATTCTCCGGTGACTGCGACGCCATCAATTTCCGGAGGCGCTTCTGTCTCCACCGACAATACCTGCGGGATAGTTGTACCTGCCACTGTTGCATCAGTATCGGAGAAAGCCAGATAGTTTACGAACGATCCAAATTGCATATCGCCGGCATTGTTATTGACAGCCAGGCTGAAGTAGGTGCCGGATGAGGGAAGGCCTGTGGCGTCAACTCCATCAACGCCATCAATGCCATCCACACCAGCGGGACCTGCAGGCCCTTCACAGACTTGGGAAGTCAGTAGAAGTAGAACGGCCAAGACCGAGGCAGAGACATATTTATATTTCATGGTAACAGTTCCCATTTTTGATTGTAGTTTATCGTTTTACCAGTCCTAGTCATGAATAAAGGAGTAACGAGCAGTGGGGTTGGAAATGCGCGTTGTGAATCATATTATCCTCCACGCAAATAATCCTTATCCACGCAAATAATCCCTATCGACAATCGTAATATATTATTAAAGGATATTAATATCCAAGTATAATTTATCGTGTTCCTCAGCGAGGGTCGAATAACCGTCTACGCTATGCGCAATTTTATCCGGAGAAACAATAAAAATGACCGGCAGGATGCCGGCCAAACAGAACCCGTTGGATCGGGGGATGACGACAAGGACAAGTCCAAATGGCCTTGTCCAACAGCTATTTCAAGGGTTGAATTTTGGTAGAGAGAGCGGCTGGGGTTCTACTGGGCCGTTAGTTCCCCACCGAATAGACGTAATCCCTGAGGCTCTCCAGCAGGGCCTCGGTGTCTCCGGCTAGTTCGATGAGCGACTTAGGAAAGAAGTCCTCGGCACCCTCGAAGTCCACATCCTCCTTGGAGGGAATATAGGGCTGGGGCATACGGGTGCCGGGCATGATGTTCTGAGGATCCCGCAGCCACCGAACCATCCACTCCGAGCGGAGGCGATCCCTGGACAAAGCCAGGTCGGGCGCCCAATCGGCGGTGTTGCCGGTGGGTTTTGCCCCGGCGATGAGATGGCATTTCCCGCAATCACCTATCTCCTTGGAGGCCAGGAACTCTCCCACAGGGAGGCCCGCTGAACCATCCACGTCGTGAATAGCCACGAAGGTGGCGGGCGTCCCATCAGCGTACTGGAACGATTTGATGATGTCGTTCCACTGCAGATCGTTCAAATCGAAGGTGGGCATCCGAACGGTGAGATTGGGGCGTATGATGGTGGGCTCCTTTAAAAAGCTGTAGAGCCAATCAGCATATACCTTGGCCCCTTCGGTATTCAGGTTCGGCGGTGACAGGTTCGGGTCGCCGATGAGGCTTGTAATCTGCCCACCCTGGCCGTCGATGATGTGGCAACCCTGGCAGTTATGATTCTTGATGATGGCCCGGCCCTGCAGAACGATTTGACTGTCCACATCCTGGTTGGCCAGTTTCTCGGTGCGCACGTCGGCCTTCACCATTCCCAGGAGTGCCGTTACCAGCGCTTCAACCTCCGTGGGGGTGAAGTAGAAGTTGGGCATGCGCAGCTTCTCATCGTAAGGTTTCACCATATCCCGATCGAAGATGCGGGGATCGGTTAGCTTGGCCTCAAACCAATTGTAGTTGGTGTGGCCGATCTCGTGAATCGAACCGAAGGCCAGGTTGTGAACCGGCTTGCTGCCCTCGAAGGTAAGGGGGGTTCCGATGGGCTTGGCGTTCTCGAAGCCGGGGATGTTGTGACAGCTGAAACAGCCGTAGAACAAGATACTTTTTTGCCCCACGAACATCAGCCGCTCATCGGGGGACATGGCCTCCACCTGTCGCCGGGCCGCCGCCTCGGTGTTCTGCTTGGCCAGCCACCGGATGGCGATGTTATCCAGCTCTTCCACGTCCAGGGGCGGCACCTCCATCTGTTCAAACTCGCGGTTGCGCATCGCCAGCAAATAGGCGGTCATGTCGGCAGCTTCCTGGTCACTCAATCTGAGGTTGGGCATGCGGGTGTAGGAGTTATACACGCTGGGGTTTTTCAGCCAGTTAAACAACCACTGAGGGGTCACTTTTGATCCCAACCCGATGATATTGGGCCCGTGGCGCTGGTACATGCGGTCCAGGGTGATTTCCACGACGACCGGCTCGGGCTCCACCACATGGCAACCCAGACATCCGAGGGATGCCACCAGCTCCTCGCCCCGGGCGGCATCACCCACCGGGCCTGCACCGGTATCCAATTGGAGCCCTTCGGGATACTCGACGGGAGTGGAGCTGCCGAACAGGTATTGCACCATGGCGTGGATTTCAGTTTGGGTGCGACGGACAGAAGCCGGATCGGCACTGTTGGTCTGAGCAAAGAAGGTTGGCATCCAAGCGTTGTGCCGGAAGGAGCGGGGATTGCGGATCCACTTGAAGGCAAAATCTTTCTCCAACTTATCGGTCACATGGGCAAGGTTGGGTCCCCGCCGCCGCCATCCCGCATAGCGCTCCAGTTCGTGGCAGCCGAAGCAGGCCGCCTTTTCAATGATCGTCAGCCCCAGAGAAAGATTATCGCCCCCGGCAATGATGGGCTCCAGGTAGTGGCACTTCAGGCAGCCGGCTTCGCTGTATTGGGCGGGATACATTTTCTCGTCCCAGTGATGTAATTCTTCCCAATCATACTTTTCTTTCCACTCCTGGGCCTGCTCGGGAGTGGCGGGCATGTGGGCAGCACTGGAAAAGGATGTCCCCCGACCGCGACCGGCATGACAGCTGGTGCAACCGAACTCTTCCAGCGGATGCGGTGAGGAGGAAGCCAGGAACAGCTCGAGCCTGGGATGGGTCCTGAACGGCTGGGGAGCGTCATCAAACCCGGCCTGATCAACGCCCAGGTGGCAGCTGGTGCAGCGATCCACCTTGGGCACCGTGGTGAAGATCACATCGTCCCGGATGTCATCGACGATGATCTGCTGGATCTTGATGGAGGGGGCCAAAAAATCCATAACCGGTAGATCACGTACCATGTCGGCGATGCGATTGCCCAACGTCATGTTCTGCGGGTCAATGATGCTAAGCTTCCGTTCCAAGAGGCTGACGTTCTTTAGCAAGGCCGCCAGTTCGTCCTCAGCCTCTTTCATTGCCGATCGCAGGTCGGTCACCTCCTGTTTGAACTGGTCAACGAGGGTCTGGAACTGTTCCTCATTCCCCTTATAAATCCGAACTTGATCCGCGAGCTGGTCGTAGTGTTGCTGGGCTTTTTTGACGTTTTCTCCGTTGGCCAGGGCTTGTTCCAACCGGTACCGGGCGGCACCCAGTTCAGCATTGTTCTCCTGGTAGCGCATGGTTGCCCAGTGGAGTTCTCCTTCAGCCTCGACAATGCGCGTTTCCAATTGGGCCGATTGATCCTGCTGCCGGGCCAGGGACGCTTCGGCGGCGCTTCTTTTGGCCTCCAACTCGCCCAGAAGGGTGGAGTCAATCTTCGTCTGCCCTGCTTCCAGCTCAATCCGGGTCTTGTTGATGTCCAACCGGCGGAATTCCCGCTGGTAACCCTTCCAATCCCGGATATAGTCGTCTCCGAACATGGCTACCAGGGCGCCAAGAAAGATGATACTGGATATCCCGAACCACCGGTTCAGGAGATTGGGATGATAGTAACGCTCATCTTTTTTCAGGTCCATGTTCATGCACTCAAATGTTGAAAAATGCTTCAGGAATGGAGATGATGTAATGCAGATTTAGCGTCCACCTGAGGTACATCTTAATAGGCAAAAAAACCATCGCCAAGACCAGAAAGATAATCAGGCTATAGCGGATCGATCCGAGCTGGTCCAGCAATGGACGGAGCTTGCCCCGGGCCAAGATCACCGGCGGAAGGCCAAAGTAGACTAACAGCATAAAAATGCCCACCGATTCTCTCACCAAGGGGTTGGCAGGCAGACCAACGCGGAGCAGTTTCACCCACACATATTCCGATAGATTGATATTAATCAGTGGCACAACTTTGGTTATACTCCATTCCTCAAAGGGGCCGAAGAAGTTCCAGTTGGGTCCCCGGAAGAAAGTCCCCACCACGATGAGGAAGACCCACAGCACCAGCCAGCCGAACAGGAAGACGAACATGCCTGTCCTGCGACCGGCAAAGCTGTAGTACCCGGAGCCCTTTCTTTCGGAGTCCAGGTAAGGTATGGCCATCAGACCAATAATAATGAGGGAGGGAAACACCACTCCCGCCAGCCAGGGGTCGAAGTAGACCAACATTTCCTGCAGACCCAGGAAATACCAGGGTGCTTTGGCCGGGTTGGGTGACAGGGAGGGGTTGGCCGGTTCCTCCAATGGCGCCGGCAGACCAATGGACCATACGAGCAGAAATACCGTCATCAAAATCAGGGCGATCAGCTCGATGTAGACCAGGTCGGGCCAGACCAGCACCTTATCCTCCGGGGGATAGTACTCCTGCACCGGTTCACCGGCCGCCAGGCGGGCGTCGTTCTCGTAGGCCGACTTCATGGCCAGCCATAGAAAGAAAAATACCGTATAAATCAGGATCATGATGGGAACGTTGTCGGGCTTACCGAGGATCTTACTGAAGTTCACATCCGTGAAGCCCCAAACGAAGGTCAGGGTAATCACGGCGAACATGATCAACCCTCCCCGGTTGGTCCATAGTTTGTGCAGCCCCAACCGGCGGTGCCAGGTCTCGAACCGGGCCGTCGGCGGGAAAACGAAGGGGAACACCAGCAGGATCAGGGTGAGCGCAATACTGGGTGTTGACAGGAAATCAACTACTGATTTAAGCCAGTCGAGCATGGACAGCCTTTCCCCTCAGGTCGCTTAGAATACCTTTAGACCGGTCCTGAAATGCCGCCGTCCTTCCGAACCCGCCAGAAGTGGACCGCCATGAAGATCATGATGATAAAGGGCAGACCGATACAGTGGAGCACGTAGAACCGCAACAGGGCGCCCTCGCCCACAAATCGCCCGCCCAACAGGGCGAACCGCACGTCGCTGGACATGGTCACCAGGTTGATATCCCCGATAGCCAGCAGGGCGGCTCCGGGCCCCTCATGACCCAGGAAGGGCGTGGCTCGCGCCATGTTCGACCCAACGGTAATGGCCCAGATGGCCAATTGGTCCCAGGGCAGCAGATAGCCGGTGAAGGAGAGAAAGAGGGTCAGGAACATGAGGATCACACCCACCACCCAGTTGAACTCCCGAGGCGGTTTATAGCTGCCGGTCATGAATACCCGAAACATATGCAGCCAGACCGCGATAACCATGGCGTGAGCCCCCCAGCGGTGAATCTCCCGCATGATCCCCAGGGGGACCTGTTCGGACAGGTCCATAATATCCGTGTAGGCGTATTCCACCGTCGGCCGGTAGTAAAACATCAGCAGGATGCCTGAGATGGTAAGGACCAAAAACAGGAAGAAGGACAGGCCGCCCATGCACCAGGTATACTTCAACTTTACGGCATGTTTGGGGAGCCGTACCGGATGAAGGTGGAGAAAGACATTGTTCAGGACGCCCATCATCCGCTGCCGCCGGGTTACCGGAATACCGGTGCGGAAAATGGACTTCCAAACGGGAGATTCGCTGATGGAGTTCAGCCGGCTCTTTGATTTTTTTTCAGCCATGGTACCTTAGATAAAGCGTTAGACCTTTAGGAATGCATCGGATTGGCCCCACTGCCCCTTTTCCTGTTGGAACTTGATCGACTTGTCGACGATAATCTGGCCATCTTCCGCCAGGACAATCCGGTAACGCTCAAGGGGCCGGGGGGCGGGCCCTTCAAAGTTGATGCCCGATTTTCTGAAACCACTGCCGTGGCAGGGGCATTTGAACTTACCCTCGGTGAGCAGCCAATTGGGGGTGCAGCCTAAATGGGTGCATACGGTAGAGAGGGCGTAGATGCCTTCGGAGTCGCGGATGACCCAGATGCCCCGCAATGCTTTGAACCGTTCGTCCACCACCCCGATCTGGAAATCATCGGGGAACCCGATCCGGAAACTTTGCGGGGGCTCGAACAGTACGTTGGGAAACAAAAACCGCACGATCATCGCCAGGAATGTGCCGGTAGCACTGGCAAAGGCTACCCATCCAACGACCAACCAGGAGATAAAACTTTTCCGCTTGACGACCTCAGTGGGGGACGGCTCGTCCTGCGGCGTATTCAGCGCGGCACGGGGAATCTGTTTTTCACTCATACTCAAACTATTGTGGAATCCATTACTTTACCCTTGGTGGTGGTGCAGTCGGCAACGATTTGCTCAGTACCGCTTCAGAGCCATGAGGGCTGCATTTGCAATCTGTAAATTTGGATCGGATCGGGATAGCCTGACAAGGTTTTCCTTAAACAGGGGGTCGGGAATTTTATCGGCCATCTTCACGGCCACCGTTATCGCCCGGTCCTGCTCCCGTTCATCGACATCGGGAAACAGGCGGTAGTAGCGACGGTCGAGCAACTGATTGATAATCGTCAGGCCGGACCGGTCACCCAATTTGGCCAGGGCAATCGCCGCATCCCAACGAATGTTGGGTTCAGGATGGCTGAGCAACGGCTTGAGGGCCATAGCGGTGCCCGGCCGTCCCAGGCGGCCCAGGGCGATAACGCTCTCCAGCACCACCGCCGCGTCCTGGTCTTCGAGGAAGTCAATCAGGGTCCTTTCGGCTGCCACACCCCCCGCCAGACCCAGGGCTTTGATGACCGCCAAGCGGTGGGCAGGATCTTCATTTTCCAGTCTGGCCAGCAAGGCCGGCTCGAAGCGGACATCACCCGTGAGGCCCATGGCCAAAGCGAGATAGGTGCGCAGGTAGGGCTTGCGTTCGGTGCGGGACCGCTCGTACTCGAAGATGAGTTGGTCCACGAAGGGCTGATCGATGGTGACCTCAGCCTGGGACTGGAGCATACTGGCCAGGTCCATGGCCGCTTGCCAGCGCTCGGTCTCCGACCCGCGCCCGATGGTGGTCAGGGCATCGTGAATGCTGGGGGGCGAACCCACCACCAATTTAATCATGGCAAAGATGAGGACACCGAAGACCGCGATGAGAAAGGGAACAATAAAGAACGAATGAATGACGACGCGGATGGGATTATTGGGGGCGGACTTATCTGGCGTATTGGGCGACATCAGCAGTAATAACCGAGGGGAAGTTACGCCCGCCCTGACGAGCGGTCAAGGTGGGACGTGTGGCAGATGAAGGTTACAACCGCTCATTGACAGATAAGATCAGCTGAGGGTGCCGCCCACTA
>CAZJBG010000085.1:0-922 GCA_964543925.1 uncultured bacterium
CAATCGGCTGAGCGCGAGCAACCTCGAGACGACCATGCCGAATAATATGGACCCCCAGGCGCCCATCGAGGACCTGATGGCGCAGTTTCGTATGGTGGCTGCGGAGGTTCAGTCCGCCTATCACCAGTTGGAGCAGGAACTGCTTATGGAGGGGAAAGAGGATTGGGAACCGGAACCGGCCACTACCGGCCTGGCATTGCCCAACCTGGCGCCCCTTTATCTTATGGGGACCCTGGTGGGAGGATTGTCGAAGGCATCGGTAGTGATCAACCAGAATCTTGAAGTGATCTCCGCCAATGGAGAGGCCCAAAAAGATTTCAGCCTGGGGGAAGGCACCTCCTTGAAGGCTGTCCTGGCTCCTGCGTCAGCGAAGCTGCTGCAGCAACTCATTGATGACGCGGCCTCTCGCGGCGCCGTCGATATTCGACTGAAGAATGGCAGTTCCGCCGGGATCTATGACAGCATCTACCTGGATAACCCCATCGAGAAGGGCCGGCTCCTGTTGCTGGTGGCCCAGGACCTGGAGCTGGACCACCTTCAGGAAGTGGAGGACCAGATCATGAAGAACCTCACCGGCACCCTGGTCCATGAGATCCGCACCCCGTTGACTTCCATGCAGGGGTTTGCCGAGCTGTTGCTCCAGGTTCAAGATTCAGACTCCCAGGAGAGTGACAAACTCAATATGATTCGCCAGGGGATTGAGCGGTTGAACCTGCTGGCATCCACTCTGGGGACCGTCTTTCATGAAATCGTGGAGCCCCACTGGATCAAAGTCGATTTATACCCCTTTCTCGTACACCTGGTAGAAAAGTTTCTGGCCAAACGGTCGCTGACGGAGGACATCATCGGCCTAGTGAGCCGCCAGAAGGAAATCCAGGTCGTTACCGATCCCGAGCTGCTCCGCCTGGCCTTGGAGCGGATG
>CAZJBG010000085.1:932-2529 GCA_964543925.1 uncultured bacterium
AATGCCGTGGAGGCTTTAAGCCAACCCGGCCCCGGGCAGGTCCAGATTAAGCTATTCCAAACGGGCGCGGAGGCCACCATTGCAATTCTTGATCGTGGCATTGGCCTGGGGAAGTCGGACGGGTCGAGCTGGTGGGCGCCATTTTACACCACCAAATCAGGACATCTTGGACTGGGCCTGGTCGAGGTGCGCCGGATCATCGGGGTCCTGGGCGGGCGGGTGGACATCAGCGCAGGTAAGAAGGAGGGGGTGGAAGTTGGTCTCACTCTGCCAATCTAAGGTCCCGGCGCCACTAACCCATTTGCGGGTGAAGGAATAGCATATGAAGCCCTACAGCATTCTGGTTGTAGACGACGACAATTATATCCGTCTGTTCTTGCAGGAGACCCTTGAGGGCAAGGGTTACCAGGTCCAGCTTGCCGAGGACGGGGTTGCGGCATTGGCGGAAGTAAAGTCCATGTCGCCGGACCTGGTACTCACCGACCTGAAAATGCCCCGGAAGGACGGCCTGGAACTGTTGCAGGATATCCGCCGGCTCAACGACCCGCCGGGGGTCATCATCATCACCGCCTATGGCACCATAGAAACGGCGGTGGAGGCCATGAAGCACGGCGCCTTTGATTACCTGACCAAACCGTTCTCGATCACTGAGATCGAGTCCCGGCTTCGACGCTATTTTGAGATCCACTCTCTCCGAAAGGAGAACCACACGCTCAAGAAGCAGCTCAAGGCCCAGGAGGTTATCGCTGATATGGTGGGGCAGAGCCCTGCGCTCCTCGGGGTCTTAGAGCGTGTGGATATGGTGAGCGAGAGCGATGCACCGGTCTTCATCCAGGGGGAGAGCGGTACGGGCAAAGAACTGGTGGCCGTGGCCCTGCATAGACGGAGCAACCGTGCCGATCAGCCGTTTCTTCAGACCAACTGCGCGGCTATCCCTGAAAATCTCATGGAAAGCACCCTGTTCGGGCATGTCCAGGGGGCTTTCACCGGCGCCATCAAGACCACCAAGGGGCTTTTTGAAGAGGCCCACGGCGGGACGCTCCTGCTCGATGAAATCAGTGAAATTTCCACCGGTTTACAGGCGAAACTCTTGCGAGTATTGCAGGAGCAGCGTCTCAATAAAGTGGGCAGCCACAAATCCGTCGATGTGGATGTGCGCATCGTGGCGACCACCAATCGCAATATCCAGGAGCTCATCAGCGCGGGGACCTTCCGGGAGGACCTTTTCTACCGGCTGAACGTGGTACCCATCTACGTGCCCACCCTCCGGGAGCGGGCCGAAGACATCCCCCTGCTTTTAGACCACTTCGTGACGTTGTTTTGTGAGAAATACAACCAGCCGAAGAAGGAAATCCCGGTGGATACCCTCCGTCGTCTGGAACGGTATGACTGGCCGGGCAACATTCGCGAGGTCAAGAACAATACTGAACGGGCGGTGCTCTTCGCCGGTAGTGCGCCGAAACTTAACCTTGAACATTTTTTCCCGCCCGAAGTTCAGGACCACGGCCCAGCCAAACCCCTATTTAATGGCGCCACCACCATCGCCGAGGTAGAAAAACAGGCCATACTGATCACCCTGGAGCATACCGGGCGAAAC
>CAZJBG010000085.1:2539-11304 GCA_964543925.1 uncultured bacterium
TCCTGGACATCTCCGTGAAAACCCTGCGCAACAAACTCAAGCTGTATGGGCTCGACAGTTCCAGTGCTTAGCCCCGGACCGCAAGTGAATGGCCTCCTGCAACGGTCACCACTCACCTTAACGGCTCCTTGCCGGCCGCTCCCCGTGAATTGACCGACTGCCATATGGAGGGAAAAATTGTCCTATGCCAAGAAAACTTTTCTCCTTCCATGGGCTGCACGGAAGCTTTGATTGGGCACTAGTGCCTACGCGCAGATCAAGAATCCCTCCGAGCGATGCAACTTTCGCCATGTTTGGCACGACTCTTGTCCCTATTTGCAGCACAGTGAGACAGGAAGCTCAATTTCGATGAAAATTTTCAATACAGATTCCAGTATTCTGTTGAAGCGGTCCCTCGATCTGCTCATGCGGCATCACCAGAATCTGGCGGAAAATGTGGCCAATATGAATGTTCCCGGCTACCGGAGAAAGCCGACCCGGTTCCTGGACGAACTGTCGCAGGCCCAGCGCCAAACGGGACTGAGGGCGACGAATCCCCGTCATATTGTCCCCGACCCCGAGGATAAACTACCGCCCGAGTGGGAGCAGGGTCCCGTAGAGTTGACCCGCGAGATGGCCGACCTGGCCCAGAATCAGATTCGGTATGACTTCTCGGCACGGATAATGCGGCGGAAGTTCCAGGGTCTAACCCAGAGTATTACCGGCCGCATCCGGTAGACTTATTAGAGGACAGTCATGAAAATTCAAGGTATCTTTAATATTTTCGGCCATGTGGCCCGCGGATTGACCAGCGAATTAACCCGGCTGGAAGCCGTCTCTGAGAATGTGTCCAATGCCAACCAGGTGGCAGGTGAAGGTGAACCGATCTATCACCGTAAGACGGTGCACCCCCAGCCGTACAAGGAGCCGTTCCGATCAATGTTGAAGAGTAAACGCCTGGATCTGAGGCGGTCGGACAGCGGGCACCTGCGCGGGGCCCATGAAAAGACCCGGTGGACCGGTGAGGCCTGGCCGGAGGCCCGGACCATCGAGAACCCCAACGAGAAGACCATCTATGATCCGTCCCATCCCAAGGCCAATGGCCAGGGGTATATCCGCATGCCGGATGTCAATGTGGTGGAGGAAATGATGGATATGATCACTGCGACACGGTCCTATGAGGCCAACAGCTCGGTGCTCAATGCCGCCAAACAGATCGCCAGGAAAACCTTAGACCTGTAAGTACGAATGGAAATTCAAAACAGACCATTTCAGGGGCTGTTTTCGGCCCCGCCAGAAAGCCGCCGGCCACCCCAGTCGGCGCCGGGCGTTTCACCGCTCCAGCCGGCACCTGGGCCGCCAGATTCCGTGCGGGGATCGATGGAAGCGTCAGAACAGACTGCTGGGCCGCTCCAGGCCATTCAGACGCGTGATGGCTCCAGTCTTTTAACCCCTGGCGAACAACAAATTATCGATTTATTTTTCGATACTTCGAGCGATGATCATGGGGGTAAAGGGTTTAGCTTATACGGTGTACAACAGCCCCGCAGACCGGCCGTTATCGGGAACTTTCTTGACGTGAGAGGATGATATGAAGATTCCAGGTATTCCAGCACGAATCACCCCTACCGGTCAAACCGACCTTACGCGGACCACAGGTGAGCCGGGAAAAACCGGCGATGTCCGATTCAGTGACCAGCTGAAAGAACTGTTCTACGCCGTCAATGATAAGCAGGCGGCGGCAACTGAGAAGGTGAGTGCAGTGGTCACGGGGGAATCGAACGATCTGCACAACGCCATGATTGCTCTGGAAGAAGCCAATGTCAGTTTCCAGCTCATGCTGGAAGTTCGGAACAAGATGCTGGAAGCCTACCAGGAAATCAACCGGATGAACATTTAAACTCAATGGAGACCAGGTAACACATTATGTCCCCATTAATGCAGCAGATCAGAATCTTCCTTCAGCAGTTCAGTGTCGCCCAACGGGTGGCACTGTTTACTGTAGCCATCGGGGTGATCAGCGCGCTGTTTGCGCTGGCTTTGTGGGCGAACCGACCAGAGTACGCCTTGCTCTATAGCGACCTGTCTCCCGAGGACGCCAATCAGATGGTGACAACCCTTACCGATGACGGGGTACCCTATCGATTGGCTGCGGGAGGTACGACCATCTTCGTAGCTGCCGATCAGGTCTCGGAGTATCGTCTCACCTTTGCCGCCGGGGGGTTAGCCACCGGTTCGGTGATCGGCTATGAACTATTCGATGAGCAGCGCATGGGGATGACCACCTTCATGCAGCGGGTGAATTTCCAACGGGCGCTCGAGGGGGAGTTGACCAAGACCATCACCCAGATGGCCGAGGTGCGGATGAGCCGGGTCCATCTGGTCATACCGGAGAGAAAGTTTTTTGAAGAGCCGGGTGGAGCTTCGGCCTCTATCGTTTTGCACCTGCAACCGACCGCTTTTCTGACACCCAGGCAGATCCAGGGCATGGCCGTCATGGTGGCCAATAGCGTCCCGGACCTGCTCGTGGAGAACGTCAGTATTGTCGACGCCACCGGGAAACTTCTGACAGAGTCCCTTCGTAAGGGCGGCGAAGCGCCCGTCGGTAGCCGTAACTGGGAGATCAGGCGGAATGTGGAGGCGGGGTTACAGAGAAAGGTCCAAGATATACTCGATGATGTCCTGGGACCCGATCGCTCTATCGTCAGGGTTACGGCGGATCTCAATTTTGAGACGTTGGAGCGAACCCGGACGTTTTTTGGGACCGATGAGGCTGCTGTCCTCAGTGAGGAGATCAGTGTGGAAAACTTCATCGGGACCGATACGTCCAGTCGCAGCACCCAGCAGACGGTGACCAATTACGAGTTGGATAAAACAGTCGAATATTTTGTGGCCAGCTCGGGCGATCTGAACCGTTTGACGGTGGCGGTACTGGTGGATGGGAGCTATCAGGCCACGACGAACGCCGATGGCGAGGAGGAACTGGTTTACCAGCCTCGTCCCCAATCGGAGCTCGATCAATTGGCGGCCCTGGTCACTTCCGCCTTGGGGATAGATGCCAGTCGAGGTGACCAGCTAGAGGTGCGGAATTTGCAGTTTGATCGCAAAGATGAGTTGGCTGAACTGGCCTCCATCAGCGCCCTGGAACGTGGGGCTTTCTGGCGTAACCTGCTCACCAACGGAGCGATCGGGGTGGCGTTATTTATTTCCATTATCATCTTGCTCAGGATGCTGCGATCCACCGCGGCGACCGTATCCACGGTACTGTTGGCGGCGCCGGCTGCACGCGGAGTAATGGTGGGCGCCCCCGGTGGAGTGGGGGAAATCCCGGGCGCCGAGGGGGCTCTCGAGGCCAGGGGTGAGATAGAGATGATCAGCGACACCTTCCTGCAGAAGTTGTCGCCCGAAGCCCGCGCCCAACTGGAGGCCCAGGACCGTATGACCCAGGACGTGACCAAGTTTGCCGAAGAGAATCCTGAAGGGGCGGCCCAGCTGATTCGCATTTGGACTTCCGCTACCGGGGCGGAGTAATCCCCATGACCGACACAGCCAAGACAAGGCTTTATAAAAAAGAGGAGGAACTACCACCCCTTTCCAAGGCGGCTGTATTGCTCATCGCCATCGGGGTCACTTCTGCGTCCCAGATGTTGAAACATCTGCCCGAGGAAGAAGTGGAACAGATCTCCGTTGAAGTGGCCAGGCTAAAGGATGTATCCTCTGAGGTGGTTACGGGAGTCATCGAGGAATACTACCAGATGATGACGGCCAAGCAGTATGTATCCCAGGGGGGCATGGATTATGCCAAGCAGCTACTGGAAAAGGCCTGGGGCATGCGCAAGGCGGAGGATTTCCTCAAACGCATCGAAGCGGCCACCGAAGTCAGTGCCTTTTATCTCCTACAGACGGTGGACGATGCCCAGCTGCTCAGTTTTTTACAGGATGAACACCCGCAAACGGCCGCCCTGATCCTGGCCAATCTTAAACCCAAACAGGCGGCCGCCGTCCTCTCGCAGCTTTCCGAAGAGCTGCAGAATGAGATTGCCTATCGCCTGGCCACCATGGAAAAAACCTCACCGGAGATGGTGAAAGAAATTGAAAACGTCTTGAGGGAACAGCTGGGCAGTATCTTCGGTGGTGATATGCGTAGTACGGGCGGCGCACCGGCCGTGGCGGAGATTCTTAACAATGCCACCCGTGCCGCTGAGAAAGGCATCCTGGAGCACCTGCGAGAGCGGGACCCGGAAATGGCCATGGAAGTTACCAATCTCATGTTCCTGTTTGAGGATGTTGCCACCTTGGCGGACGAAAGTATCCAGAAGATTATCAAGGAGGTGGATTCCAAGACCTTGGCCTTGGCCCTTAAAGCAACCAGTGATGAGTTACAGATCAAGATTTACAACAACATGTCCGAACGGGCCGGTGGCATGCTCAAGGATGAGTTGGAATATTTAGGTCCCGTCCGGGTGCGGGAAGTCGAAGAAGCCCAGGGAGTCATCCTGGAGATTGTCCGGCGCCTCGATGAAGCCGGCGAGATCACCATCGCCCGTGGTGAATCCGCCGAGGAGATCATCGAGTAATGTCGTTCCAGGTGATCAAATTGCCCCGCCCCATATCCGGCATTCGGGGCCCGGGTGATGCTGAGGCAATGGAGGGCATGACTGCTGAGCTGGGGGCTACCGGGGGCGAACTGCTCCAGAGCCAAATAAAGCAGCTGGAAGAGGAGCTGCAGCAGGCACGTGAACAGTCCTTCAATTTGGGCTTCCGAGATGGCCTGGCCGCCGAGCAGGAGAAGCACAGCCAGCAGCTTGAGGTTCATGCGCTCCGGTTCAAAGATTTGGCCCAGCGTCTGGAGAAAGAGTTCAGTGAACAACTGGCCCAGTTGGAGGAGCCCATCACGCGCATGAGTTTCCACATCGCGGAGAAAATATTAACCTTGCCCTTACCCGATACCGTACGAGAAGGGGCGCTGGTAGGGACCATTCAAACCTTTTTAAAAGAGGTTTTACACGCCGGGAACGTGGTGATCCATGTCTCGCCGGAAAACCTGGCCCTGGTCCAAACCGAGGAAGTGACTGAAAGTTTGGCCCAGACCTTCCCAGGTAAGATCAGGTTTGTGGCCGACGACAGTCTGGCGCCCGGAGAGTGTCTGGTGGAGACGCCGGAGCATCTCATCGATGGCCACTACAAGCACCAGCTGGATCTCCTGGAGAGTGGGCTGTCATGACGCTGGCCGATACGCTGTCTACTAAGATTGCCCAACGGACAAAAAAGTTGGCGACGATGGAACCCTACCGCATCGACGGCCGGGTGACCGAGTTGGTGGGGATGGTGGTGCAAGCCACCTGCCCGCGCGGCTCGGTGGGAGACCTGTGTACCATCGAGGTGGAAGGGGGCAAGCCTATCCGTGCCGAAGTGATGGGATTCCGCGAGGGCAAGATGCTGCTTATGCCTTTGGATGCCACCACGGGGGTCGCCGTAGGCAGCCGTGTCACGCTGGGCACCGAGGCGCTTGCCATTCCAGTAGGGCCGAAACTACTCGGCCGGATTATCGATGGCATGGGCCGCCCCATCGATGGTAAGGGCCCGATACAGGCGGCCAGTTTCCAGTCGGTTTACAACCTGTCTCCCGAGCCGATGACCCGCAAGATGATCTCCAAGCCATTTACCACGGGCATCCGGTCCATCGATGGTTTGCTCACGATCGGCCTAGGACAACGGGTCGGTATTTTTTCCGGTAGCGGGGTCGGTAAAAGCGTCCTTCTCGGGATGATTGCCCGCCATACCTCGGCCCCGGTGAATGTGATCGGCTTGATTGGCGAGCGCGGTCGAGAAGTCCGGGAATTTATTGAGCGGGACCTGGGCGAGGAAGCCTTAAAGCGCTCGGTGGTGGTGGTGGCCACTTCGGATCAGGCGGCCCAGATTCGGGTGAAATCGGCCATGGTGACCACCGCGATCGCGGAATATTTCAGGGACCAGGGGAAAGATGTCATGCTCCTTATGGACTCGCTTACCCGGGTTGCCATGGCCCAACGGGAAATCGGTTTGGCCGTCGGTGAGCCACCGACGACGAAGGGTTACACTCCCTCGGTCTTTGCCCTACTGCCACGGCTACTGGAACGGGCGGGGACCAACCCCCACAACAGTATCACCGGACTCTATTCGGTGCTGGTGGAGAGCGATGATCTCAATGATCCTATTGCCGATGCGGCACGATCCGTATTGGATGGCCATATTGTCCTCTCCCGCCCCATGGCCAATCGTGGTCATTACCCGGCTGTGGATGTCCTCCAGAGCGTGAGCAGGCTTCGTCACGATGTCACCGATAGAGTCCAGGTTGAAAATGTGCAGCGGGTCATGGAACTGCTTGCCGTCTATCGGGACTCGGAGGACCTCATCAATATCGGCGCCTACAGCCCGGGCAGCAATCCAAAAATTGACGAAGCCATCGCCAATATTGACGTGATCAACGCCTACCTGCGCCAGAGCGGTGACTTCCGGTCCGATTTTGAATCGGCCAAGGATGAACTGGCCCAGCTGTGCACACAGCTTGGAGCGGCCCGTGGCTAATCGATTTCGACATGAACGGCTGCTGGAGGTGAAGGACTTGATGTTGCGGCTAAGATCGATAAACCTGCGTGAGCGGGAGGACGAACACCTTAAGCGTAACAGTCAACTGGCGACAACGCGAAGTGAAAAACATCGGCATCTTAAGGAGGACCAACCGGCTGCTGTCGGGGATGAGCGGTTGCTGCGCACACATGACATGCAGATTCAGGCCTGGTATACCGAACAGCTCAATGAGGATCTGCGCCGGGAGATTCACGATGTACGGATTGCCGAAGAAGCGGTGCACAAACAGCGCATTGTGGTGGAAAAGTCGGCCAGGGAAAAGCAATCCCTGGAGAAACTGAAAGAACGCCACATGCAAGTGGCCAGTTTGGAGCGTGAACGCGAAGAACAGAAGGCGCTTAACGAAATGGCCGCCCGCCAACATTCGCGAACAGCTGGTTGGGGGCGACCGTGAAAAAGATATTAATGGGCCTGGCCGCCGCACTGATGCTCTTTATGCTGCTCATCGTGGTGTTCAGCGTCATTTTCTTTTTTAGCGAGGAAGATGAGGTAGCGGCGGAAGGTGAAACCATTGAGACGGTATCGGAAGACGGTACGGTTCGGACGGTACCACGTACAGAATTGCAGGGGGCCGTTCAAGAGCGGGACCCGCTGAGAGCTGAGATGGATAGTCTCCGGGCTCTCCTGGCGGCAAGCAGTGCCGGATTTGACAGCTTGGAGCAGCTCCTGGCTATCAAGGATGCCACTGTGGGGGCTCTGGAGGACCGCCTGCAAGTACAGGACGCAGAGATTGAGTCTCTGCGTGAGGTGGATGTTAATGCTCAACAGATGGCCAGAACGTTTGCCACCATGTCGGTGGGTGAACTGACGCCCATTGTCTCCAAACTGGGGGACAAAGTGGTCCTGGACATCTACAAGCATACCACCAACAAACGACGGAAGTTCCTGTTGTCGGCCCTGGGCGATCAACGCGCTGCGGAGCTGACCAACAGGCTCGTCAAACGAGAAGGAAGCTGATGATGAACAGTGGTGGAGCCCAGGTTTCCCAGGCGAACCACCTGCAGCTGATCGGACGAAAAGGGAAGACCAAAGGCAAGCAAAGCCTGATGGCGTCGCTGGCCGGGTCTCTTTTTGCCATCGTTCCGGGGGCCGGTAAAGGGCCGCAACGGTTCGGCGGTGTGCTGAAACAGCTGAAGGGGTTAACGCTTGGTCTGGGTATACAAGTGACTCACCAGCCGGCGCAAGCTGACCGGGGTCAACTCCAGGGGAGTGGCAAGCCGCGACTCCCGGGGGCCGCCTTGGTTAAGCAGCAGCCGGGCACGGCGAAGGCGCCGGCTTTATGGCTTGGTGAGGCCGACTTGCTCCCGCATCCTACGGAGGGGCCGGAGGGCATTGTTCCTCCGCCCACTCAGATTGGAGTGCATACTCCAGTCATCGTACAGGCGGTGAGCGGGATCCCGGCAGGTTCATCTAAAGGGGCTTCCAACCAACCTGGTTCTGGTGCCGGCCCTCCCGTAAGAGGGCAGGATTCCAGGCATGATCAAGTCACCCAGACCACGTCGCTTGTTCAGGGACGACTCCGTCCAAGTGGAACAGGCCGTGTGACTGGGAAGTCCCAAACGGCTCATGGGCCGCCCGCGACCCGGGCCGGTCAGTCCGGCGCTTTATTGGCGCCGATGGCTAATGACCAGCCCCTTGAGAGTACGGGCGAGCCTCAGGCTCAAGTGCAGCTCCTGGTGACGCAGGAGGTGGGTACCCGGAAGGGGAAATCCCCTGGCGGGAATATCCTTGCCGGGAAGCTCCTTGAAGTGGAGAATCCCGATGGGAAGCGACTTGACGTCCGGAATTCGAGAGTACCAAAGGCTGTGAGTGAGCAAATCGGCGCCAACACCAAGGCGTCCACAGCTGGAGTGAACGGGGGCATCGCCCCGGGGCAACGGCCACAAGCGGTTGTCTCGACGGTAACCCCCCAGTTGTCTGGTTCTCCAGGCAGCTCCCAACTGTCTCACTCGGCCGGTGATGACCGCAGCGGCATTATTCCTGCACAGGAAGCACCGTCTGATGGCCAGGTCCGGCCAACGGCCCAGCGCTTGATCAGGCAGCAAACCCGCATCGATGTGCCTACGGCTCGGCGCGTGCATGTCACACGCCAACCACGGGTGCAACAGGTGACGGATCTGTCCAACGTGCAGCCCACCAAGGGTGACGTTGTTGAG
>CAZJBG010000086.1:0-7949 GCA_964543925.1 uncultured bacterium
GGGCGTCCCGGGCCAGGACATCGGCCAGCACCAGCAGTATGGCCACACCGCTGGCCCCGTCATTGGCCCCCGGTATCGGCTGGGACCGCTTCCGGGGGTCGTCCTCCTGATCGGCCCACTCCCGGCTGTCATAGTGGGCCAATATCATCACCCGGCTCCGGGCCGACGGATTGAACCGGGCCAGGAAATTGATGATGGGCAGCGGTTCGTCCTTATACGGGTGGCCCCGGCTGGTCCTCTGGATGCTGAGCTGGTGCGCCCGGGTCCGCAGATAGTCCTCCAGGAAAGCGGTCATGGCCTCGTGACCGGGCGATCCGGGGTATCGCGGGCCAAAGGCTACCTGGGCTTCAAGGAGCTCGAAAGCCTGTTCGCCATTGAAATAGGGGACCTGCTGGCCCCGGCCAACGGCCACGCAAACCAGCAGCATACCGGCCGCAGCCCAGCCCCGCCGCGTCAGGGGAACCGCCTGCATTACTGGCCCCTTATGGCGATATTCACATCAAACCCAAAGTTGCGTTCAATCCGTTTTCCGGTGATGTCATTGAAATCTTCCTTATACCCCAGGCGAACGCTGCCGGTCACCTTATCGGAAAAGGTATAGGTCATGTACGGCTTGATGGACCAGCTTTCGGTCGTGCGCGTGGTGGTGAAGTCGGTCCCTTCCCCCTTACGCTCATCCGTTAGCGTATTACTTAGATCAAACTCGAGACTGAAATTCATCGTATTCTGCATCTTGAAATCGCGCAGGAACGGCAGGGGCAGCGTGATGCCACTGCGACGCCGGTAAGTCAGATTGGCGGAGACCCGTTGGGTCGTATTCCGGCTATCCCCGGCGTCGTTGCGGGTGAGGGCCCGCGAACGGCTGGTTCGAATCGTGGAGGACATCCCATTGGTGAAGTTGAGGGTCAACCCTACCAGGGGCTGAAATTGCCGGGTGTATTTGTCGGATACCAGCACCCCATTCTGCTCGTCGCTCGTATGATTGCCCGAATAGGTATGATCCAGGCTCACCCTCCAGGGCACCTTATTCAGTATGGGCAGCTTCTCGAGATTCGACCAGTGCAGACTCCAGTTGACGAAGGGTATCCCGACCTTTTCCGATTCGCCCAGCACCAGGAAATTCTCCGTGCGCGACGTCGTCGATGCGCTGGTGCTCCGCCGGGACGCAAACTTACGGGCGTGCGATACGGTCAGATTTAACGATTGCGTCAGGTTGAGACCGGAATGCCAGGCGATGTCCCGGGTCTCTCCAAATGTACTCTGGCCTGTTATCGTTGGGTCGGAGGGCAGTCCGGGGGATGTGTTCAGACTCAGGCGGTAAGCATAGCCCGGCTGACCGATCACCGCCGGATGACCGGTCTGGCGGTTGTAGCCGTAGTTAACAGTGATGGGCATCAATTTACCGGTAGCAGCATGCAGCTTCTTGAGGAACGCTTTAACCTTGGGGTTACTCACCTCAAAGGGCTTCGTGTCGTCTGATTCTGTCTCACCGCCGGAAGACCGGCCCCTGGACCGTCCCCGCGAACTTCCCCGACGGGAGCCGGCCTGATCCTCAGGTGTATAAAAAATCTCGACGATATCCTTGGGCGTCAGGTTTACGCTCCCGGAAAGCCGCCCCTGGACGTTCAGCCTGCCACCCCGTTCGGGCTCATCAATAGGTTGGTTCTTGTTCCAATTGTACTGGGATTGATACGATAACTTAGGCTTGAACCAGGTGATAAGGTCGGGAGTGTAATTGACCGTAACTTGCTCCGCCAATCTGACGGGCAGACCGGGGTCCAGTTCCCTGACCGCCTTCATTTTGTCGTAGCGAAACCGGTCCTCATCTAAAATACTGCTGGCATCCCAGGAATAGTTGGCGGTCAGGTTGTTGGTCACGCGATACTGACTTCTGACCGTCCGTTTCACATTGAAGTTGTAAGTCTTCACCGAGGTATCAGGCGTCGCCCGCGTAATCCGGCCGCTAAAGACCTCGGACGCGCTGCCGGAGAACTCCAGATTGGTCGGCGTGTAATACAGCCGGGTATCCTTAAGCCGCGCACCGAGCCAGGGAATGGGCTCCAACACCTTGAACAGGTGCAGGTAGTTCTCGTCGCTGAAGGTGATGGGGTAGGCCAGCTGGCCGGCAACGCTCTGTGACCGGTTGCTCATAATGAGTTCGGAAGATTCCTTTTTGGTCGTGAAGGTCGCACTGCCCCGCAGACGATCAAAGGTCTGGCGCATCAGCCAGTACTTACTGCGCGCCGACTTGTCGAAACTGCCCTTGAAGGTGATCTGTTCGCTCCGTTTCTGAATCTCCTCCAACGCCTCACCGGGCAGACCTGCTGTTAGAATATCCTTTCCGGGAATATATTTAGGTGTTCTGATGGAACTGCTGTAACCCATACTCAGGGGCGTTTGGATCCCCCAGGACTGGGGCAGAAAACGTTCAGGATTGAAACTGACATTCGCTTTCCATGACTCGCTCGTCAGTGCATTTGGCGTGATGCGCTGCTGCACCGTGTGGTAATCGGCGTCCCGCCGAGTATAATTGAAGGTTGTGGCCAACAGGTCGGCAAAGTTCAAGTTGCCACTCAGCCGGATAGCCATACCCGGGTCCTTCCTGACCTTGGAAAGGCGCAGCTCGTCAATCATCACCCGGCCCTTAATGGTCTTTTCCGGATGCGTGTTGATCACGCCCGCCGTGTAGCGCCTGATCCTTTCCAGAGAGGGGTCGCCCTTGATGTAAACCTCCATGCCATCCAGGAAGTAGCCGGGGAGGGTATCTGCGTCGACGATGATGGTCGTATCGGGGGCCTCACGGCTTTTGAGGCGGGCGATGGCCGGCATGTCAATATCGATATGATTGCGTTGGTTCCATCCGGGATAGACCGGCTTACGCACCTCGTAATAGATTTCCCCGTTCTCCAGCCCCTGTCCCAGTCGCAGCCAAAATACAACCGACGAGCTGTCCTCCGTCATGAGCCCCTGAGTCTCCTCCCCGTGAACAAACAGGCTCAGGCTGTTGTAGACCAGGAACGTTCCGGCCTGGTCCGGTGTAGACTTGCTGATGGCCCCCTTGAAACCGGCCGGGATGCCCTCCCGGCTGAAATCCAACACCAGGGACTGCTCCCGGAGACGAATGGCGTTGATCCGGTCAAACTCGCCCTGAACGTCCGGAGGCGAATCGTAGTCGGCATTGTCCTCCGTGTTGGCCACCGTGACCGCCAAACTCACCGCCGTGTCGACCCTCACGTAGGTCTCCGACCCGATGGGAGCCAGACCCAGTTCCTCCCATTCGCTCCCCACAAATTCAATCTTGGCAATCTGAACGCGAGCCGTAATGTCCGCGTTGTATTGGGCAGTGCCCAGACTGTCAATCCAGAGGCGCAAATTCTGCACGTTGTCCCAGCTCACCGTTGCGTCACCTGTGCGCTCAAACTCGGACATCGGTATGCGGAATAGGCGCCAACCCGTAGGAATGCCGTTGTTCTCAGTTTCACCTCCCAGTATGGAGGGATCAACATCATCCAGTTGGATCGTGAACGTGAAGTAATCGTTCCGGTCATCCACGAACGAGGCGCCGTTGCCGTTCAGGTCCTCGGTGTCCGGGTAACTGCCTTCCTGGCTGCGGCTGTTGCCATCGGTCCCGTTGATGTTGTCATTGCGGAGGTTGCTCTGGGTGTTGGACCAGTTGTCACCATTGGGATCCCCCGGGTCAGCGCTGGCGGGCCGTTGTCCCGGGGCCAGGTCTTCGTCAACACGACCATCACCATCATTGTCCAGACCGTCAAAAATCTCTTCATCTCGGACTCCGTCACCGTCATCATCGGCCCGCGCAAGCTCCTCCAACTCGATTTCCCCATCGCCATCATAATCGCCCTCAAAACAGCCGCCGGTGCCGTCTTCAAACTCGTCACTGCAGCCATCCAGCCCCACATCCTCCCCCGCATCCAGGATACCATTGCCCTCCCTGAACCCGGAGGTAGCCAGATCCTCGGTGTCCACTTTCCCGTTGTTATTGATATCCTCGCTCATGGTCCCCACGTCGATATGCAGCTGTCCAACCGTCCCCCGGGCCCAGATTTCAAAAAACTTGCTCAGGGTCTGGTCATACTCACTGGGCAGCAGGGGAAAAGTGACGCCGCCCCACAGGCTGTCGGTCACCGTATCATCATAGTCATTGTTATCACGGCCCTGGAAAAAGGCATCCAGGACCAGGATGGTGGTCGTGTTGTTCCTGGCCCGCACGGAAGTCTCCCGCTGAGGCCAGATATCCTTCACGGACCATTCGTTGAAGGGGTTCCACCACGCCAGCTTGCGGCGGTGATTCAGGCTTTTACCAAGGGGTGGCGAGGCGTACCGCCAAGCACGGTACTGCAAGGAAGGACTGGTCACCCGCTTGGCCGCTTCAAAGTCGTCCACAAAGGCTGTGCCCAGGGGATTGGGATTAGGCCGCACCTGGGCGATCTCACCTTCGATGCGGAAATTGCTGGGCGCATCGGTTTTGACCAGTGGCAGCCGGTCCACCAGACGGGTCAGAAGGGGCACGGCCCGGGCGACCCGCCCATTGATATCCCACAATACGTTTTGAACCGGCTCGGACCCCACATCGATCCGCTCTTCGGCTATGGACTGGTTGTAATACAGTCCCGTCACACCGAGAAACGAGTTCTCTCCCAGGTCCATCTCGGCCCGGGTCCCCAGCATCACCTTCTTGTCAAAGGATATGAACACGTTTTCCTCGTAGTCGATGGAGACCTCCGGATTGGGATATTTCGACATGTCCAGGATAGTCAGGGTCCCGCTGAAACTATCAATCTTATAATCAGTACCCCGTACCAGGGGGGCGCCGTTGACAAAGACGGTCTCACTCTCCGGCACCATGTTGAAACCCAGGTTATAAACACTGGCGCCCAGACTGGACTGCTTGACCACGATATCAAAACGGGATTCCTTGTTCTTTTCGGTGGTGCTGTTCGGCTTGTAGTAGATCGCCGGTACGTCAAACCTCCCGTTATCGTTGAAATCCTCATCCTGGCCGTCGCCATCGGCCAGCTTGGTTCCGCCGGTTACCGTTTGATCGGTCTCCACCCCATCGATCATCCGGTCGAAAATAAAATCCTGATCAATGTCCTCCAGTTCGTAGCCGTAGATTTCAAGCAGGGCGTCGTCGTTGGTGCCCAGACCATCCACCTGGGAAAAGGTAAAAGGCAGCAGGGCGGGAAAGTGCAACTCACCCAGGGCAAGGTTTGCAACGTTACTGTTGGTCACGTCGATCAGTTCATCGGGGATCGGTTCGCCGTTTGCATCCTGTTGGTCCAGACCAAATATGGTCAGGTAACTCACGCCGTTGGTGAACCGGTCGTCACTGTCGGTTGCGCCGCCCCGATCAAGGATCTGGACCTCGAACCCCTCCGGATTGATATTGCTTCCACCCAGGCTGTATACATTCTTGAACGCCAACGGCCAGGTGGGATAACTGGCGGTCTGTCCCTTATCCTTAATGAGCTTCAAGGTAATATTCACTGAATCACTGGGTGTGTAGTCGATGTCTCCCACCTTCGTATCGACGGTAATAGTGTTGTCTCCCGCCACCTGATGACCAAGGGTATAGGCCACGGCAATGATATCGGTGGGATTGGCGGGAGTGTTGAGACGGAACGTTCCCAGCTGGTAATCAAAAATGTAATCCCGATTCTCCAGGAGACGTTCAAAATGCCCCTCGGCCTTGGCGGTATTCAACTGCTCCGTGTTATTGGGGTCCACGTAGGCGGTTCCGGGATAGGTGTCTGAACCTTCCCGGCTCGAGCGATAGACCCACAGCTCGCCCACCACCCGGTCGGGACTGAAGATATGCCGGCCATCATCGGTCAGGGGATAGTAGCTGGCCCGGAATTCCATGTCGAGAAAGAAGTAGCGGTTCGCCAGGTAATGGAGCTCGCTGACGGTGAACTCCCGTGAAAGGGTGTTGGTTTTGGACGATTTGCGCGACCGCTCAATGGAAGCCACCGTGGTGAGGCTCACCGGACCCAACTGGGATTCGGCCTTGATGCCGAACAGACCATTACTCTTGCCGCTGCCACCGGTGGCGAACTGGGTGCCGGGCAGGGAGAGACTGATATTCCCGGCCTCGACCCGCTTGAGAATCTCGTCCTCGGGGCCGGTGTAGACAATCGACATGTCGTTTTCCCAGTCGAAATCGTTCTCACTGTCCTGGTCGACCCGGACCCGGATTCGGTCGCCGATGGAGCCTTCGATATTGAATCTCTGCGTTTGATCGATCTGCATTTCCCAGTTCTTGTTGGCCCGGAAATTGGTGGCGCTTTTGGCCTGGTCCTTGAATCTCAAGTCCCCCTTGACCACCACATTGCCCGACACTCTAAGCGAGACACGTTGTCCGGCAATATCCGCCCCCAGCAACTCGATGGTAGCTGTGCGACGGACCGGTCCGCCCGCTTCAGACGACTGAGCAGCGGACAGTCCACTGCGTACCTGTTGGTATAATCGGTTGGCCAGCATATTGGGGATATACCACGCCAGCGGAAGCGTCACGGGCAACCTGATGGGCGTGCCGTCATGCTCTTCGTAAAACGTGATGAGGTTACCGGTCGAGTCGATCTCCGAGCCCCGTACAATGGCCCTGGCCGTGATCGGCAGCATGCCGCCGGCTCGCCGCAGGACCATGCGGGCTTGTTCGGCAGATAAGTTCAACACCGGAGGCAGGGCATCATCCTTGGAGGAGGCATCGGGAGTCACGGGGGAACGGCTTACTGCGCCGTCCCCCAGGCCCGACGGCCAGCCCACCAGTTTGAGTCCGCCTGAAGCAGACGGCGGGATGGGCTCCACGATCACATGGGAGAGAAAATCAGGCGCGTCTATCAGATGGGTATAGACAGAGTCCTGCGCCGCCCCCAACAGTAGTTGGACGCCGCCAAAAACAAGGGCAATCACCTTTGTTGGCGCACAGTGTGGATACACCCGCCGTCTCCTGATACTCGTTTTCAGAACCCAAAACCCGGTATCAGTGGTTACTAGGCGGGGGTCTCCTTACTTTCAATTAAGGGCAGGGCATGGGCAAGCAATCGATGGAGGGCCTTAAAGGCCCGGGCCCGATGTGAACCGTCCTGCTTTTCCTCGTGTGTCATCTGTCCAAAGGTACGCCCGGTGTCCTCTACCATGAATACCGGATCATAGCCGAAGCCGTGATTGCCGAGGGGCTCGCGGGTGATGTGCCCCTCTAACACACCTTCGGCCACTATCTCTTGCGAGCCGTCCACGTAAACCGCGCAGGTGCGAAAACGGGCCGTGCGATTTTGCGGAGGTATCGTCCGCATGAGCGTCAACAACTGGTCTTGATTTTGGCGGTAGGTTGCCCGGGGTCCCGCAAACCGGGCAGCATAGATACCGGGCGCGCCGCCTAGAGCATCGACCTCCAGACCGGTATCATCGGCAATGGCCGGATATCCCGATGCCTGGTGAACGGTCCGCGCCTTTAATAATGCATTTTCCTGCAAGTTAGTTCCCGTTTCTTCTATAGTGCCGACGTGGGGAAATTCCTTTATATCTAACAAAGTAACGGGGAATCCGGCAAAGATAGTCCGAATCTCCCGCAGCTTGTCCTGGTTCCGGGTTGCTACGACCCACTTCAAGCGGGGCTCCAGTTAATCTGATCTCCTACGTACCGTCAATGGATGGTACCCCCTCATTCGGGGGGCCGTGTCCTCGTTCGGGGATGAGGCCCAGCCTGGCACCCCACGCCTGGTGGTTCGGCCCGATGGTGACCGCTACGCCAAAACAGCCCGCCTTCCTCAGGTTCACTACCTCCATCGGTCCACTCTGGAAGAACTTGAGTTACAAGGGCCAGCTGTCATCGCCAACCTGATGCGCCCGCCAACTCCTCCTGTGAGCACTCTGCAGCAACCTTTCAGCATCACCGTTTAATGTTAGGTCACAAGTGCAGCTCTGTC
>CAZJBG010000086.1:7959-11262 GCA_964543925.1 uncultured bacterium
CGTCAGGCTATCGGCAGGTTAAGGCAAAACCGGGCGCCCCCTCCATCGCCGCTATCGAGCACCAGATCGCCCCCCATGCGCCGGGCGAGTTCCAGGGCAATGGTGAGTCCCAAACCGAGACCGGGAGCCGCCTCATGTTCAGGCAGTCGGGCAAATGGCTCGAAGATGGTCTTGCGCATGTCTTCGGGGATGCCCTCACCCTCATCCTCCAACTCGATCGTTACAAATCCAGTTTGCTTTTGATAGCACCGCAGAGTAATCGTCTCCCCTGGCGGACTGTATTTGGCGGCATTATCAAACAGATTGAACAGCACCTGATCCACGGCCCACCTATCTGCCTTGACTTTGGGCAGGTCGCCGGCCAACTCCTCCATAAACTTGAGATGACTCCTTTCCAGAATGGGTCGCCAACTGCCCGTGACCCGGCCCAGGATCTCAAGAGGGTTTTCCTCATCCAACTGGATCGCCCAACTGCCGCTGTCAGCCTTGCTCAGGTTCTCTACATTGACCAGAAGGCTTAATAGCCGGCCAATATTATCATCGATGGCCTGTAGATACTGGCCCTGCTTTTCCGTCAGCTCACCGCCATACCCCTCCCGGAATAGAAGTGCGAACTCTTTCAATACAGCAATGGGGGACCGCAGCTGGTGGCTCGCCGCAGTAAAGAAACCGCTCTTTTGCTGTTCCCTTTGCAGGCTCTCCTGCAGCTTGCGGTTTTCGCGCACGAGCCGGACGTAGCGCTCGTATTTGGCGATGTGATAAATCAGGTCATCAAAGCTGAACGGCTTATTGATGTACTCATCAACCTCGTACCGCTTGAGGTCTCCATAAGATTCAATCGTCATCCCCGACATGATGATAGCGACCAGATGCGGGTTGCTCTGTTTTGCCCGCTGGATAATGTCAAACCCGCTGGCATCAGGCAGGGTGAGATCAACCAGGGCCATATCGAAGGTGTGTTTTTCCAGCAGGTCGTAGGCGACGACGCCGGCATGGGCCACGTCAACTCCATAACCTCGGGTGGTGAGGATCTCCTTTAAAAAAGAACAGATACTGGGCTCATCGTCGACTACCAGAATGGTCAGCTGCAGGTTACCCTTTTCGCCGCCGGTCATCCGTTTGGACTCGGGAAGTAGAGTGCCACAGTCAGCTTTGGGTCTTGGGAGGTAATATCCAGATTGCCTCCATGATTTTGCATCACTTGGTAGATCATCGCCGGTCCTGGATCCTTCTTTGGATCGAGACTTAGGACAAATGGGTTGAGAAACTCGGTTTCCTCCTGCTGGGGGTAATCAGCCAGTGTTACGGTCAACCGCATGCAAATGTAGGAGCCTGACCGGCTTTCCAGGACCATCCCCTTGATGCTGTCGTCATCCAGCTCCGCAGTCGACAGCTCCAATCGGGCCTTCGGTGTCTTGGTCGCCTGTGCCAGCAGGCACAGATTGCGCACCATCGACCGAACCGCAGGTTCCTCCAGGGATACCGGCTCCAACGGCCCCTCGACAATTGCCTGCACGGTGAACTTGTAGGTCTGCTTAAAATTTTCACACTCCTCCCTTGCCAGAAGGGCCAGATCGACCGGTGCGACCATCACCTGGGCGGGGCGGAAATAGGTCGCCAGCACCCGGTTCAGGGCCACCCCCGAATCGATCGCATCTTTCATGGGAGGGAGGAATTTCTGAAATTCTTGATCACTGGCCGGTCTCATCTCCATGAGGGAAATGTATCCCTGGAGGACACTATAGAAATTATTGGTGTCATGGGCAATTTTCCGGGCCAGAGCCTGGACGGCTTGCACCTTGCGGCGGATGCTCTCGTTGAGGGTGATGGACGAATCAGGTTGGGCCATGGGGCATCGACTGGCGGGGTAATTTAATCCTGAGGAGCCTGGTCTGACTGCCGGATATCTTCGATCTCGTTGCGGGTATCCACGAGCGCCGCCACACAGGCTGGGTCAAAGTGGGTGCCGGCTCCCGCCTGGATATGGGCAAAAGCCTCATCGGCAGACCACGCATCCTTATAGACCCGCTTGGTGGTGAGGGCATCATATACATCGGCCACAGCCACGATACGGGCCGCTACCGGTATATTCTCGCCGGATACTTGCCGGGGGTAACCCGTGCCGTCCCACCACTCGTGATGCCCCCCGGCCACTTCTTTGGCCAGTTCCAGCAGGGGATGGTTCGAACCGCTAAGGATACTCTCGCCGATGAGGGTATGTTCGTCCATGATCTTTTTTTCCTCGGCGGTCAATTTTCCCGTTTTAAGCAGAATGTGATCAGGGGTACCGATCTTGCCCACATCGTGCATGGGGCTGGCATACAGTATATTATCCACATCCTCGGATGACATTCCCAAAGACCGGGCCACGATTTGGGAGTAGTGGCTCATGCGCCAAATATGTGCGGCGGTCTCCTTGTCCCGATACTCGGCAGCGGTGGAGAGTCGCTGGATCGTATCCAGAATGGATTCCTTGAGCTGCAGGTTCATCGCCTTCAAGTCCACGAAGGCATTGTTCAGCTCAGCCGTGCGCAGGGCCACCTGGGTTTCCAAATCGCTCGTGTACCGCTTCATGTGATCCCGATAGTCCTTCACCAGCAGAAGGTTCCGGACCCGCGATTGCAGTTCACTGAGGTTGACCGGCTTGATCAGAAAATCGTCGGCCCCGGTATCCAGTCCCTGAACCAGGCTGTTGCGATCATCCTGGGCCGTGATCAGGATAATGGGTATATCCCGGGTCACCGGATTGCCTTTCACGGCCGCGCACAGCTCATAGCCGTTCATCTCCGGCATGTTCACATCGGTCAGGATAAGGTCAGGGACCAAAGCATTGACTTTTTCCAACCCCTCCTTGCCGTTGGCGGCTGTAACGGTTCGGTACCCGAAGGTGGTCAGGGCCTCGTTGAAATACATGAGATTTGAAGGGAGATCATCAACGATGATCACGAGGTGCTTGTCCAGCTTGGCGTCGTCTCCTGTTACCTTATGCATGAATCATCTCAAACTATCGGGTGATTTCACTTATTCTTCCGCTGCCTTCCCAAACGCCGGGTAAACTCTGCGCACCACCGTGAATATTACACCTTACTATCCCCCATTCCATGTGACTAATTTCACGTCCTTATCGGCGTTTGGGAAGGAATTATCCCTCTCTGACGGTTCATTTCGCTTTTAGCCTATCGCTTCCAAATATTACATTTGGCCGTCGTCTCGCCGAGGAAATCTGGCTTCCCCGGCCGGGTGATCTCCTCTGGCTCGGTAGCTCAGTTGGTAGAGCAGTGGACTGAAAATCCATGTGTCGGC
>CAZJBG010000087.1:0-254 GCA_964543925.1 uncultured bacterium
ACTGAACAGACAACGATCAGCATTAATCTACTGTGACACCCAAACATTCTTCCTCCCTACCAGGTCACGCAATTTTGCCAGGACGTCAGCCGAAGGATTGACCCGCATGTTGGTGGAACGAATCCTGCGAATGCTGCCATCGGACGAACCCCCGGATGTTGCGTCATCGGCCACTTGAAAAGTCAGTTCGCTGGTCCCCCGGTGGCTGTAAGCCAGGGCGTGGAGCTGCTCGGTGAGGTCCGGGCTTAATTGGC
>CAZJBG010000087.1:264-11226 GCA_964543925.1 uncultured bacterium
GGGCAACCTTGGAATACAGATCGGAAAACACCACCACCTCCACCCGGCCCAACAGGCCTTCAAGGGTAAAAAAGGCCATGGGCAGGCCCGCCTTGGTGGAGTGATTTTTCAATTGGGTGATCATGCCGCCGAGACGCAATTGCTCCAGTTTGAGAGCCTGCTGAGGGTCGATGAAATCGTAATTGGAGAACTCCTGGAGGTCCGCCTCAAAGGCCTTGAGGGGGTGGCCCGACAGGAAGTAGCCGGTGAGTTCCTTCTCCATTTCGTAATGTTCCTGGTCACTCCAGGGCGGCACCTGGGGGAGGGGCGGTGGAGGGGCAACGGCCAGCTCATTGGCGCCACCGAACAGGCTTTCCTGGTTGGAATCGGCGCCCGCTTGCACCCCTTGCGCATATTTGATGATCTCATCCAGACCGGCGTACTGCTGGTGCCGGGATCCCTCCAGGCTGCTGCAGGCCCCGGATTTGATCAGGCACTCCATGGCCTTGCGGTTCACGATACGTTGATCGATGGCCAGCATAAAATCGGCCAGGGTGGTCCAGCCGGTACCGTCCAGCCTCTGTTCCTTGATATGATCGGCCGCCTTTTGTCCCACGTGCTTGATGGCGTTGAGGCCGAAGACGATGCGGCCTTGCGAATCAACGCGGAAATTTTTCCCCGAGTGGTTGATGTCCGGCGGCAGCACCTCCAGGTCCATATTCTCCGCTTCCGCGATCAAAATGGGGACCCGGGTCGGGTTGCTCATTTCCGATGACAGGTTCGCGGCCATGAACTCGGCGGGGTGGTGGGCCTTCAAGTAGGCCGTCTGGTAGGCCAGGATGGCGTAGGCCGTGGAATGGCTCTTATTAAACCCATACTCGGCGAAACGGGCAATAAGGTCATAAATGGACTGGGCGTCCTGCTTGGGGATGCTGTTGGCCTCCGCCCCCTGAAGGAAATCGGTACTTAACCTGGCCATCTCCTTCGGCTTCTTTTTCCCCATGATCCGGCGCATGATATCGGCCTGGGCCAGGGTGAATCCGGCGATCGTGTGGGCGATCTGCATCACCTGCTCCTGGTAGACGATGATGCCGTAGGTCTCTTTCAGGATCGGTTCCAGCACCGGGTGCAGGAAAGTGATGGCCTTGCGGCCATGCTTGCGATCGATGAAATCGTCAATGAACGCCATGGGGCCGGGGCGATAGAGGGCGTTCATGGCAATGAGGTCTGCGATACCGGTGGGCTTGAGTTTGACGAGGAACTCCCGCATGCCCGAGGATTCAAACTGGAAGATGCCGATGGTCCGGCCCTGGGCGAATATGTCATAGGTGGCGGCATCATCCAGAGCGACGTTCTCAATGTCCAGCTCCAGGCCGCGGGCCTTGAGCATTTTCACCGCCTTATCGATGACCGTGAGGGTTCGCAGGCCCAGGAAATCCATTTTCAGCAGGCCCATCTCTTCCAGCCCGTTCATGTCTACCTGGGTGGTGATGTCGCCGGTTTTGGGGTGCTTGTAAAGGGGGACATAGTCGGTGAGGTCGCCCGGTGCGATGACCACCCCCGCCGCGTGCGTCGAGGCGTGGCGGTTCATCCCTTCCAGCACCCGGCTGAAATTGAACAGATTCTGGTGGATCGGGTCCTGCGTTTCGATCTCTGCCAGCGCGGGGTTTTCGCTCATGGCCTTATCGATGGTGGTTTTGGGATCATCGGGGATCATCTTGGCAATCCGGTCGGCCTCGCCGTAGGTCATCCCGAGAACCCGGGCCACATCCCGCACCACCGATTTGGCCTTCATCTTGCCAAAGGTGATGATCTGGCAAACGGCGTTTTCCCCGTATTGCCTCTTCACGTAGTCGATCACCTCTCCCCGGCGCTCCTGGCAAAAGTCGATGTCGATGTCGGGCATCGTGACGCGGTCGGGGTTGAGGAAGCGTTCAAACAGGAGGTCGTAGTGGAGCGGGTCGATCTTGGTGATCCCCAGGCCGTAGGCCACCAGGGAGCCGGCCGCGCTGCCCCGTCCCGGCCCTACCGGGATGTTCTTGCTGCGGGCGAAGCGGATGAAATCCATGACGATGAGGAAATACCCCGCGTAGCCCATGCTCTTGATCACCTTGAGCTCCACATCCAGCCGTTCCTGGCTCTCCGCCCTGAGCATGCCCCGGTCTTTCAGACCCTCTTCGGCCAACCTGCGGAGGTACTCATCGGCATCCTGGGTATGAGCGTCTTCGGGGATGGGAAATTGAGGCATCTGGAGCCCCCCCAGGCTCAGCTCCACATCACACCGCTCGGCGATAGCTACGCTGTTCTCCAGGGCTCCGGGGACATCCTTGAACAGCCGGAACATCTCATCGGTGGACTTGAAATAAAATTCGGGGGTGGCGTAACGCTGGCGGTTCGGATCGTTCAGGTCTTTACCCGTACCGAGGCAGAACATGGCGTCGTGGGCTTCCCAGTGTTCCTGGCGGGCGTAGTGACAGTCGTTGGTGGCCACCAGCGGCAGCCCCAGCTCATGGGCCAGTCGGATGTTGATTTCCCGGGCGGCGTCCTCCTCGGCGATTTGGTGACGTTGCAGCTCCAGGTAAAAGCGATCCTCAAAGATTTCGGCCAGTTCCAGGGCAGCCGTCTGGGCGGCCTCGTAGTTCCCTTTAACGGCGTACTCCTGCACCTCGCCTTTCAGACAGCCTGAGGTACAGATGAGGCCCTCGTTGTAGGTACGGAGGAGGGCTTTGTCGATACGGGGCCGGTAATAGAAGCCATCGAGGTAGCCGACGGATACCAGCTTCACCAGGTTCCGCAGGCCGGCAGGGTTCATGGCCAGCAGCACGAGGTGGTTATAGCCCCAGCCAGTGCTCCGGTCAGACTGCTTCTCGGTGTGATCGCCCCGGGCCACGTAGACCTCGCAGCCGATGATGGGCTTGATCCCGGCTTTCTGGGCCGCTTTGTAAAAGGGCAGCATGGAAAAAAGGTTGCCATGCTCGGTGATGCCCACGGTGTCCATCTTCAGGTCACCGATGGTGTTAATCAATACATCGACGGATTGGGCGCCATCCAGTAAGGAGAAATCCGAGTGGTTGTGAAGATGTACGAAATCAGTCATCGTGAGCGACGGGGGCCAGGTTTTGTTGAGCGAGCGGGAACATCAGACATCGAATTTTGATAGGTAGACGGCCAGCAGCCCTAAGAAAATGTCTACCTTTAATACCTTTGCGACCCAACTGCACCCTTCCGGGTTTGGATGTTTGAACAGATAAATAAACGTGTATAGAAGGGGGAACTCCACCCCGATGATTAATGTCGCCAGGTAGGTGGCGCCATAGACGCCTAAAATGTACGGCAACAGGCTGCCCAACATTAAAAAAATTGTAAGAACGAAGATCATTTTTATGCCGGCCGGCGTGCCGAAACGCACCGCGAACGTGCCTACCCCTTCCCAGGCGTCACCGGCTACATCCTCCACGTCTTTTACCACCTCCCGCAGCAGGTTGAAGCCGAAGGCCAGGCCGGCGGGGACCCACATGATGCCCAGATGTCCGAAAGCCGCTCCGGCAAAAAGAAACGTCAGCCCCAGGATGGCCGCCACCACCAGGTTGCCCACCAACGGCAGCCCCTTCAGCAGCGGGGTGTAGAGAATGAGCAGGGGCAGTACGATATAGATAGCGATATGCCGGGCGGCAGGAGCCAGCTGCATGGCGGCCAGGGCTCCGGCCACGAACAGGATCAAGGCCAGTAACCACCCTGCTTCCCTGGGCAGTGCGCCCGAAGCCAGGGGACGATGAGGCCGGTTGACCCGGTCGATAGGGTAGTCGTACCAGTCGTTGAGACTGTTGGCCGCGCCATTGAAACTCGCGACTACGACTATGGCCTGGAGCAGGGCGCTCATTGCGGGCCAGCCAGGCATGAGGGCGGCGCTGATGAGCACGGCCAGAGCCCCCAGCAGCAGGTTCAAAGGCCGCAGCAGATTGACGGCGGCGACAAGAGGAGACATGGGGGAAGTTAGGGCTAAGAAGGCTGCCCATAACAGAGGTGGCAGGGATGAGTGTACGGTGTTGGCTCGGGCCAAGTACTAATTATCTACTAATAAATACTAAATTAGTAGTTAGGGATTATCGAGGGGTGATTTCAAACCGTTGATCGATTTGAAGATCTAAAATCTTAGATGGGACCATCACAATCCTGCCAGTTGAAGTTCGAATATTCCTTGCTTTGCAGTACTAATACTAATAACATTAGTATTAGTACTGGTTGTAAAAACCAATATGAAATGAAAAGAAATACGGATCAAAGTGCCGTAATAGTTAGGTATACACATGAAGAAACCTCTGAAACCTCCTATAATAAATGATCTTATCTCCGCGTTGCTGGATCGAAAGGACGGGGCCAGGGATAAGATCAATACAATTTTAGGAGGGATGGGCCCGGCACCCGGCGAAAAATATCACCATTGGGATAAGTTGAAGTATCTTAAACCTCCGAAGGGTTTTTCTCACGAAGATTGGTGGTTGGGCATTAAAGTTGCGCGACAAGCTCTGTCTCGCCCATTACCCTTTGTGGATAAGCTCGCCAATCCCTTTCATTACGCCCCCCTTGATCTATTGTACCAGCAATTGCACGAGATTGACATTCACGCTGGCGGCGCATTTCGCGGTAAGTCTTCACTAAATACTCCGGGCATAAAAGATGCATTCTATATCAAATCTCTATTGGAGGAAGCCATTACATCGAGCCAGCTGGAAGGGGCAACTACAACTCGGTTGGTTGCAAAAGAGATGCTTCTTGCTGGGCGGCGTCCTCGGGACCTCCATGAACAGATGATCTATAATAATTATCAGGCTATGGCATTTATCCGGCGACTGGGGCAAGCGCCATTATCCAAGGAGATTATTCTTGAACTTCAATCGATCTTGACACAGGATGCGGCGGAAGATCCCACCGTACCTGGACGCCTGCGAAAGCCGGAAGAGCCGGTGAAAGTTTATGATAATATGGATGGGCTGGTTCTGCATGATCCCCCTCGAGCGGAGGAGCTGGACGAACGCATCCAACGTCTATGCGAATTTGCCAATGCCCAGGAAAGCAAACCGTTCATGCATCCGGTTTTAAGGGCGATCATATTACATTTTCAGCTAGCATATGATCACCCCTTTGTTGATGGTAACGGAAGAACGGCTAGAGCTCTGTTCTATTGGTCCATGGCGCGACAAAAGTATTGGCTGTGTGAATACCTATCCATTTCCAGTATACTTAAGAAGGCACCTGCTCAGTATGGCCGATCATTTCTATATACCGAGACGGATGATAACGACGTGACTTATTTTATTTTGTTTCATCTGCGGGTGATACAACAAGCGATTGATAAGCTCCATCAGAACTTGGAAAGGGAATCCCAAAAGTTGATGCAAACTGAGATGCTACTTAGGGAGTCTAAGAGAATTCGGGAGTTGAACTATCGCCAGATTGCCATCATCGAACACGCACTACGCCATGCCCATCATCACTATACGTTTGCGTCACATAAGCGATCGAATCACTTGAGTTATCAAACGGCGCGGACGGACTTACTACAATTGTCAGAACTACAGCTACTTGATCTTCAGAAGCAAGGAAGAGTTTTCGTGTTCGTGGCCCCGGGTGATCTCCAAGAGAGAATCAAACGGGTGTAATGATTCATTGTAGGTCTACTTTTAACTTCAAAATTCATGGCTTGCTTCGAGATTGCTCATAAAACGAGCCAATTACTAACTATCTACTAATTAATACTAAATTAGTAGTTAACAATCCGGTTGGCGACACCTGACCATCGGTGCCAGTAGGTCAGGATCGGAGGAGCGGCTAGCCACTGTCGCGGTAATCCGCTCAGCCGGGGCGGTCCCGTGATCCCCGTCACTATTTTTGGGGCGTCAAGCCCTAAATTGTTGCAAGGAAGTTCCCAGGGGATTACATTGCAAAAGCGAAAAGTGAGGCACGATGCTTATCGAACGCAGCAGCGATGAACGGCGGAAAATGGATGACCGCCGCGGCTCAGACCGCCGTCAGCAGGCGATTCCGGTAGCGACGGATAGGCGCACGGGCGGCCGGCGAACCGGTCTCAACCGGCGCATGTACCTGGACCGGCGTCTGGCAGCCACCTCGATCGCAGATATCCTTTAGCCTCCCGTTTCTACCACAATCTCTACCACTCTGGGGTCCCCCTGGAGGTCAGTATGAATCGCCGTGCTCATTCCCGCCCGTTCGAAAATCTCCTTCACCGGCCCAGCCTGGGGCTCACCACCGATCTCCACCAGTAGCCGTCCCGTTGCCTCAAGGAGGCCGGGTCCAACCTCTGCCAGCCGCCGGAAATAGGTCAGCCCGTCACCGCCATCAGTGATCGCTGCCTGCGGCTCGTGCTCCCGAATTTCCCGCTGAAGGCTCTCCACTTCGGCAGCCGCCACGTAGGGCGGATTGCAAAGGACGGCGTCATACTTCCCCTGGGGCACGGCCTTCAGCATGTCCAGCTCCTGAAAAGTTACGTTCCCGGCCTCCAGGCGTTTGGCGTTTTCTTTGGCCAGCGTCAGGGCTTCGGTGGCGTTGTCCACCGCCAGCACCTCCGCATCGGGATAGAGCAGCCCCGCCGTCACGGCCAGGCAGCCCGAGCCGGTGCCCATGTCCAGGATTGTCGATGGCGGCGACCCTTTTTGCAGCACTTGGATGATCACTTCCGTCTCTGGCCGGGGAATGAGGACCTGGGGCGTCACGGTAAAATCGCGGCCGTAGAAGGGGGCTTGGCCGATGATGTACTGGAACGGTTCGCCCCCCACCCGCCGCTGGACGACGGCCTTGAAGCTGGCCAGCTCACTGGGGGTCAGGGGCTGGTCGAACCGCACATACAGATCGACCCGCTCAACCCCGAGCTGATGGGCCAGGAGCCACTCCACTTCCAGGCGAGCGTTGGGAATATCCTTATCGGTGAAATAGTGGGCGCCCCACTGGAGCAGGTCGATGATGCGCCACGGCCTGTCTTGAGCAGAGCCGAACGGCTTGCCCCGATCTGCGTTGCGGGGGCTGCGGGATGGGGTTGCGATCTGAGTTACACTTCGGCCAGGCGATCCATGCGATCCTGAACCCGGAGCGATTCAATCATCTCGGTCAAATCTCCATCGGTGATATCGGCCAGCTTGTAAAGGGTGAGGTTGATGCGATGATCGGTAATCCGGCCCTGGGGGTAGTTGTAGGTGCGGATCTTGGCGCTGCGGTCCCCGGTGGAAACCATACTGCGGCGCTGGTCGGCCCGCTTGCGCGCCTGGGCATCCACCTGGCTGGCATAGAGGCGGGCAGTGAGCACCTTCATGGCCTTGGTCCGGTTTTTGTGCTGAGATTTTTCGTCCTGGCAGGTCACCACGATACCGGTGGGCATATGGGTGATGCGAATGGCCGATTCGGTCTTGTTCACATGCTGGCCCCCCGCCCCGGACGCCCGATAAGTATCGATTTTCAGATCGGTAGGATCGATGTTGACCTCCACCTCGTTGGCCTCGGGGAGGACGGCCACCGAAGCGGCGCTGGTGTGGATGCGTCCACTGGATTCGGTAGCCGGCACCCGCTGCACCCGGTGGACCCCGCTCTCGTACTTCAGCTCGCCGTAGGCCCCCTTGCCCTTGATCGAAAGGATAACTTCTTTGATGCCGCCTGATTCGGATTCGGAGAGGGATAAAAGTTCGGTGGTCCAGTTTTGGCGTTCGGCAAAGCGGGTGTACATGCGATACAGGTCGGCGGCGAAAAGGGCGGCTTCGTCACCGCCGGTGCCGCCCCGAATTTCCAGTATGGTGTTTTTATTGTCATCGGGGTCCCGGGGGAGCAGCAGGATCTTGATCTCGTCCTCCAGCGCCTGCAATTGGCTCCTCAGCTCGGGAAGCTCCTCGTTAGCCAGCTCTTTAAGCTCCGGGTCATCCCCCTTGGCCATCTCCTCATCTTCGCGCAGGTGTTCCCCCAGTTTTATGTATGCCTTGGCCCGGTTCGCAACCTCGGCCAGATCGCTGTGCTCTTTGGCCAGTTCGGCGTATTTTTTGGGCTCGGCCGCCGTACCGGGCTCTGACATGGCTGTGGCCAGGTCTTCCTGCCGCTGGATGATTTCGCGCAGTTTATCAATCATGGGGTGGATTCAGGCATGGGGTGGACTCAGGCAATAGCGTCGGCCACGAACTGCCGGCCTGCTACCTCGCTCATCCGTTCCCCGAAGGCCACCTGGAGCGATTCAAGGGCCACGGTCACCTGGTCGTCCTCCGGCATCTTGGTGGTGATATGCTGGAGCCACAACCCCGGCAGTGAGAGCCAGCGGAACAGGGTGATATGCTGGAACCGGGCGGTCAGCTTGAGCAGCTCGTAGCCGATCCCGGCCACCAGAGGAATCAGGGGCAGGTGCACCGCCAGCCGCAGTCCGAGGGAGAGCCGGCCCAAAAAGGCCATCGTGAGGGTGTCGATAAGGGCAAAAGTCAGTATGGCCGCTAGCATGACGATGAAGATAAAACTGGTCCCGCAACGGGGATGCTGCGTGGGGAAGGGCCGGGTCGCATCCACCGTCAGCGGTTTGCCGGCCTCAAAGACATAGATTGTCTTGTGCTCGGCGCCGTGATATTGGAACAGCCGTCTGGCATCCTCAAGGAGGGAGATGAGTCCCAGATAGAGGAGAAAAAAGGTGATGCGGATGGCCCCCGCCACCAAGTTGAAGGCCCATGCAGCCTGGTCAATTTGCAGAAGTTTGGTGGTGATCCAGAGCGGGGCTACGAAGAAAAGCCCCCCGGCCAGCACCAGGGCCAGGCCAGTCGACCAAAATTGGGGTGACGACTTCTCAGCGGAGGCCGCTTCGGGAAAGGCCACATCGGCTGACCAGTTGAGGGTCTCTATACCGATTTTCAGAGCCTCGAATAGTTGCACCGCGCCCCGCACAATCGGTAGCCGGAGCCACCAGGAGCCCTCAAGTCGCGACGTGAAACTCCTGCGCCGGGACTGGATAATGCCCTGCGGATCGCGCACCGCCACGGCGTAGGCCCCGGGAACACGCATCATGACCCCTTCAATGACCGCTTGCCCGCCTACCAGAATGCGGGCCTGGGCCATCAATAGCACCACCAGGGGTAAGCGGCCAAGTCGTCGAGGGAGTTTGATCATGGGTGGGTGCCCTGCGACATAGGGTTGTCCGTCCCAGGCGGGGTAGGGATGAAAGCCCCTGGGCTCTGCCGGTCGATCAACGGCGCATAGCTATTCTGCAGGGGTACCTACCTTGTACTTCCGTCGATACTTCTCAACCCGCCCGGCGGTGTCAATCAGCCTCTGCTTACCCGTGAAGAAGGGATGACATACGTTACAGATTTCGACGCGCAGCTCCTTGGCTGTCGACCGGGTCTGAAAGGTATTGCCGCAGGAACAATGGACATTAACCAGGTGATAGTCAGGGTGAATCTTTTTTCTCATAATTCTCATGTTCTCCTTAATTCAACCGGGCCACGACCGCCTTGATGCGGTTGGCAGCCTCCAAAAGATTTTCGTCCGAAGCGGCATAGGACAAGCGGATATGGTCGCTATCGCCGAAGGCCTCGCCACTCACGGTGACGACGTGGGCCTCCGTGAGCAGATATTCCGTTACATCGTCGGGCGAGTTTATCTGTGTCCCGTTGGCCCCTTTGCCCACCAGACCGCTCACATTCAGAAATACGTAGAAGGCGCCCCCCGGTTCCCGGCAAGTCAGGTTGGGAATGCTGGACAACTGTTCCACGATGAGGTGGCGCCGGCGGTTGAAGGCCGCCTTCATCTCGGTCACCACCGATTGGTCTCCCGTTAGGGCAGCAATGGCCGCCAGTTGGGCGATGGAGTTGGGGCAGGAAGTACTTTGCCCCTGAATTTTGGACATGGCCGCCACTACTTCCTTCGGGCCGATCACATATCCGATGCGCCAGCCGGTCATGGCGTAGGTTTTCGAGCAGCTCTGAAAGGTCAGCAGTTTTTCGTAGTCCGGGGCGATGGACGCCGGGGATTCGAAGGGGGCATCGTAGGACAGGCTCTCATAACATTCGTCGGAGAACAGCCACAGATCGTGGCTACGGGCCACCTCGATGATCCGCTCCAGTGCTTCCCTGCTCCACACGCCGCCGGTGGGATTGGAAGGCGAATTGATGATGATGCCCTTGGTCCGGGGCGTGATTTTTGCGGCTAGTTCATCGAAACGGGGCTCAAACTGCCGCTCCGGATCGGTCCCGACGATGACCGGGCTGGCGTGGGACAGGTTCACGAATTCGGGAAAGGATACCCAGTAAGGGGAGAAGATAATGACTTCATCCCCCTCCTGAAACAGGGCCATGCAGGCATTGAACAGGGAGTGCTTGGCGCCGTTGCTCACAATCACCTGTTCGGGTGGCACCACAATGGCGTTATCGCGGCTGAGCTTCACCGTCACGGCCTCCCGCAGTTGGGGCAAACCGGGGCCCGGGGTGTAGCGGGTGTATCCGTCATCCATGGCCTGCTTGGCGGCGGCGACAATATGGGGCGGCGTGGGAAAGTCGGGCTCACCCACCGATAAGTTCAAGACGTCCACACCGGCGGCGCGCAGCTCTGCGGCCCGGGTGGTCATGGCCAGGGTAGCCGAACCCTTTACCCGGGCTACCCGGTCTGCTAAGGTGATCATGTCGGTCATTCCTCCGAGGCGTTACTCATTTTTGGGGTGACGGATACGTGTCCCCTGGTCGCCCTGTCAGCAAACGTCATCATTTTAGGTCTATCTCCGCGGCTGAAGTTCGCTGAAATTCCGGAGTGAATCAAGGCGATTGCCGGGTAGTCCACTGGCGAATCAGCCTGCAGCACTCACCCCCCAGCCCCTCTCTCAAGTGAGAGGGGCCTCGGCGTAGACGCCACGGTGAGCCGGAGTCACGCAGTGACCGGGGTGAGTGAGGAGTTGGAAGGCCCGGCTCTGCCGGGGCCCTTAAGGTGCTTGGAAACTTTTATTGTTTACGTTTTTAT
>CAZJBG010000088.1:0-11137 GCA_964543925.1 uncultured bacterium
CACTTCAGGTAACTATCCTGCCGGCCGAAGCTGTCATCGCAGGCGCACAGTGGCGCGTAGATGGTGGAACATGGCGAGACAGTAACGATGCAGAGCCCAATCTGGCAGTCGGCACTCACACAGTCGACTACAGTATAATCGCCGGCTTCAACGAGCCCAACAACCAGATCATTCAGATTAACGATGGCCAGACAACTACCACAACCGGAACATATACCCCACAGGCAGGTTCCTTACAGGTCACAATCTTACCCCAAGCCGCTATAGACGCCGGCGCCCAGTGGCGAGTCGACAGCGGCGCATGGCACGATAGCAACGATACTGAACCCAACCTGGCCATAGGCCCACACACAGTCGATTACAGCGTAATCGCCGGCTGGAACGAACCCAACAGCCAGATCATCCAGATTAACGATGGCCAGACAACAACCACTACCGGAACTTATACCGCGCAGGCAGGTTCACTTCAGGTAACTATCCTGCCGGCCGAAGCTGTCATCGCAGGCGCACAGTGGCGGGTAGACGGCGGAACATGGAGGGACAGTAACGATACAGAACCCAATCTGGCCACAGGCCCTCACACTGTCGATTACAGCGTGATCGCCGGCTGGAATGAGCCGAACAGCCAGATCGTCCAGGTCAACGATGGCCAGACCACAACTACTACTGGAATTTATACAACCGCACAGAGCGGTTCACTGCAGGTTACAATCTCCCCCCAGGCAGCTATAGACGACGGCGCCCAGTGGCGGGTCGACAGCGGCATATGGCGCGACAGTAACGATATAGAAACCGACCTTGTGGTAGGTTCTCATACAGTTGAGTATAAGCCGGTCACAGGCTGGAATGAACCAAATAGCCAGACCGTCCAGATCAACGATGGCCAGACTACTACCACTTCGGGAACATATATCCCGTCAGGTTCGTTGCAGGTCACAATCCTGCCGGCCGAAGCTGTCGTTGCAGGAGCCCAGTGGCGCGTCGACGGCGGCACATGGCACGATAGTAACGATACAGAACCCAATATTGCAATAGGCCCACACACCGTCGAGTATAGCATAATCGCCGGCTTCAACGAGCCCAACAGCCAGACCGTTCAGATTAATCAAAACCAGACAACTACTACTATCGGCACTTATACCGCCCAGGCAGGCTCGCTGCAGGTCACAATCCTGCCGCAAGCCGCTATAGACGACGGGGCACAGTGGCGCGTAGACGGCGGTACATGGCGCGATAGTAACGATATAGCAACTGACCTCCCTATAGGTTTCCATGCGGTTGAGTTTAGCGTGATAGCCGGCTGGAATGAGCCGACTGTTCAAGTCGTGCTGATTAATGAAGGTCCGACGACCACCACTACCGGAACGTATATCCCGGCAGGTTCGCTGCAGGTTACAATCTTACCCCAGGAAGCTATAGACGCCGGAGCACAGTGGCGTGTAGACGGCGGTACCTGGCACGATAGTAACGATTTAGAAACTGACCTTGTGGAAGGTTCTCATACGGTCGAATATAAGCCGATCTTCGGCTGGAATGAGCCGAACAGCCAGACCGTACAAATTAATCAAAGTCAGACAACTACTACAAGCGGGACTTATATCCAGCTGACAGGTTCCTTACAGGTCACAATCCTGCCGCAGGCGGCTGTCGCTGCAGGCGCCCAGTGGCGGGTCGACAGTGGTGCCTGGCGCGACAGTAACGATACCGAGCCAAATCTGGCAGTCGGCACCCACACAGTCGAGTACAGCGTGATAGCCGACTGGGATGAGCCCAACAGCCAGACCGTCCAGATTAACGATAGTCAGGCTACTACTATTACTGGAACTTACATCCGGCAAACAGGTTCGTTGCAGGTTACAATCTCCCCGCCCGAGGCTGTAGATGCCAATGCACAATGGCGCGTTGATGGCGGCATATGGCACGATAGTAACTATATAGAAACCGACATTGTGGTAGGTTCTCATACAGTTGAGTATAAGCCAATCTTCGGGTGGGATGAGCCAAACAGCCAGGCCGTCCAGATCAACGATGGTCTGACCACAACAACTACTGGGACTTATATCCAGCAGACAAGTTCGTTACAGGTTATAATCTTACCTCAGGAAGCTGTCGTTGCAGGCGCACAGTGGCGCGTAGACGGCGGCGCCTGGCGGGATAGTAATGATATAGAAACCGATCTTACGGTAGGTACACATGCAGTTGACTACAAACCAATCCCAGACTGGAATGAGCCGAACAGCCAGACCGTCCAGATTAATGACGGGCAGACCAATACTATAACCGGAACTTATATCCAGCATACAGGTTTGTTGCAGGTTACAATCTTTCCACAAGAGGCTATAGACGCAAATGCGCAGTGGCGTGTCGACGGCGGCACATGGCACGATAGTAACGATACCGAGCCCAATATTGCAATAGGCCCACACACCGTTGAGTATAGCATAATCACCGGCTGGAACGAGCCCAACAGCCAGACCGTCCAGATTAATCGCGGTCAGACCACAACTACAAGCGGCACTTATATCCGGCAGAGAGGTTCGCTGCAGGTTACAATCTCCCCGCAGGGAGCTATCGATGATGGAGCCCAGTGGCGCATCAATGGCGGCACCTGGCACGATAGTAACTATATAGAAACCGGCCTTGTCGTAGGTTCTTATACGGTTGAGTATAAACCCATCACTAACTGGAATAAGCCAACCAGCCAGATAGTACAGATTATTGACGCTCAGAACACTAATGCTACCGGTATTTATATCCCGACAGGTTTGTTGGTTGTTCTAATCTCCCCGCAGGCGGCTATAGACGCCGGAGCGAAGTGGCGTGTCGATGGCGGTACCTGGTATGATAGCGGCTATATAGAGCCTAATCTTCCCGTAGGCTCGCACACGGTCGAGTACAGCGTGATAACCGGCTGGAACGAGCCGAACAGCCAAACGGTACAGATTAATCACGGTCAGGGCACATTAACTACCGGTACTTATGTCCCGCAGAAAGGGAGTTTGCAGGTTTCAATCTTGCCGCAGGCTGCTGTCGTTGCAGGCGCACAGTGGCGGATCGATAGCGGTGCATGGCACGATAGTAACTATATAGAGACTGGACTTCTCGTAGGCCCTCTTACGGTTGAGTTCAAATCCATCCCCGGCTGGAATACGCCTGTTAACCAGATCGTCCAGATTAATGACGCTCAGACAACCACCACTACCGGAACATATGTCCAGACAGGTTCGTTGCAGGTGATTATCTTGCCACAGGTGGCTATCAATGCAGGAGCTCAGTGGCGAATCGATGGCGGCATTTGGTATGACAATGCCTATACAAAGACTGGCCTTTCCGTAGGTACTCATGACCTTGAGTACAAACCTGTCAACGGCTGGAATACACCTCCTAACGAAACGGTTCAGATTAATTTCGGTCAGACGACCACAAAGATCGGAACCTATATCCCGAAAGGTTCATTACAGGTTACTATCTACCCGCAGGAAGCTATAGACGCAAATGCACAGTGGCGGGTCGATGGCGGCACATGGCACGATAGTAATGATATAGTAACTAATCTTCTGGTAGGTTCTCATAACGTTGAGTTCGAGCCGCTCAACAACTGGAATGAGCCCAATAGCCAGACAGTACAAATCGACTACAATGAGATTACAATTACAACCGGGACATATATCCCGACGGGTTCATTACAGGTTACTATCTACCCGCCCGAAGCTATAGACGTTAACGATGCCAACAATGCCGAAGCACAGTGGCGGGTCGATGGCGGCGCCTGGCATGATAGTAACGATATAGAACTCGGCCTTGCCGTAGGTTCTCATAACCTTGAGTACAAATCGCTCACCGGCTGGAATACGCCTGCTAACGAGCTCGTCCAGATTAATCACGGCCAGACTACTATAACTTCCGGAACTTATGTCAAGCAGGTTGGTTCATTACGGGTGTTTATCTACCCGCAGGAAGCTGTAGATGCCAATGCGCAGTGGCGTGTAGACAGCGGCCCCTGGCACGATAGTAATGATACGGAACCTAATCTTGTCGTAGGTACTCATAGGGTTGAGTATAGTAATATTGCCGACTGGAATCCGCCTGTTAATGAAACGCTACAGATTTTTGAAGGGCAGACTACGACGACCACCGGCACTTATGTCAGGCAGAGAGGTTCGTTACAGGTTACAATCTACCCGCCTGAAGCTAATGACGCCAATGCGCAATGGCGGGTCGATGGAGGCGCATGGCACGATAGTAACTATATAGAAACCAACCTTGTAGTAGCTTCTCATACAGTTGAGTTCAAGTCAATCAACAACTGGGATGAACCCAATAACCAGACTGTACAGATTAACGATGGCCAGACTACTATCACTTCGGGAACATATATCCAGGCAGGTTCCTTGCAGGTTGCAATCTACCCGCCCGAAGCTATAGATGCAAACGCGCAGTGGCGTGTCGATGGCGGTCCCTGGCACGATAATAACGATATAGAAACAAACCTTGCGATAGGTTTGCATACCGTTGAGTATAAGCAAATCAGCAACTGGAATGAGCCAAATAGCCAGACGGTTCAGATCGATTTCGCTCAAACCACCATAACTTCAGGAACGTATATCCCCACAGGTTCACTGCACCTCATAATCTCTCCGCAGGGAGCTGTAGATGCCAATGCACAATGGCGGGTTGATGGAGGCCCCTGGCGGGACAGTAACGATATAGAAACTGACCTTCTGGTAGGTCCCCATATTGTTGAGTTTAAGACGATCTTCGGATGGAATGAGCCTAACAGCCGGAATATCCAGATTAATTACGCTCAGACCGCAACTACTACGGGCACTTATATCCAGCAGTTAAGTTCATTACAGGTGATAATCTTGCCGCAGGCCGCTATTGATGCAAATGCGCAGTGGCGGGTCGATGGAGGCCCCTGGCACGACAGTAACGATACGGAGTCCAATCTTTCCGTAGGCTTTCACACCGTTGAGTATAAACCCATCACTAACTGGAATGAACCAAACAGTGAAATGCTTCTCGTTAATTCCGGTCAGACGACCACCACTATCGGAATCTACATCCAGGCCGGTTCAGTACAGGCTACGATCTCGCCCCAGGAAGCTTTAGACGACGGGGCACAGTGGCGCATCGACGGACGTACATGGAGGGATAGTAACGATATAGAAACTAACCTTGCGATAGGTTTGCATAATGTTGAGTATAAGCAAATCAGCAACTGGAATGAGCCGAACAACGGAATGCTCGTGGTCAATTTTGGTCAGACGACCACCACTTCAGGAACGTATATCCAGACAGGTTCGTTACAGGTTACAATCTCACCGCCCGAAGCTATAGACGCAAATGCGCAGTGGCGCCTCGATGGAGGCTTCTGGCACGATAGTAATGATACAGCAACTGACATTGCGGTAGGTTCTCATACCGTTGAGTATAAGTCGATCTTCGGCTGGAACGAACCCAATAGCCAGACCGTCCAGATTGATCACGGCCAGATTACCACAACTTCCGGTGCTTATATCCGGCAGTTCGGTTCATTACAAGTTGCAATCTATCCACCGGAGGCTAACGATGCAAATGCGCAGTGGCGGGTCGATGGCGGTACCTGGCGCGATAGCAACGATTTAGTAGACCTTACTGTAGGTTCTCATTTCGTTGAGTATAAGCCGCTCCCCGACTTCAATGAGCCCAACAGCCACACCGTCCAGATTACTCAAGATCTAACGACTAACGTTTCGGGAACATATATCCTGATAGGCTCGCTGCAGGTTTTTATCTTGCAGCCAGAGGCTCTCGATCCTAACGATGCCAACAATGTCGGAGCGCAGTGGCGCGTCGATGGAGGCCCCTGGCACGATAGTAATGAAATACAGACTGGCATTCCCGTTGGTTCTCAAACGGTTGAGTACAAGCCAATATACGGCTGGAACGAACCCAATAACCAGACCGTCCAGATTGATCACGCTCAGATGACTACTACAACCGGCACTTATATCAGGCAGAGAGGGTCGCTGCAGGTCACAATATTGCCGGCCGAACCTGTTACCGCCGGCGCCCAGTGGCGCGTAGACGGCGGTACCTGGCACGACAGTAACGACACAGAACCTAATCTTGCCGTAGGACTACACACCGTTGTATATAAACCTGTCGCAAACTGGATTGAGCCCAACAGCCACACCGTCCAGATTGACTACCTCCAGACGACCACCATTTCTCAAACATATATCCGGGCCGGTGCGGTGCAGGTTACTATCTCCCCGCCTGAAGTTATTGACGCTGGTGCCAAGTGGCGCGTAGACAGCGGCCCATGGCGAAATAGCAACAGTATATCAAGACCCCTTCCGGTTGGTCAACATACCGTTGATTATAAACCACTATTTAGCTGGAACGAGCCCAATAGCCGGACAATACAAATCGATTACGCTCAGGTTACAACTGTTACCGATACTTATATCTATCACTCAGGTTCGTTGCAGGTTATTATCTTGCCCCCGGAGGCTAACGATGCCAATGCACAGTGGCGCGTAGACGGCGGCATTTGGCATGATAGTAACGATACAGAACCGAATCTTACCGTAGTAGGTTTCCATACGATTGAGTTCAAGCCGATCGGTAACGCCTGGCTTGTACCTGCTAACGAATCCGTTCAGATTTTTAATGAGCAGACTACAACCTATACTGTAACTTATATCAAACGCAAACCTACCGGCTCACCACCTATACAATGGCAAACCAACATTGGAGTAAGCGATTGGGAATATGGAGAGTCAGTCAGCCAAACCTCGGACGGTGGATATATAACTGTCGGCCACAGCTTCTCAAATACCTCATTCGATTACGATATTGTCCTGACAAAGACCGACCCGGATGGAAATATAGATTGGCAAAAGTACTATGGCGGTGACGATTGGGACCTCGCATATTCAGTTAAACAGACCTCCGACGGTGGATACGTAATCACAGGCTTCACTTATTCCTATGGCAATGGCGAATCTGATGTTTATCTGTTAAAGATAAGTCCAACCGGAAGGCTCCTGTGGGACAAATACTTTGGAGGTGCATTTTGGGATGAAGGCTATTCCGTTCAGGAGACCTCCGACGGAGGATTCGTAATTGTCGGCCTAACTTTCTCTTTTGGCGCCGGAGAATATGATGTTTACCTTGTAAAGACCCTTTCAAATGGTAATACGGAGTTCGAACAAACATTTGGAGGAGCCGGAGATGACCATGGATGGTCGATACAGCAAACATCCGATGGTGGATACATAATTGCAGGCTACACTGAATCTTTCGGTGTAGGGATGAGGGATATTTACCTTATAAAACTCGATCCCGGAACAGAATTGCAATGGCAAAAAACAATCGATGGAACAAATGATGACATCGGCTATTCTGTACAGCAGACATCCGATGGTGGATACATAATTGCCGGCTACACCTCCTACTGGTGCATCGCCGAAGGAACATATCAACGCGATGTTGCTTTGGTAAAAACCGACCAATTTGGAAACCAACAGTGGTCAAATATCTTCCCGGGTACCGACGACATTTGTAGTGGTGATGACCTGGCTTATTCCGTTCAACAGACATCCGACGGTGGATACATAATTGCCGGTGAGACGCGCTCCTATGGCCGGGGATTCGCCGATGCTTATCTCATAAAGACCGACCCGAATGGAAAGAAACAGTGGCAAAAGGCATTCGGTGACACCGCTTGGGACTATGCCACTGACATTCAACAGACCTCCGATGGTGGATTCATAATTATAGGAACCACTTACTCGCCTGTCTCGGCAGGTTACGATATTTCTCTGACAAAAATATGCCCCGATGGCACTTCCGCTGCGGACTTTAACTGCGATGGTATCGTTTATTACGAGGACCTGGAGGTAATAGCTAACCAATGGTTACAATCCCCAGCCCTTCCATCTGCAGATATTGACTCGGACTTCGGCGATGGTTTCATAGACTTCTTTGACTTTAGAATTCTCGCTTACGATTGGCTTCTTGAAACCATAACGCCTTAGCTAACCGGAATGTAATACTCTGTCTCGGCCAATTGAAGATTGAAATTCCTGCTCCTCGATTCTGTCAGGGGAGCTGGAATCTGTTATTACTACGGTCATTACAGAGATGCCAGGAATCCGGCCGCCGAATACCTTCATTATTCGTCGTTCCTTGTTCTCCCAAGTGGGATGGCCAAGCCAGATATTCTTTATTCTTACCCGCCATCGCCGGCTGCCAGGCAAACAGACAGGCTCAAAAAATATTTAGTAACATGAATTTATTTGGGATTTTTCTTTCTTAAGGTTATTCTTTTTGGAATGAAACATAAAAAAGGAACGAATTTAATTCTTTTAAGCAAAAGGAGTACTAATGAAAGAGCAGTACCAAAAACCAGAAGACGAAATAAGTGACTTGAAGCACGAGTTAGAGAACTTCCTAAAGGAGAAAGAGCGGGTCAGAGCAATCATAGGCAAAATCGGCGGCGTTCCAAAATTTCGAACAAAGCTCTTTAATGCCATATTTATTGTCATAATCGCCGTCTCTGTAGCTGTTTCGGTTATAGCAGGAGAAAGGCTGAGGCTTTTGATGATTGAGGTGGCTACCGTAACATTATCGTTAAAAATCATATACCTCATACACTGCCAGATGCGCATAAATCACTTTAAGTTCTGGATACTATCATCAATCGAATGGAGGATTAACGAAATGGCAAGAAACATAAAGCAGCAGGGAAAAGGATAGCCTCTACGTCATTGCAAATACTGCGACGCAGCAGTCTCAAAAAATATCCTATAATTTCCTTGCTTTTGACGCCCTGATTTGATATAATTTGCTTTTATTACAATACTTAAGAGCAGTCCTTTCGGCCATTGTAGTGCTCTCCGTTGATTTGGTTGCTTTTAGGAGGTGTGGTGATAATACGATTGTTGAGATTATTCTCTGTTTCAGTGCCCTTTCTCTGTGCACAAAAACATATTCTTCACAAGCTAACGGGCACGAAAACACTCTTTTACTTCTTAGCTGCCGGTCTATCTCTTGCTCTGGTGTCCTTTCAACCCGCCCCGGCTTCCGCCTCTTCTCTAAACTCGCAAGAGACCATCATCCAAAGCGATGCCAACGATGGCCCGTCAATAGAGCAGACAGGTTCGTTACAGGTTACAATCCAACCTCAGGAAGCTATTGATGCCAATGCCCAGTGGCGTGTCGATAGTGGAATATGGCATGATAGTAACGATATAGTAACTGACCTTGCAGTAGGTTCTCATACGATCGAATATAAGCAAACCTGCGGCTGGAATGAACCTCCTGGCGAAACTATCGGGATTTATGATAGTCAGATGACCTTAACCACAGGAACTTATACTCTGCAGAGAGGCTCCTTAAAGATTATGATCTTTCCAATCGATGCTAATGATGCAGGAGCACAGGCACGTATCGATGGAGGCCCCTGGCGGGACAACGATTACACAGAACCCAATCTTCTCGTATGCCGCCCTTATACCGTCGAGTTCAAACCTATACCGGATTGGAAAACGCCCGACACCAAGATCCTACAGGTATATGACGAACAAACAACTATAGCTGCCGGCTTGTATATACCAACAGGTTCGCTGCAGATAACAATCTTACCGCCCGAGGCTAACGATGCAGGAGCACAGTGGCGAGTCGACGGCGGTACCTGGCACGACAGTAACGATATAGAAACTGAACTTACAACAGGTTCTCATACGCTTGAATATAAGACGATCTTCGGCTTCAGTGAGCCCAACAGCGAAACCGTCCAGATTAATCACGGTCTGACTACAACCGCTACCGGTACTTATCTCCGGCAATTCAGCTCATTACAGGTTATAATCTCTCCGCAGGCGGCCGTCGATCAAGGAGCACAGTGGCGCGTCGATGGCCGCGCCTGGCACGATAGTAACGATACAGAACCTAATCTTGCCGTAGCCTTTCACACCGTTGAGTATAAACCAATCACCAACTGGAATGAGCCCAACTCCGAAACGCTCCTGGTTAACTATGGTCCGACGACTATCATTTCGGGAACCTATATCCAGACCGGTTCACTGCAGGTTACAATCTCCCCGCCCCAAGCTATAGACAACGGGGCCCAGTGGCGCATCGATGGAGGCCCCTGGCACGATAGTAATGATACACAAACTAACCTTGCGATAGGTATGCATACCATTGAGTATAAGCAAATCAGCAACTGGAATGAGCCCAACAGCCAAACGGTGCAGATTAATTTTGGTCAGACTACTTCCGCTTCCGGAACCTATCTTCAATCAGGTTCGTTACAGGTTACAATTTACCAGCCGGAGGCTATTGATGCTAACGATGCCAACAATGCCGGAGCACAATGGCGTGTTGATGACGGCCCATGGCACGACAGCAACGATATAATAACTAACCTACTGGTTGGTTCTCATATCGTTGAGTATAAACCCATCTATGGATGGAACGAGCCCAACAACCAGACCGTCCAGATTAATCACGCTCAGATCACTACTGCTACAGGAACTTATATCAGGCAGAGAGGGTCGCTGCAGGTCACAATATTGCCGCAGGAACCTGTTGCCGCCGGCGCCCAGTGGCGCGTAGACGGCGGCATATGGCACGACAGTAACGATACAGAACCCAATCTTGCCGTAGGCCTTCACACCGTTGAGTATAAGCAGATTACAAACTGGATTGAGCCCAACAACCACACCGTCCAGATTGACTACCTCCAGACGACCACCATTTCAAAAGCATATATCCGAGCCGGTGCGGTGCAGATTACTATCTCCCCGCCCGAAGTTGTTGACGCTGGTGCCAAGTGGCGTGTAGACAGCGGCCCATGGCGAAACAGCAACAGTATATCGAGACCCCTTCCGGTTGGTCAACATACGGTTGATTATAAACCACTATTTAACTGGAATGAGCCCAATAGCCACACTGTTCAGATTAATTACGGTCAGACAACTACCACTACCGGTACTTATATCCGGCAGTTCGGTTCATTGCAGGTTACAATCTCACCGACCGAGGCTATAGTCGCCGGAGCAATGTGGCGCGTCGATGGCGGTACCTGGCGGGATAGTAACGATATAGAAATTGACCTTAACTTAGGTTTTCACACGGTTGA
>CAZJBG010000089.1:0-10891 GCA_964543925.1 uncultured bacterium
ACGGCATCGCCTTTGACACCCTGATCGCCGCTCATCTGGTGGACCCGGAGGCGCCCAGCTACAAGCTCGACACCCTCAGCCAAAAATACCTGAATTATACGATGGTCCCCATTGAACAGCTCATCGGGAAAAAGGGCAAGGGGCAACTATCCATGGCGGAGGTGCCGCTGGATGATATCGCCTATTACGCCGCCGAAGATGCCGACATCGTTGGACTGCTGTACCCCCTCCTGAAACAGCAGCTGGCCGACAGCGATCTGATCACCACCAATGACCAGATCGAGGTGCCGCTCATCCCGGCGGTGATCAAGCTGGAGCAGAACGGCGTCTTCCTCGATCTGCCGCTACTGGAAAAGATGTCCGGGGAATTGGAAGGGAGTATCGGCGAGCTGCAGGGCCGGATCACTGAGGCCGCCGGTACCGAGTTCAACATCAACTCGCCCCAGCAGCTGGGGGTGGTGCTGTTCGACCAGCTGGGACTCAAGCAAATCCGCAAGCGCAGCACCGACGTCACCGTTCTGGAAATGCTCAAAAGCCAGCACCCCCTCCCCGGTCTGATCCTGGACTACCGGCAGGTGAAGAAGCTCAAATCGACCTACGTCGACGCGTTCCCGGCCCTGGTGCAGCCCGAGACCGGCCGGGTGCACAGCTCCTTCAGCCAGACCGTGGCCGCTACGGGACGGCTCTCCAGCAGCAACCCCAACTTTCAGAACATACCGATCCGTACCGAACAGGGCCGGGAGATCCGGCGGGCCTTTCGGGCCCAGCAGCCGGGGTGGGGCATTTTCTCGGCGGACTATTCGCAGATCGAGCTGCGCATCATGGCCCATTTGGCCCGGGAAAAGACCCTTTTGCAGGCCTTTCACGAGGGACAGGATATCCACAGCCAAACGGCGTCGATGGTCTTTGGCGTCCCCCCGCAGGAGGTGACGGTCGACATGCGCCGCACAGCCAAGGTAGTGAATTTTGGCATCATGTATGGGGCCGGGCCGTTTCGAATGTCCCAGGAGCTCGACATCTCCATCCAGGAGGGGCAAGACCTCATCAACCGCTATTTTAACACCTATCCCGGTATCCGCAAGTTCGTCGACGATCTGCTGGCTCAGGCCCGTGACGATGGCTACGTCAGCACCCTCCTGGGACGGCGCCGGAAGATGGCTCACCTCCGGTCCGGCAACCACCGGCTGCGCAGCGCCGACGAGCGCATGGCCGTGAACATGCCCATCCAGGGAACCGCCGCCGAAATGATCAAAATCGCCATGATCCGCATCCATAAGCGGCTGATGGAGGAAGGCTTTCGCTCCCTGATGATCCTGCAGATTCACGATGAACTGCTGTTCGAAACCCCCGAGGATGAGGTGGACCGCCTGCGAAAAATGGTGGTGGCGGAGATGGAGGGGGCCATGGAACTGGACGTGCCCCTGAAAGTGGATTGTGGCTATGGGCCCAGCTGGTATGAGGCGCATTGAAGAAGTGGCAGTGGCAGTGGCAGTAGCAGTAGCAGTGGCAGTGGCAGTGGCAGTGGCAGTGGCAGTGGCAGTGGCAGGGGCAGGGGCCATCCATATGTCGGCAATGGTTTGCCACGGGCACCCCATCGGAAATATAGACCGCGACCCTCACCGTGGATTTGCTGTGAATCATGAACATCCTTAGCATCGACGGCGGGGCCTCCCGGACCAGGGGCGTGGTGTTTACCCAGGCCGGGGAGCTGCTCCTTTACCGGGAAACGGGGGCCAGCTCCCTCAGCGATCCCAGCGGCGACTCACCGGCCATCCTGGGCCAGTTCATCCAGGACCTGGCTGCTGGGGCGGCTCTGTCCCTGGAGGACGTGGCTTCGGTGAACATGGGGGTGGCGGGGGTGAGTAACCTCGACGCCCGTGAGCGGCTGTTCAAGGAACTGGATCGCCTGGGACTGTCCGACCGGGCCATGATCACCTCCGATGTCGAGGCGGCCTACGAGTGCGTGTGGGGCGCCGCGCCGGGGGTGCTGGTCTGCGTCGGTACCGGGGCCATCGGGTGGGCCAGGGACGAGGACGGCAAAATCCACCGCGCCAGCGGCCGGGGCCCCCAGTTGGGCGGCGACCCGGGCAGCGGCTATTGGATGGGCAAAAAGGTCATGGTCCACCTCGTTCTGAACGAAGACGCCGGGGACGACGATCTGGAGGCTCTCCGCCGGAAGGTGCTGGATAATTATAGCGCCACAACCTTTGAGGAAGCCGCCCGCTCGGCCGGTGAGGGGCCCGATACTATTGCCACCGTTAGCCGCCTGGGGCAGGCCGTCTGTGAGCTGGCCGATGGGGGCAACGAGGTGGCCCTGGCCATCCTTCAGGAAGGGACCCAGGAGCTGGGGGAGGAGCTGCTGCAGATGATCGAGGCGGCCGGGCTGCGCAGCGATGACATGACCCTTGGCATCCACGGCGGCCTCATCACTTCAAGCGGCCTGTTCCGGCGGATGCTGGAACACGCCCTGGGCTACGATCTTCCCCGGATCACCTGGCGCACCCCCGACATCGATCCGGTCTTCGGCGCAGCCCTCATCGCCGCGCGCCTCAACGACCTGGCCATCGATAGCGATAACCTCAAACATAGCTGGAGCGCACACCATCTTCGGTCCGCGAGCTGATATCCACCTGAGCCGGCTCAAGTCCAACTTTCGCCACATCGCCGGGCTGGTGGGGAATGCAGAGGTCATGGCCGTAGTGAAGGCCGATGGGTACGGTCACGGCATGATCCCCGTGTCCCAGGCCCTGGCCGCTGCGGGGACCGCCGCCTTCGGGGTCGCCCTCATGCAGGAAGCCGTCGACCTGCGCGCGGCCGGGTTGGAGCAGATGATCCTTCACATGGGCCGGTTTGATCCTGAGCAGCTGGGCGCCTACCTCGAGCACGACATTCGCCTGAGCATTCACACCCGCGAGGATATTGCCGCCCTGGCGGATCACCACGCGGCCCACGGCAGCGAGTTTATTGGCCATCTGAAGGTCGACACCGGCATGGGCCGCATGGGCATTCCCTACGAGGAGGCGGTGGAGGCGCTGGAGGAGATCAAAGATCACCGGGCCATCACCCTGGAGGGCCTCTATTCCCACTTCTCCACGGCTGATGAGGCCGAGCCGAGCTATATGCGCTATCAGTTGGTACGTTTCGCCCAGTTTGTGCATATGACCCGCAAACTCCAGCTGCCGGTGAAATATTTCCACATGGCCAACAGCGGGGCCATCATCCAGGAGCCGGAGAGCCACTTCAACATGGTCCGTCCGGGCCTGCTCCTGTATGGGGTGGCCCCCTCCGAGCACGTCAAGCCCCCCTTTGACCTGCAGCCGGTGATGGACTTGAAGGCCCCCCTGGTGCTGGCAAAGAATTTGCAGCGAGGTATGCCGGTGGGTTACGGCCGCAGCTACCGGGCGCCCCAGGCCACGCAGATGGGGGTGCTCCAGGTGGGTTATGCCGACGGTCTGCCCGTGGGTCTTTCGGGGCGCGGGGTGGTCCAGTTGGCCGGGAAGGTGGTTCCGATCCTGGGCCGCGTATCCATGGACATGATCAGTATTGACCTGAGCGAGTTCGGTCCCGGCGGGGAGCCCCCCCCGGTTGGGGAACAGGCCCTGATTTGGGGCCTGTCCGATGACCCCCGACTGCGGGTGGAGTCTCAGGCCGGTCTGGCCGGAACCATACCTTATGAACTCCTGGTGCGCCTGGGTAGTCGAGTGGAGCGAGTGTATGTGGAAGATTAGTCGATTGATGATCACCGGCCTGTTCGCCTTGCTCATGGCGACCTGTGCCCATGTGCCTTCATTGGATGGCAAACCTGACGTCTGGTATCAAAAGCCGGTGAGGGCCGGAAAATTGACCCTGCGGCAACAGATCGCCCAGCTCGTCATGGTGCGGGTGGAGGGCCACTATTACAGCGCCGATGACAATTACCGCCGGCGGGTGGTTGAATGGGTGCGGGACGAACAGGTCGGCGGCCTCATCACCTATCGCGGCAATGTGGCCGGCACCTTTACCAACCTGCAGGCCTTCCAGCGTCTGGCGCCGATTCCCCTGCTGGTGGCCGCCGATCTGGAGCGGGGGCTGGGGCAGCAGGTGGAGGGGGCTACGACGTTTCCCGCCAATATGGCGGTGGCGGCCACCTTTGACGAGGGCAGCGCCTATGAGCAGGGGCGCATTACGGCCCAGGAGGCCCGAGCCCTGGGCATTCATATCGCCTTCGCCCCGGTGATGGATGTGAATAACAACCCCGCTAATCCGATTATCAATTTTCGGGCCTATAGCGATGACCCCCAGCTGGTAGCGCGTATGGGTGTGGCCTTTATCCGGGGGGCCCAGGATCACGGTCTGGTGGCCTGCGCCAAGCATTACCCCGGTCATGGGAATACCGCCACCGACAGCCATACCTCTCTGCCGGTGATCCCCGGCAGCCGATCCGACCTTGACCAACTGGAACTGCTTCCCTTTCGGGCGGCGGTGGAGGCCGGGGTGAAGATGATCATGGTGGGGCACCTGACCGTGCCCGGGCTGGACCCGTCCAACCGTCCGGCCACCCAGTCGCCGGTGATCACCCATGACCTCCTGCGGGGTGAGTTGGCATTCGACGGCCTGATCATTACCGATGGCCTGGAGATGGACGCCATCAACCAGGGCAACTGGACCGGGGAGGCCGCCGTCCGGGCCGTTGAGGCGGGCCATGACATCATCCTGTTGCCGCTGTACGTGATCCCCACCATCGATGCCATTGAGCAGGCGGTGCTGGCGGGGCGCATCAGCCGGGAGCGGATTGTGGCCTCCGTGACCCGCATCCTCACGCTCAAGGAAGAGCTGGGCCTGTTTAAGGAGCGGGGCCAGCTGGGCTGGGAGAACATTCAACGGCAGGTTGGCCAGTCGGCATCGGACGATGTGGCCCGAAAGATAGCCCGGGAATCCATCACCCTGGTGAAGGATGAACCGGCCCTGATCCCTTTCAGGCCGGAGGAGGGAGCAACCGTCACCCACATCCTCATGTCCATGGATGAGGATCTAAAGGAGCGGACCCGTCCCTTCTGGCGCAATATCGAACAGACCGAAGGGCGCGGGAGGGTCGAGACCCTGGTCGTGAACGAACCGCTGACGCAGCCGCGGATTCGGCAGCTGGTGAAAACGGCCACCGCCTCATCCCGGACCCTCGTGACAGCCGTGGTGCACATTCGCATGAACAAGGGCGGGAGCACCATCGATCCCAGTCACCAACAGCTCCTGGACGCCTTGCACAAGGCCGACGTCAAGTTTGCCGTGGTGAGTTTCGGCAGCCCCTACCTGCCGGCCCTCACATCTATCCCCACTTACCTGGCGGGTTACGGCTACGGGCTGGGCAGCATGCAGGCCATGGCCGACGCCCTCTACGGCCGGGCCCCCATCACCGGCCGGCTCCCGGTGACCCTGGATGCAGCGCACGTCAGGGGCAGTGGTCACTCCAGGGATGCCATCGCCAAGGGGGCCGGTCCATTGGCCGGCCGGTACGATTTCAGCCGGGCCTTTGCGGTCCTGGACAGCGCCATCGATGATAGAATCACTCCCGGCGCCCAGGTGTATATCTCCCAGGGCGGCGTCACCCTGGTCGACACCGGCGTCGGCCACTTTACCTACAAGCCGGGCGCTCGGCCGGTAACGCCCGCGTCCATCTATGATCTGGCCTCCCTGACCAAGGTGCTGGTGGGGGCGACGGTGGCCATGAAACTGGTGGAGGGGCGCTATATGCTGTTGGACGAGCCCATCCAGAATTACGTCCCGGCGTTCAGGGGGCGGTGGAAGGAACAGATAACCCTTCGCCATTTGCTCACCCACTCCTCGGGACTGCCCTGGTATGAAAAGTACTGGGAGCTGGGCATCAAACCTGATGAGGTGCTGGACAACATTATCAACGCCCAGCTGACCTTCCAGCCGGGCACCGATTACGTTTACAGCGACCTGGGACTGATCCTGTTCACGGCCCTGGCGGAGCTGACCACGGGGGAAAAAATTGACCAACTGGCCCGCGAGTGGGTCTTTGAGCCCCTGCAGTTGGAGCATACCGGCTACACGCCACCGGTCCAGTGGATGGACAGCATTGTGCCCACCGAGGTATTCAATGATAACCTACGCAAAGGACTGACGCGAGGTACGGTTCACGATCGGAACACTTATTTCCTGGGGGGTATTTCGTCCCATGCCGGGGTCTTTGCCCCGGCCAACCAGCTGGCCAAACTGGGGCACATGTATCTTGCTGGGGGGCTGGCCGACGGCAAACGACTGGTGCAGCGCGAAACCATCACGGAGTTCATCCGGCCCCAGGAGATGCCCCCGGATTCGGGGAGGGCCCTGGCCTGGCAGATGGCGTCGGCCACCGCCAGCGCCGGTGATTTGTTCTCGCCGCCTTCCTTTGGTCACACCGGGTATACCGGCACCTCCATCTGGATCGACCCGGAAAGGGAGCTGGTGGTGGTGCTGTTCACCAACCGGGTCCATCCCACCCGTGAGCGGGGGGACCACAAGGGGATTCGCCAGGCGTTTCATAACGAGGTCGTCAGGGCCGTCGATCCCACGGCCGACTCCATGGCTGCCAAGCAGCCTAAATCGCGTCGACGCAAGGGCGCCAGCCGGCCGGTTCGGCCCCCCATAGCCCCCGTCCGCAGCGGACGTTAGTTCTGCGCCCCTGAAATCTGTGCCTGAAACGTACGACTACATCATCATCGGTTCAGGCTTTGGCGGGTCGGTTGCGGCCCTGAGGCTGGCCGAAAAGGGCTACCGCGTGGCGGTCATTGAGCAGGGGAAACGGTACCGCGCCGCCGACTTCCCCAAAACCAATTGGAACCTGCGGAAATATCTCTGGATGCCAAAACTGTTCCTCTACGGCATCCAGGCCATGACCCTCATGAAAGATGTGTTCATCCTCCACGGTGTGGGCGTCGGCGGCGGCAGCCTGGTCTATGCCAACAACCTGTTGGTGCCGCCCGACAAAGTCTTCGACGACCCGGCCTGGGGCGGGGCCGGCCAGACGGACTGGAAGGAGATTTTGCGGCCCCACTATGAAACTGCCCGTCGGATGCTGGGAGCCACGCCCAGCACAGTTGTCACCCGGGCCGATGAGCTGCTCCGGGAATGCGCCGCCGACATCGGCAAGGGGGAGACCTTTCATGTGAACGATGTGGGGGTCTACTTCGGGGAAGAGGGGGTCACCGTCCCCGACCCCTATTTCGGCGGCCGGGGTCCCCAGCGCACCGGCTGCGTGTTGTGCGGCGGCTGCATGGTGGGGTGCCGCTACGGGGCGAAGAACACTCTCGATCTCAACTACCTTTACCTGGCCGAGCAGTTGGGGGTCAGGATCATTCCGGAAACGCGAGTGACCGATGTCCGCCCTTCACACCGGGAAGGCTATGAGGTGGCCACCCAGCGGGTCACCGGGCTGCTGAGTCCCCGCCGGACCTACCGGGCCACGGGGGTCATCTTTTCCGGCGGCGTCATGGGTACGGTGAAGCTGCTGCTAAAGTGCCAGGCGCAGGGCTCGCTGCCCAAGTTGTCCGGCCAGCTGGGCAACGTCGTGCGCACCAACAGCGAAGCCCTGGTGGGGGCCACAGCCCGGAAAGGGGATGTTGATTACTCCCAGGGGATTGCCATTACCTCGGGGGTCTATCCCGATGATGATACCCACATCGAGACGGTGCGCTTTGGCCGGGGACAGGATGCCATGTACGGCCTGGGGACCCCCCTGGTGGGCGGGGGCCCGCCGTGGCCACGGCCCCTGCGGTGGCTGGCCACGATCCTGCGCCACCCCATCACCTTTCTAAAAAGCCGCTACCCCTTTGGCTGGGCGGAAAAATCGGTTATTCTGCTGGTGATGCAGACCATCGACAACTATATGCGCTTTACCTTCAGACGCCGGTGGTGGCGGCTGGGGGGCCGGTCGTTGAACTCCCACTGGCGCACGGAAAAGAAGGTCCCGTCCTACATCCCGGTGGCCAACGATTTTGCCCGCCGGATGGCAAGTAAAATGGATGGGGAGCCGTTCAGCGTGCTGCCGGAGGTGGTGTTCAATGCGTCCTCCACCGCCCATATCCTGGGAGGCTGCGTCATGTCGGAGACGCCGGAGCAGGGGGTCATCGATTTTTCGGGGAAGGTCCACGGTTACGACCAGTTGTACGTGGTGGACGGCTCCATGGTGCCGGTGAACCTGGGGGTCAACCCCAGCCTCACCATCACCGCCCTGGCGGAGTATGTTATGGACCAGTTCCCGGAGAATGGAGAGTCAGTTCCTAATTCCCACCCTTAAACTCATAGCTCAATTCAACCAGTTCGATCAAGTTGCCATCGGGATCTTTAAAGGATGCCACCGGCCCAAAACCTTCGTCATGCGGTTCGTGTACCGGATGATGCCCGTGGTTTTCAAGTTTCATGACGTGCTTTTCCAGCGATTCAACTTGAAACGCAATTTTCGTCGCGGCGTTACCGGATTCTGTCTCTCCAAAATCGGCTAAAGGATGAATGGCAAAGTGCAGCGTCCCCAAATCCAGCCCGTAATGCAGTTCTAAATCCCCATGTTCTTCTTTTTCAAGTGGCAGACCTAAGATATTTATATAAAAATTAACCATCCCCTCCATGTTATCCGTGGTGAGGATGACGCCACAAATGCCTTTTATGCTCATAAGTAACCTCCCTGATTTCACATGTGAAATGAAGGGCCGAGAGTCCCTACTACCCTAGCCGGGGGAATCATGGATTTGTCCTCGCAACGGGGATAAAAGGTGATCCATCCGAGGAGGGGACGGCATCCATTTTTCGACTAAGGTAGGCAACGTCGCGCAGCGCCGTTTTAACCTAACCCATTGACGTTCACTGATATTTTTCCGACAGGCGCAGAAAAAGGTCGGCCCGTTCGTCGCCCCGGACCTGAAAGGCGCGGTGCGCCGCCAGAAACCCCTGGTATAGATTGGATGCGTCAGCTGCGGTGAGGTTGCCCGGCGATCCTTCCAGCGATGGAATCGCAATATTGACCCCGGTGATCAGGTAGTCGGGGTTGGCGCCGATGGCCGGGTTGGCCCGGTAGATGTTCGGCCAGAGCTGTGCATCGCCATAGTAGTGTTCCGCCAGCTCCCACAACGTATCTCCCCGCCGGGTGCGGTGGGTGATATCGGGGCTTCCGTTGAGGGCTTCCGGCTCAGGTGCGGCCAGGGCGACGGGCAGCGGAGTTTCCGCTTGGGGCGGCGGAGTCTGGACCGGGATCGCAGTTGGCGGCGCAGGTGGGGTCACCTGGGCGGCGGGAGGTGGTGTACTTTGGGGCGGAGTTGACGCCGGCGGTGAGGGAATTGAACCGCTCGACGCCCCATCCCCTCCGCAACGGGAGAGGCTAAAAAGGATGGTTAGCACCAACCCCAAGCTGACGGCCCCTCTGGCGAACCGGTGATAGGGGACGGTGTGAGTGGCTGGGGGATTCATCATGACAAGTACTTCTTGTTCTTTTGGATTATGCTGTCTGATGCTCTGGAAAGGCGCGCGGCCATTTCCAATTTAACCTACGTGAGTAAATACGTTAAGGATAGGTAGGTATACATTGCAATCTATCATTTGCCAAGTCTTAAACGCCAGCGATCCGTGAATGGTGGGGCATTGATGGGCGGTGTTCAGACCAAATACATCTGAATGCCAGGGAAGTTCTTGATGTACAGTACAGCTTTTCCTCGCAGGACCATATTGACTAACTTCATACGCGGGCAGATGTGTCTTGGGCATGAACCGCGAGGAAGGCAGGACGCTGAGCGGTCTTGGAGTTTTGTTTTTCCTGAATTTAGCGTGCTTCTGAAAATGTGTCTATGGTTAATGAACGGTTGATTTTTAGGCTGAACAGTTGATAGGTGACATGATTTTGAACCTGCCATATATGTTTCTGTACCCCTCCTTCTCTCCAATATACCCATCATCTTTCCTGGCATTTGAAGCTCATGAGGCTGCCGGAAACGGTGGGGCTCATGGCCGTTCCGTCGTTTCCACTGATTCATCAATCTTGCCGACATATTTACTCGATGGTTGTGAAATTGACCTTGGCGGATAAAGGAAATTCCCCCATCACAACCGGGCGCGGGGCTGCTTCTCCGGCACCACCAACGTGTCATCGCCTCTTACCAGATAGGGAGTCAGGGTATCATGAGTGGTATTATGAATCTGTTTAATCGAATGTCCATCCGGAACAAGCTGATCATGATCTTCTCGGTCATTTTTGTAGTGGGGTTCATTATCAACTTCACTGTAGCCAGCAGCAAGCTGCGCGAGGAAGCCATTAAGGCGGTGGTGACGGAGGCCCAGGAACTCACTCTATCGCTGGAAAAGGTGCGTGATGGGATGGGCGAGATGTTCATCGGGGGCTTTTACGACATGCGAACCCTGCTCCGGGATACGGACAAGCTGTTTCTGGCCGTGCCGGTGGTACGTTCTCTGCTCGTGGGTGCAGAACTGGCAGAGGCTTCCAACTATAGCTTCAAGGCACCTTCATTCAGTCCCAGAAATCCCGATAATACGCCCACGGAATTCGAAGCTCGTCTCTTGAACCAGATTGAGGATGAGCAGCTTGCTACCCTCTGGGAAATCGATGAAGAGGCCAACCAGCTGCATTACCTGCGCTCCATCAAACTGGATGAGACCTGCATGGGCTGCCACGGCATCCTGTCCGAGAGCCTCACCGGCTCCCTCACCGATCCCCTGGGGTATAAGATGGAGGGCTGGCGACCCGGGGATATCCACGGCGCTTTCGAACTGATTATGCCCCTGGACCACGTGGATGCGGCCATCCGGTCGTCGGCCCTTACCAGCGGCGCGCTCATCGCCCTCATCATCGCCGTGGGCATCACCATTCTTTATTTCCTGGTCAATACATTCCTCAACAAGCCGATTCAGC
>CAZJBG010000090.1:0-10875 GCA_964543925.1 uncultured bacterium
GCCCCTCCAGGATTGGTGGTTCGCTCCTGAATCTGGCCAAGGGCTCCCTGAGCCTGTTGGACTCCGGGAGCGGCGCCCGGCCGAACCGGACCGTTGCCACCCAAGGTAAACCGTTGCGATGCAGCAGAAGTATCGGCGCCCAGGGGGGGTCGTGCGGCGGGGGCAATGATATCCTCGCGCGCTCCGGGAGCATTCCCCAAGGCGGTCTCCGCGAAACTGGCGGCCAGTGGAACGTTGCGCCGGGATCCCTGAGGCAGTAGTGACCCAACACCACCAAGGGCTGGTCCCGTGGACCGCTCCAAACCAACCGGTACGGTGACCACACCGCCGGTCGCTTCACCTGGCCCGCCGGCTGGGGCAAGGTTCGTGAGCGATCTCAGCGACTGGGTGAACTGCTGTTGGGAGGTTAAGGCGCCAGGCCGCGCTGCCCCGGCTGCTTCGTCGCCGGGTCCGGCGGGCTCAGTCTCAGTCGATGCCCGCCCACGCTGGCCCAATTCAACCACGACAGCCGGCCGCGAACGGCGGGACCTTGCCAGATCGTCCACACGCCCTCGCCTGGAGGAAACGCGGTTGTTATCTTCATCCCCCTCGGATTCCTCGCGCGCATCCCTCTCGACACGCCCAAAGCGTGGAGCAAAACTAGACGGGTTAAAGACATCTGTCAGGTTAATAGATTCAGACATAGCTCAAACTTTGGCCAAAACTGCCGATAAGGGGATCAACACCTCAGCTTCGGGGGAAATGACCAACTCCCGGGAAGCCATTCATGAGCGCAATCCCAACAATACCAATCACTTAGACGCCACACACCCAAGTGTTGTGCCTAAATGATTTACCACATACTAAGTATATATAATTAAAGGGTGAAATGCAAGCAACTTTCGCCCGTTTGACAGCCCATGCAGCTGCTCCCAACGGGGTCCCTCAGGGTCAGTTCGAAGTGCGCCGAAGTTCAGCTGGGTGATCCCGGGACTGTCCGGAAGCGGTCGTCCGGGGCTTCCTCATCCTGCGCCAACCCGCCCCACCGGTTCCTGCGGGTCTGCCCGGCGTCAGAACCTGCAAACCACGTCCCCGCCCGGCCATTCCTTATTCAGAACGAACTGCCTTGACATACCAGTCACCTGAGTCCCAACTTAACATTATGCGCAACGCCATCTGGGAAAACATCTTCCGAAACAGGGAGAAACGATTATCCGAAACCGCCTTCGCCCTGCGCCAGGTCCCCATTTTCGGCGACCTGTCCAGGAAGGAGCTGCGGGAGATCGAACATCTCATCCATCGGCGGGAGTATACGACCGGGGAAGTGATCTTCCATCAAAGTGATCCCGGCCTCGGGATGTACATCATCATCAAGGGCCGGGTGCAGATCGCCAACAATGAGGACCCGGACAACCGTATCGTCTACTCTGAACTGGGCGATGGTGATTTTTTCGGCGATCTGGCCCTGGTGGATGATTCTTCCCGTTCGGCCTCCGCCCTGGCCACCGAAGAGACCCGCCTCATCGCCTTCTTCCGCCCTGAGATGAAAGATATCCTCACGCGCTTTCCCAAGCTGGGCAACAAAATCCTGCTGAACCTGGGCAAGGTCACGGCCCAGCGGCTACGTAAAACCAACGAGCTGCTTCTGGAGGCCCAGAAGGTCAGCAAGGAACCATCATGACCTCTCGGCCGGCCCGAGAAAGCGATTCTCCCGGCTAAGTCATGCCCCCTATCGTGACGGCCCAACCCCAAACAACCACCCGAAAACTGCTCCAGGTCCTCCTGAGAGGCTCGCAATTCATTGTCCCCCTGCTCATCGTCATGCTCCTTTGGCGTCACGTGGCTCCTATTTTGCTACTCCTGTTGCTGGCGTTACTCCTGGCTTCGATCCTCGCGCCTCTGACGAGCTGGTTGGAATTCCACCTGGCCGACAGTCGGCTGTTGGCGGTACTGGCGATCTATGGCGCCATGATCCTGGTGATCGTAACCCTGGTGAGTTTCCTGGCCCCCATCCTGGTGAACGAGGCCAAATCGATGGCCACGGCCCTGGGGGGACAGAGCAGCGAAACCCTCACGCAAGCCCTGAAAACTTCGCTGCTGGAAATCATGCCCGAGGATATGGCCCCCATGGTGGAGGCCAACATGGGCTCCTGGGTAGCCAGTGGCGGGACCTTCCTGAAATCGCTCCTTGACGATCTGGCCGGGATCATCGGCGCCCTGGTTGGATTGGTCATGAACGTTCTCCTGGTCCTGGTGTTCACCTTTATCCTTTTAATGGATTCCCGGAAATTCAAGGTGCGGTTTATCCGGACCGTGCCCAACGCCTATTTTGAGATGACCCTCAACCTGCTGGACAAAATTCATGATCAGGTGAGCGGTTACCTGCGGGGACAGGGCATCGCCGCCGCCACCGTGGGCGTCCTCTCCACCATCGGCCTCTACCTCCTCTCCTGGCTCCTGGATGTCTCCATCCCCTACGCCTTCATCATCGGTATGCTGGCCGGCTTCGCCAACCTGATCCCCTTCGTCGGCCCCTTTGTCGGCATGGTACCGGCCATCCTGGCCTACCTCATGACGCCCCAGGCCAGCGGCCTACAGGCCATGGTGCCCGTCGCCATCGTCCTCATGTTCCTTATCGTCCAGATGATCGACAACTTCTTCGTCTCACCGAAGATCATGTCCGCCAGTGTGGGCATGCATCCCCTGGTGGTCATCGTGGTGATCATGATCGGCAATTCCCTCATGGGCCCCGTGGGGATGCTCTTCGCGGTACCCACCTTCGGCGTCATCAAGGTGACCCTGGCGGAGCTGGTCTGGGGGCTGCGGGCCTATCACATCCTTTAGGGGCTGGGGGCTAGGGGGTGCGGCCAACGATACCCATCGCGCAGGGGGCGCACATAACGTATCAGGCGAAAGGCTGGGGGGGCTGGGGGTGAGGATTAGTTACAAGTTTCAAGTCTCCTCACTTCAGCAGCACCATCTTCCGGCTTTCGACAAGGCGCTGGTCGCTTTGCCACCAGGCGGCTGGGGGGCTGCCGAGTGCCCGTGGTCAGGCGCTATCAGCGATGGGGAAAATTCACTTCATCAAGATATTCAACTGTCCCTACCTGTGAAGCAAGGGAAAAGATACGATCTCACCTTTAAATTTGTCGTGAAGGGATAGGCGACACATGCAGTTCGAGCGAATGACCGTTGATCCACTGGCAGGCACCGGGAAACCCTGCCTTCGGGGGCTGTGGGTGGCTTATATTGCAAAATCAACGTTGCTCGGGTTTTAATTCGGAACGATAGAATCACTGTTATGGCTTCAGCATGGCACACGTAGTCATAGACAAAAGTTATTTGGACGCTGCAAGTCCCAACCAAGTCAAATCGCTATGTGATACACATACTGCGCTGATGCCTGATGTGTTGTTTTATGAACTGATTACCACGAGTAAATCGAGTAGAAAGCGTTGTTTCAATAAATTCCCTGATATTAACAATCCTGTGGAGCTAATCCCTAATGTTGGCTCCCTCTTGCGATTCGAATTGAACACACATCGACCGTGCACCCCGCTCTATGATCGTCGTGAGAAGGTTGTTTTCAATTTTCATAAAGGACTGCGGGCAGATACTTTTCAGTTCACCGATGAGCAGCTTGAGTCAAAGCAGAATCAAGAGGGATTAGTTAGTCAAGGCAGCAAAACGTTCTTTGAATTGGCCATGATGGTGCATGGCTTCTTCCCTCATCTAAATGGGATATCCTACAGTGACATTCCTGAAGCTGTACAAGAGACTAAGCAGCAGGTGGCTACTAATGTTGAGAAGGTCCGAGAAATCTACACGAGCCTATTAGACCATGATGCTCCATCGAATGCGGTCAATGCGGATGCTCTCGATTCTGACTGGGCTTGTTTTCGCTGGATTCAGGTGCGTGTCATCTATTCTTTAGATTTGCTTCTGAGATATCAAGGCCAGTTACCAGCAAATACCTCTGAAAGGTTCTGGCTAAGAATTGAACACGACATGCTCGATGCAGAATATGTAATTTTGGGATCATTGGCGGGTGCCCTGGCAAGTAAGGACAAGAAAGTAATTGAAAACTACCTACTTGTCCGCCCCGATGGTTTACTGTTTACATTGGAATCATGAAATCTTCAAAGTGCATTTGCTCTTGAGCCACAACAAGCCAGTGCTCCTGATGTGAGACAGCGATAGCATGATTTCAGCAGTTTGGAGGTTAGGGAGTATTGATTTGGTATTTCAGATGTTTAGTGGTCTAATGTCTCACGCAGGTGAATTTCCTTGTTAGACAACAAGCACAATGGAGCAGAAGTGCACTCTCTATTAAGTAGTCTTCGTATCAAACGTGCACGCCTATTTCTCTCGACCCTTCTAGTCACCGCTACTATAGGGGGTGCAGCTACCGGCTGCGTCGTGTACCGCGGTAGGGTTAGCACCGCCACCTACGAGGAGATCCGGTCCGGCTCTACGTTCATCGTCATGCCAGCCTCTCGTCAGACGTTGACCGAAAAGAACATCCAACGACTGATCTCCCACGAAATGCAGTCGCTTGGGTTCGCGCCCGCCGTGACCAGGGAATCGGCGCAGCTTGTCGTTAGTTACTCCCACTCCATCGGCGACGGCAAGACCGTCGTATCTAGCAGCACCAACTCAGCCTCTGGAAAAACGCGCGTTAGCTCGTCAACGCACTACCCGCGCTACTTCGAGATCGAGATCAGTCGTAAAACGCCGAACGCAGAACGACGCGTTCTTTGGCAGGGTGAACTATACAGTCAGGGGTCAAGCGCGAATATGAGCTTTCTAGCGGAGCGCTTTGTTCCGCTTATCTTCGACAACTTCTCGCGCGACGTCATGAATAAGATGTTCTTTAAGCCAGAGTTTGGCAGGTAGTATGGGAGGGCTTGGCGTATAAACAAGCCGCTGAAGCGGATGCCGCCAGCTGCGCGCCAGCCCGTTATCCCACGTTCCCCACGCAAAGGGCAGCCCATCTCTGTCCACACTCATCCCCCCTTCAATACCCCCGCCTCCAATCCACCAGGCACTGTGGCCGCTGCTCGGCATAGCCATTGACAACCGAGCGTTACTGACTTACTATCCTGCATGATAAAAAGAGGTAGACTAATGGCTCAAAACTTTTCGCTGGAATACTGGATTGACGAAGACTGGTACGTGGGCCGGCTCAAAGAAGTGCCCGGCGTCTTCAGCCAGGGAGAAACCCTGGAAGAACTGGAAGAGAATATTAAGGACGCCTACCGCCTTATGATGGAGGAGCAATCGACCGAGACACACCTGGAGGTGCAGACCAAGGAAATCTCTCTGGACGTGGCGTGAAGCGGCGCGCCACTGAGCTTCAACGTTAGGCCCAACAATTAAAGAATGAGGCGTTTAATATGTCAAAAGTAGAAGATATTCAGACTGAAATTGAATCTCTTTCAGAAGATGAATACTCTCGCCTGAGAAATTGGTTCTCTGAAAAGGACTGGGAAAAATGGGATCGACAGATTGAAGTTGATTCCGAGTCTGGAAAACTGGACTTCTTGGTCAAAGAAGCCCGTGAAGAAAAATCTGAGGGGAAGCTCAGAGAATTCTAAATGCACCGGGCGACAAGCCGCTTTTGGAAATGCTTCGAGGGCCTTCCAGAACCCGTTCAAAGAGTATCGAAAAAGAACTTTGAGATGCTCAAAACGGATCCTTCGCATCCATCCCTCCATTTCAAGAAAGTTGGTAAGCATTGGTCAGTTCGGGCTGGACGCAATCACAGGGCGCTTGCAGTTGAGGATGGTGAAAACTTCATTTGGGTTTGGATCGGCGCTCACGACGATTATGAACGAATGATCAAGCAACCGGGCTAATCGTACAATCAAGCCGACCCCAGTAAACTCGGGCAGCTTATTGCTGCCAATGCCCAGTAGCCCTTCGCCCTATACGTTACCTGCGCCAGGTGCCCCAAATATCCGGTTGCGCCCCACCTGAACCAGCAGTCCCCGGGCCTACTCAGCCCTGTTTAGGGCAGGGGCTCCACCCTCATCAGGATGTAATCCTCGAAATAATAGAGGCCGGGATACTCCCCGCCCCCGTATTCCCACAGCTGGTGGTTGATGCCGAAGCGGTCGGTCTCCTGCGTCACGTGGTCCGGCTTGCCCAGGATATCCTCAAGGGATGAGACCAGCATGCCGATGCGGGGGCGGGTGGGTGCCACCTTGCCGCGCAGCTCCCGGGCCTCCTGCATCTGGGCGTCCATACTCCGCCGGATTTCCCCCTGGGCCAGGCGATCGAGACGGCTCTCCAGCTGGACGACCATGGAATCGATCTGGGCCTTGCGCCGGGGGTCCAGTTCCTGGCTCCGCCTCAACGATTGGAGGGCCAGGGCCAGGGCGGAGCGATCGGCGGCCACCGTAGCCTCCCTCAGCAGGTCCTCGGCAATGCGCACCTTGTAGCCTTCGATTTCCACCTGCCGGGTGGGATCAGCCCGTATGGCCCGGTCATAGCGCCGGAGGGCGCCGTCGAGGCCTCCCTGTGCCCGCAGGCCGTGCCCCTGGCGAATGAGCACCTCGGCGGTATACCGCTCTACCAGAATTTCATCATCCGGCAGGAGCTGCCCGGTGGTCCTGAGGAGCCGGCTGGTCCGTTCCAGGTCACCCTGACGCAGGAGGCTGTCGGCGTGCTGGAGGTACCTGTAGCCGATCTCGGCCCGCCCCGTTGTAATGGCAGCCGTGAGGGCCGTGTCACCCTCGGACTCGGCACGGTCATACCAGGTCAGCGCTTGCTCAAACTCCCCACTGTCCTGGAAAGCCCGGGCCATTTCAAGCTGCTGGTAAGGGACCATCTTCTCGGCCACGGCCAGCAGCCGCCGCGCCCGTTTGGCCCGGGTATGCCGGGGGTAGCGATTCAGGAAGGATCGCAGATTGTCGACGGCAGCCATATAATCGCCGCTGTAGAGATCTCTTTTGGCCCGGTCGGCGGTCGTCGGCTGGCCGCCAAACACAATGCTCATCGTGAAAAACAGGCCCAGAGAGCGCAGCTGCAGCCCTTCAATGGGCGTGATGCGGTCCGGGTCGGCCAGCTCGGGGACATCCAGGCGCTGGTACCGGAGCTCACCCCCAAAGGCATAGCGGGGATTCCCGGCCCCTTTGGCGAACCGTTGCAGCCCGACGGTCAGGTCGCGGCTGGTGCCGGTTCCCTTCAGATACCGTTTAAGGACATCCGCCCGGTAGACGCTGCCCAGCGCCACGCCCCGGGCCATCCGGAGGTAGACATACCACCGTTCCCGCGGCTGGTAGTTGATGGTCAGGGTGGCTAGCCCATGGTGGAATACGGGTGCGAATTTGTAGACATCGTTCTCCGGCTTCCAGTTACCCGGCAGGCCGACCGAAAAGGGAATCTGGTTGGTGCGCAGCCCTACCCCGACCATGACATCCACCAGGCTTACCGGCCAGAAACGGTGACGCAGGTTGACCTGCAGCAAATCCAGGTCGTAGACCAGACTCATGCGGCGAAAGACCGAGCCAATGGACACGACCTCGGATTCGGTGCTGTCGAGCAATACCACCGTCTGGTCACGCTGAAACAGAGAGAGCGGCAGGCCATCGAACATACCGGGGCCGCCGTAGAGCGCCAGTCCCCCCTTCACCCCCAGGGGCACTAGCCGGATGGGGGTGCGAAATTCCAGGGGGTTGATGTGTAGATCCCAGTACCGCACAATGGAATTGGGTTGCCAGGGGGGTGCCTGGCTCAGCGTCGCAACCGGCCAGCAGATCAACAGCATACCGGCCAGCGCCTGTAAAACCGGTCGGTAGGTGGTCCTTGATAATGAGACATACATGCTTCTGCTCGGGAATGTTTCTTTACGGTAAAAAATTAATGTTTCCAATGGAGCCATAGTTTATTATAATCACTTATTAATCACAGTGAGATACTGGACGATACTACCGAGCAATCCATTTCCATGACAAACTAAAAGCCTAGATCCTGACCTCAGCGAATGAGCAATATGCCGTATATTTGTATGAGCCTCCATGTCTGATTCGGAATTGAACAGTAAACATCCCAAGGCGAAAAACAACGTCCTGTCCGTTCTAATTTGTGACGGCGACGAAGCCACCCGGGTACGCCTTAATGAGCTGCTATCCGGGGAACAGACGGTCAGCTTCCATGTGCGCGAGGCCGTTGATTCGCCGCAGGTCGAGTCGGCGTTAGCCCAGCAGGCCCCCGATATTGTCATCCTTGATCTCGACTTCCCGGGAAAATCGGCCCTGGAATGGCTCGGCAAAATCAAGGCCCGGGAGATAGCCCCCGTGGTGATCATCGCCGCCAAGGGTGACGAACAGATGGCTGTTGATTCCATGAAACACGGGGCCTACGACTACCTTGGCAAGTCATACCTGACCCAGGACAACCTTGTAAAATCCCTGACCGATGCCAGGAAAAAGTGGGACGGGGACCAGGAATTGGAGCAACTCCAGGCGGAACTGGCCCACATGGCCATGTACGACGCCCTTAGCGAAGTTCTCTCCCGACGGGCCATTCTGGAGCATATCGAGGTGGAAATCCAGCGTACCAGACGCTATAAACGAGCCCTCTCTCTCCTGATGGTTGACATCGACCATTTCAAAAAAGTGAACGACACCTATGGCCATCTCGCCGGCGATAACGTCATCCATGAAATTGCCCAATCCCTTAAGATCAATACACGCCGGAGTGATTTTGTCGGTCGCTACGGTGGGGAGGAGTTCCTGGTGGTCCTGCCCGAAACGCCTCACGACAAAGCCCTGGTACTGGCTGAAAAGCTGCGCCAACAGGCCACCAAGATTGTCGTACCCATTGATGGCAAGGTTATCCGGGACATCACCGTGAGTATTGGCTTGGCGACCTTTGAGGATGACCTGAGTACCGAGTCCTTTATCAACCGCAGCGACGAATGGATGTATAAGGCCAAGGAGAAGGGCCGCAACCAGGTTCAACCGGACTCCACCGACCCCCACTAATTCGCTTGCCGGCGATACCGCGGGCAAAATGGCTAACCAATACTGCAAAGAAATGGTAGCTTAGGAGACCATGATCTCATCTGCCAGCCAGACCCCGTCTCCACCAGGCCGGCAGGGCCACTACCGTGGGCTCTGGTGGGCGTTCGGGCTCAATGCAGGATACATGGTCGTGGAGCTGGCCGGGGGACTCGTCACCGGATCCATGGCCCTGCTCTCCGACGCCGGGCACATGTTCACCGATGTGGGCGCCATCGGGCTGGCCCTGTTTGCCAGCTGGCTTTCCCTCAAGCCCAAAGCCCCCCATCGCACCTACGGCTACCTCCGGGCGGAGATCATCGGCGCGCTGGTCAACGGCGTCTTCCTGGTCCTCCTGTGTGGCTACATCCTGGTCGAGGCCTATCACCGGACCGGCCATCCACAGGCCATTGCCGGGGGCCCCGTCCTGGTCATTGCCACCCTCGGTCTAGGGGTGAACGTCGCCAGCGCTATCCTGATCCGCCGGACCTACCGGAATAACCTGAACCTGGAAGGAGCCTTCCTCCACATGCTCGCCGATGCCCTGGGCAGTGTCGGGGCCATGGTGGCCGGCGCCGTGATCCTGCTCACCGGCTGGACGCCCATCGATACCCTCGCCTCGGTGCTCATCGCTATCCTGATTCTCTGGGGGGCGTGGCGGCTGCTTATGAAGTCCATCGATATCCTCATGGAGGGCACGCCTCCCGAAATCAACTACCTCGACATCGAGAGAGCCATCACTTCCCGGGAACATATCGTCGATATCCACGATTTACATATCTGGACCATTTCCTCCGGCGTTTTGGCACTCAGCGCTCATCTGCAGCTGGCCGACGAATGCGTAGCGTCCGGACACTGGCCCCGATGTCTGAAAGCAACCCAGGTTTATCTGCAGGATCAATGGGCCATCGAGCATACCACACTGCAGACCGAACCCCTCTCTTTCAAGGAGCGTTATGACTGACCGTTCACGACGTCGTCCGCAACCGTTGGGCGGGCTGTTGCCCCATGGGTCGGCCCGTACCCTGATCCTGGCCCTGCTGTTGACCACAGCCTTGGGCCAAACCCCGCCCGGCGCCTTGGTCATTACCCGGCTCAAGTACGGTGGGGGCGGTGATTGGTACGCCGACCCCAGCTCCCTGCCCAACCTGATCGCTTATGCCCGCCAACATACGGCTATCCTCATTGCTCCCGAAGAAGGTCGGGCGGCCATCGGGGATGATACCTTCTGGGGCAGCACCTATCTTTACATGACGGGCCATGGCAATATCCATTTCACCAATGAGGAGGCGAACCTGCTCCGATCCCACCTCCTGGCCGGGGCCTTCCTCCACGCCGATGACAACTACGGCATGAACCAGGCCTTCCACCGGGAAATGAGCAAGGTCTTCCCCGATAAGGAGTGGGTGGAACTGCCGCCGGACCATCCCCTGTTCAACATCATCTTTCCCTTCCCCGATGGTCTGCCGAAAGTACACGAACATGACAACCGGCGTCCCCAGGGGCTGGGACTGTTCCACGAAGGCCGGCTCATCGTCTTTTACACCTTTGAGTCCGATTTGGGGGACGGCTGGGAGGATCCCCAGGTGCACGATGTCCCGCCGGACCTCCGGGAAGCAGCCCTGAAAATGGGGGTCAATATCATTGTCTACGCCCTGAGCCAGTCATGAACTACCGAGCCATCGAACAGACCCTGAGGCGGGTCCGTAACCACTTGGCCCGCATCACTTTGGGCTACGACCTGCTGCAAGCCGTCCTGCTCCTCACGGCGCTGTTCACCACCTCCGTGTGGTATGAGCGCCACCTGTACCTCTCCTCACCGGTACGCCTGGTGCTGATGTGGGGCCTGGTGGATGTCATCTTGCTCCTGGTACTGGTGATCACGTTGCGC